>JAQBQL010000181.1 GCA_028287035.1 Labilithrix sp. | reverse complement strand
CCCGCGCGGCTGACCGAGCCGCCGCGGCGCACGCCGACCGCCCCGCCCGCGCCGCCCAGCCAGGACGCCGCGCTGCAGCTCCTCGCGCTGCTCCAGCGCGAAGGCCGGTTCGTCGACTTCCTCGAGGAGGACGTCGCCTCCTTCGCCGACGCCGACATCGGCGCGGCGGCGCGCGTCGTCCATGCCGGATGCCGCAAGGCGCTCCGCGAGCACGTGAAGCTCGAGCCGGTGCGCAGCGAGGCCGAGGGCGCGCGGCTGACGCTGCCGGAGATCGACGCCGCCGAGGTGAAGCTCACCGGCAACGTGACCGGGACCGGTCCCTTCACGGGGACGCTCCGCCACAAGGGCTGGCGCGCGCGCGAGATCTCGCTCCCCACCGCCATCGCCGGCCACGACGCGCACGTGCTCGCCCAGGCCGAGGTCGAGCTGTGAGCGCGCCTCGCTACGCGGTCGGCATCGACCTCGGCACGACGCACACCGCGCTCGCCTACGCGCGCATCCCCGAGGACCCGGGGTCGCCCGCGCCATCGCCCGAGGTGCTCGCGATCCCGCAGCTCGTCGCGCAGGGCACCGTCGAGGCGCAGCCGCTCCTGCCGTCGTTCTTCTACGTCGCGCACCAGAGCGACGGGCCGCAGACCCTCCCGTGGGATCAGGGCCGCACGTACGTCGTCGGCGAGCACGCGCGGGCGCGCGGGGCCGACGCTCCGGCCCGCGTCATCACGAGCGCGAAGAGCTGGCTCGGCCACCCGAGCGTCGACCGCCGCGGTCCGATCCTGCCGCCCGGCGCGCCCGAGGACGTCGAGAAGATCAGCCCGGTCGAGGCCTCGTGGCGCTACCTCGAGCACCTCGTCGAGGCCTGGGACCACGTGATCGCGAAGGGCGATCCCGAGCTCGCGCTGGCGCGGCAGAGCGTGGTGCTCACCGTGCCGGCGTCGTTCGACGCGGCGGCGCGCGAGCTCACGACCGAGGCGGCCTTCGCCGCGGGGCTCGAGGACCTCACGCTCCTCGAGGAGCCGCAGGCCGCGTTCTACGCGTGGCTCGCGGCGCGCGGCGACGGCTGGCGCAAGGAGGTGAAGGTCGGCGACGCCGTGCTCGTCGTCGACGTGGGCGGCGGCACCACCGATTTTTCGGTCATCGCCGCGGTCGAGAAGGACGGCGAGCTCGCGCTCGAGCGCGTCGCGGTCGGCGAGCACATCCTGCTCGGCGGCGACAACATGGATCTCCTGCTCGCGCACATGGTCGAGCAGAAGATGATCGCCGAGGCCGAGGCGGCCGGGCGGATCCTCGAGCTCGATCGCTGGCAGCGCGTCGCGCTCCAGCACGCCGCCCGCGGCGCGAAGGAGAAGCTCCTCGGCGACCGGAGCGCCGTCTCGGCGCCCATCGCGATCGCCGGCAAGGGCAGCAAGCTCGTCGGCTCCACGCTGCGCGCCGAGGTCACGCAGGACGAGGTGACGCGCGCGATCGTCGACGGCTTCTTCCCGCTGGTCGGCGCCGACGCACGGCCGGCGGCCCGCGCCCGCGCCGCGCTCACCACGCTCGGCCTGCCGTACGCGCAGGATCCGGCGGTCACGAAGCACCTCGCGGCGCTCCTCGCGCGCCACGCCGACGCCCTCGAGCGCGTGGGCATCCGGCCCGCCGGGGCTGCCGGCAAGATGCTGCAACCTACACGCATCCTCTTCAACGGCGGCGTGATGAAGAGCGCGGCCCTGCGCGACCGCATCGTGTCGTCGCTTGGCTCGTGGCTCGAGGCGGCGGGCGCCGCGCCGGCCTCGGTGCTCGAGGGCACCGATCTCGATCTCGCGGTGGCGCGCGGCGCGGCGGCCTACGCGCTCGCCCGTCACGGCCGCGGCGTCCGCATCCGCGGCGGCACGGCGCGCGCGTACTACGTCGGCATCGAGGGCGCGGTCCCGGCGATCCCGGGGCTCGAGCCGCCGGTCGCTGCGCTCTGCGTGGCGCCGCTCGGCATGGAAGAGGGCTCCGAGGTCGACGTGCCGGGCGGCGAGCTCGGGGTCGTCGTCGGCGAGAAGGTGCGCTTCCGGTTCTTCGGCTCGAACGTGCGCCGCACGGACGTCGTCGGCACGACCCTCGAGCGCTGGAGGAGCGACGAGGTCGACGAGCTCGCGCCGATCGAGGTCGACCTGCCCGCGGAGGGCCGCGCGTTCGGCGACGTCGTGCCGGTGCGCCTGCACTCGACGATCACGGAGGTCGGCACGCTCCTCCTCGAGGCGGTCCCGCTCGCGCCGAAGAAGGAAGGCGAGCGCTGGAAGGTCGAGCTCAGCGTGCGCGGCGAATGAGCTGACATGACCGCGCGCTTCGTCGTCGGTATCGATCTCGGAACGACGCACACCGTCGTCGCGTATGCGGAGATCGATCCGAAGAAGAAGGGCGCGCCCGAGCCCCGCATCTTCGAGGTCGCGCAGCCCATCACCGCGACCGAGCAGGACGCGCTGCCGCTCCTGCCCTCGTCGCTCTACGCGCCGCTGCCCGGCGAGGTGAGCGGCGATCCCGACTGGGTCGTCGGCGAGCTCGCGCGGCGGCGCGGCGGCGAGGTCGTGGGCCGCGTCGTCTCGTCCGCGAAGAGCTGGCTGTCGCACGGCGCCGTCGATCGCCTCGCGCCGATCCTTCCGTGGGGCGCGGCCGACGAGGCGGAGGGGGAGCCGGCCCGGCGCATCTCGCCGGTCGACGCAAGCGCCCGCATCCTCGCGCAGGTCCGCGCAGCGTGGGACCAGGATCTGCCCGACGCGCCGCTCGCCGAGCAGGACGTGGTGCTCACGCTGCCAGCGTCGTTCGACGAGGTCGCGCGCGAGCTCACGCTGCGAGCCGCAGAGCAGGCCGGGCTCCGGCCGTTCCTCCTCGAGGAGCCGTCCGCCGCGTTCTACGCGGCGATGCGCGGCGAACGCGCGATCCGGGAGCTCGCCGCGCCCTCCGAGGAGCGCACCGTGCTCGTGTGTGACGTCGGCGGCGGCACCACCGATCTCTCGCTGATGGGCATCCGCAAGGCGAGCGCTGCGCCGTGGTTCACGGTGCGCCGCATCGCCGTCGGTCGCCACATCCTGCTCGGCGGCGACAACATGGATCTCGCGCTCGCGCACCTGGCCGAGCCGCGGCTCGCGCGCGACGGCGCCCGCCTCGAGCCGGCCGAGGTCGGGCAGCTCGTGCAGTCGTGCCGCGAGGCGAAGGAACGCATCCTCGGCGACGCGAGCGTGACCGAGGCGCGCGTCACCATCCTCGGCCGCGGCTCGAAGCTGGTCGGGGGCGCGCGCGGCATCACGTTGACGAGGGAAGAGGTCGAGAACGTGGTGCTCGCCGGCTTCTTTCCGCCGGTCGCGGAGCACGAGCCGCCCGTCCCGAGGCGCGCCGCGATCGTGTCGTTCGGGCTTCCGTACGAGCGCGAGCCCGCCATCACCCGCCACGTCCGCCAGTTCCTCGTGCGTCACGCGAGCGAGCTGCCGCGCGGCACGCCCGACGCGCTCCTTCTCAATGGCGGCGTCTTCAACGCGCCGCCCATCGCCCGCGCGCTCGTCGCGGCGGTCTCGGCGGGCGGCGCGGCGCCTCGCGTGCTCCCCGGCACCGACCCCGACCTCGCGGTGGCGCGCGGCGCGGTGCTGTTCGGCTTCGCGCGCCGGGGCGTCGGCGTTCGCATCGAGAGCGGCGCGTCGCACGGCTACTACGTCGCGATCGCGCCCGAGCAGGCGGGCGGCGAGATGCGTGCGGTGTGCATCCTTCCTCGCGGCGCGCGCGAGGGAATGCGCCACGAGGCGGGCCGCAGCTTCGAGCTGGTGGTCGGGCGTAACGTGCGGTTCGACCTGTACGCGTCGGACGTCGCCCGTGACGACACGGGCGCCCTCGTCACGATCTCGGAGGACGCGTTCGAGCGCCTGCCGCCGGTCGTCGCGCACCTTCCTTCCTCGGGCAAGGAGCAGGCGGTGCCCGTGCACCTCGGCGGCGAGCTGCTCGAGACCGGGCAGCTCGAGCTCGCGTGCACGGAGGCGACGCAGCCCGGCACCGCCGCCGGCCGCAAGTTCCGCCTCGAGTTCCAGCTGCGCGAGGGCGGCGCCCGCTCCACGTCGCTGCCGCCCGCCGCTCCTGCGTCGCTCAGACCGGCGCGGATGCCCGCGGCCGATGGCCCCGCACGCGCCCCGTCCGGCAAGCTCGGCGAGGCCGACCGCATCCTCGAGCGCGTGTTCGGGAAGAAGAACGAGGCCGACGCGCGCGAGGTGAAGGACGTCGTCCGCGATCTCGAGAAGACCCTCGGCGACCGCGGCGGCTGGACGATGGAGACCGCGCGCGCGCTCGCCGATCGCCTCCTCGTCAACACCGGCGCCCGGAGGCGGACCGCCGCGCACGAGCGCGCGTACTGGCTGCTCCTCGGCTACTGCCTGCGTCCGGGCTTCGGCGATCCCGGCGATCCTTCGCGCATCGAGCGCACGTGGCCGCTCTTCGACGGACGGCTCGCGTTCCCCGACGAGCCGCGCGGCTGGGCTCAGTTCTTCATCGCGTGGCGGCGCCTCTCGGGCGGCTTGACGGAGAGCATGCAGGTCACGGTGCGCGACGTCTTCGATCCGGCGTTCGCGCCGCCCGAGGCAAAGCTCAAGAAGCCGAAGCGCATGCCCGACGCGCCCGACGAGCTCCTCTCGCTGCTGTCGTCGCTCGAGCGCGTCCCCGCGGCGCGCCGGGCCCAGCTCGGGGGATGGGTGCACGAGCGCACGTGGGCCGGCGCCGCGGCCGTGAAGCTCGGCGGTATCGACGAGGCGCGCCTGTGGAGCGCCCTCGGCCGCATCGGCGCGCGCGTGCCGGTGTACGCGAGCGTGCACCACGTGCTCGGGCCGAAGGTGGTCGAGCCCTGGCTCGAGCACCTCCTCAACCAGAAGTGGGAGGGCATCGCGAGCGCGCCTCACGCCGCGGTCCAGCTCGCGCGCGTGACCGGTGACCGCGCCCGCGACGTGCCGGAGCGCCTGCGCCTCGAGCTCGCGAAGCGCCTCGCGCAGGCGCGCGCGAAGGAGGCCTGGGTGAAGGCCGTGCAGGAGCTCGTCGACGTCGGTGAGGAGGAGCGCGTGGCCATCCTCGGTGAGGGGCTGCCGATCGGGCTCCGGCTCGTGGACCCCGCGCCCCCGCTCGTCGATTAAATCGCCGTCGTGTGACGCACTTCGGTTGATCGGATCTCGCGCTCTGGCACGTTAGGAGCGCTGCATGCCGCCCGGACCCGTAGAGCCCAGGAAGAGTGCGGCGGCGACGCGCGCCCCGCAGCGCACGCTCATCGTCGCCTTGCTCGTCGTGACGGCGAGCTTCGTCGCCTCGTCGGCGTATTCGCAGTTCCTCATCTCGGGCATCCACGGTGATGCCGTGGACATCTCCAGCACCACCGCGCCGAGCATCGAGCTCCTCGTGTCGATGCGGCTCGACGTGACCCAGCTCTCGATGGAGCTGCGGGCGATGTCGACCCAGAAGAAGCCCGTCGACGTCGCGATCATCCACCAGCGGAAGGACAAGCTGGACCGCGACAGCGCGGACTACATCGCCGTCGCCGAGCCGACCGACAAGGACATCGAGGCGCGGATCGCCGCGGCCGACCGGCAGTTCGACGCCGCGGTCGAGCACATGGAGGCCGCCCTCGTCACCGGCCAGCTCGGCACCGCGCAGCACATCAGCGAGGAGGAGCTGTCGCCGGCGTCGCTCGCCCTCAGCACGGCGGTGCTCAACGCGATGACCGTCGCCTCCCAGGAGGCCGCAGCGCTCGCGAAGAAGATCGAGCTGCGCCGCTCGTCGTCACTGCGCATCACGTGGGGCCTCGATGCGCTCTGCGCGATCACCGCGGTGTTCGCGGCGGTCGTCGTGCTGCGGACGCTGCGCAGCTACCGCGAGGTGCTCGAGTCGCGCAACGCGCTCTACGCGCGGCGGGCCGACGAGCTCGAGACGTTCGCGAGCCGGGTCGCCCACGACATCGTCAATCCGCTCGGGACGATCAAGATGGGCCTCGAGCTCGTGAGGGAGCGCACCGCCGACCCGAAGCTCGTGCCGATCGTGACGCGCACCCTCTCCAGCGTGGAGCGCGCGCTCGCCATGGTGCGCGACCTGCTCACGTTCGCGCGCGCCGGCACCGCGCCTTCTGCGGGCGCGGAGGCCGATCTCGCGGCTGCCATCGCGAGCGTCAACGAGGAGCTCGCCGACGAGGCGAAGGCCGCGGGCATCACGCTCGTAGAGCCCAAGGTGCCGGCGTGCACCGTCCTGTGCTCGCCGGGCATCCTCGCCAGCATCCTGTCGAACCTGGTGCGCAACGGGATCAAATACGCTTCGTCGCCGCCAGGCCACGCGGGGCAGCGCGACGTCCGCGAGATCCGGATCCAGGGCGCGACGAAGGGAACCGAGGTCGAGGTCGAGGTGAGCGATACGGGTCCGGGCATCCCGGCCGCCGAGCTACCGCTCATCTGGCTGCCGTACGTGCGCGGCGGCGACGCGGCGGCCCGGCCCGGGCTCGGGCTCGGGCTCGCCACCGTGAAGCGCCTCGTCGAGGCCCACGGCGGATCGGTGAGCGTGCGCTCCGAGCCGGGGCGCGGCACGACGTTCGGCTTCCGGCTGCCGCTACGCGCCGACGGCCCTGCGTCCGACGCGGCGCCCGCGCACGTCCCGCCGGAGCCTCACCACGCGCAGGGCGCGTAGTCCTTCAGGAACTTCCCCCACACGTGCTCGCCGGTGAGCAGGCCGGAGAAGAAGGGATCGCAGATGCGTGCCGCGCCGTCGACGATGTCGAGCGGCGGCTGGAAGTCGTGCATCGCCTGCTTGGCCGCCGAGAGGGGCGCCGCGTCCTCGTCGGTGACCCAGCCCGTGTCGACCGCGTTCATGAAGATGCCGGCGTTCGCGTAGTCGGGCGCGCTCGTCAGCGTCATCATGTTGAGCGCCGCCTTCGCCATGTTGGTGTGCGGGTGCTTGTCGGTCTTCGTGTGGCGCGCGAACTGTCCCTCGACGGCCGACACGTTGACGATGTGCTTGTCGTTCGTGCGGTGCCGCATCATGAGCGGCTTCAGCTTGCTGCACAGGATGAACGGCGCGACCGCGTTGACGAGCTGCACCTCGAGCATCTCGGGCGAGGGGACGTCGGCGAGCGTGAGCCGCCAGCTGTTCGTCGCGCGGAGATCGACCTGCTGGAGATCGACGTCGGTGCGCCCGGCCGGGAAGATCTCGGCGTCGTTCGTCGGGTCGTCGTAGGCGCACGGCACCTGCGAGAGCAGCGCCGAGGACCGGATGCCGACGCCCGGCCCGTCACCGCTCCACGCCACGAACCCGGCGCCCTGGGGCAGGGCCTCGGGGCCGTGGTGGCCGCTGACCGAGAGCGCCGCCTTGCACTCCTCGTGACCGGCGAGCACCGACTGCACGCCCGGCGGCAGGCTGTCGAAGGGACGCTGCTCGAGATCGAGCATGTGCGTGTAGAAGCCGGCAGGGCGGCGCACCGTCTGCGCGGCGTTGTTGATGAGGATGTCGAGGCGGTCCTTCGTGCTCGTCAGGTAGCGCGCGAACATCTCGACGCTCGGCGAGTGACGGAGATCGAGGCCGTACACCTCGAGCCGATGCTGCCACTTCGGAAAATCCTCCTCGCGGGCGAAGCGCGAGGCGGCATCGCGCGGGAAGCGCGTGGTCACGATGACGTGGGCGCCGGCGCGCAGCATCATGAGCGCCGCCTGGAAGCCGATCTTGATGCGCGCCCCGGTGATGACCGCGACCCGGCCCTCGAGCGACGCGGTCTGGAAGCGCTTCTGGTAGTTCAGCTCGGCGCACGGCGTGCACATCGAGTCGTAGAAGAAGTGCAGCTTCGTGAACCACGTCTTGCACACGTAGCAGGCGCGGGCCTTGTTCAGCTCGCGCTCGCCCTCGGCGGCCTCGGTGCCGCCGACCAGCTGCGGGGGCGCCGCGAAGACCTCGGCGCGGCGCGCGGCGCGGATCTCGGTGCCGGCGCGGACCTCGCGATCGTGGTCCTGGCTCTTCTTCCGGACGATGCGCCGGAACGCCTTCGCGGAGCGCTGCGACTCGTCCCGCGTGGGGCGGGAGACGCGGCCGGCGGCGGTGAGGAACCTGATGCGGAGCTCGTCCGAGACGTGGCTCAGGCTGGTGCGGTCTTCGATGATCGTCTCGAGGATCTCGAGGCAGCGCTCGACCTCGTCTTGCGGGAGTCCGGGCATGGCGCGAACCTCTTAGCCGCTGTCACATGTCGCCGCAACGTGGGCGCGGGGCTCACGGGCCGCGGCGGAGCTCGGGAAGGGCGAGCGCCGGGTCGTCGATGGCGCCCTGGGCCGTGACCCGCCCCTCGGCGAGCAGCACGACGCGCGAGCCGAGCGCCCGCGCCTCGTCCGCCTGGTGGGTGACGAGGATGGCCGGGACGCGCTGCTCGGTCACCCACGCGCCGACCTCCTCGAGCAGCGCGGCCTTCACCGCCGCGTCGAGCGCGGAGAAGGGCTCGTCGAGGAGGAGGACGCGGGGCTGCATCGCGAAGGCGCGGGCAAGGGCGACGCGCTGCGCCTCCCCCCCCGAGAAGCTCCCGGGGCGTCGCGCCGCGAGGTGGGGCACGCGCATGCGCGTCAGCATCGCGCCGGCACGCGCGCGCCGCTCGTCCTTCGGGAGGTCGCGCGCGATGCCGTAGCGGACGTTCTCCTCGGCGGTGAGATGCGGGAAGAGGGCGAGCGACTGGAACACGTACGCGACGCGGCGCGCGTGGATGGGGACGCTTCGCCGGCGGGCTGGGTCCTGCTCGAGCCACACCTCGTCGCCGTACGCGATGCGTCCTGCGTCGGGGATCGCGGTGCCGGCGATGCAGGCGAGCGTGCGGCTCTTGCCGGCGCCCGACGGCCCGAAGAGCACCGTGACGCCGGGCGGCACGTCGAAGGCGACGTCGAGCGTGAACGCGCCGGACGTCATGACCGCGCGCACCGAGAGCGTCGGCCCGTGGGTGGTCACGACGCTGCTCCGCCGCGCCGCGTGAGCTTGCCGACCGCGTAGAGGAGGCCGAGCACGAGGACGCTCAGCACGATCACGAGGCCCGCCGCGTCGTCGTCGCGCTGGGCCTGGATCGCGTTGTAGATGGCGAGCGAGGCGGTGCGCGTGCGGCCCGGGATGTCGCCCGCCACCATCAGCGTGACGCCGAAGTCACCGACGGCGCGCGCGAACGCCAGCATCGACGCCGCGACGACGCCGCGTTTCGCGAGCGGCAGCTGCACCGTGAAGAAGGCGCGGAGCGGCGTGGCGCCGAGCGTCCGCGCGGCGAGGACCAGGGCCGGGTCGGTGTCCTCGAGCGCGGCGCGGACGTTCCTGACCACCAGCGGGAGCGCCCCGATGGTGGCGGCGACGACCGCGCCCGTCACCGTGAACACGATCGAGCTGCCGGTGAGCGCCTCGTACGCGCGACCGAGGACGCTCCGGCGGCCGAGCGCGACGAGCACGTAGTAGCCGAGGACGGTCGGCGGCATCACCAGCGGCGCGGTGAAGAGGACCTCGAGGACGTCGCGTCCCGGGAATCGCACGTTCGCGAGCAGCGCCGCCGCCGCGATGCCGAGCGCCCCGGCGAGGAGCGTGGCCAGCGCGGCGACCTCGAACGACAGCAGGAGCGGGCCGAGATCCACGCCCGTCACTCCGCGGGCGACAGGGCGTCGCCGGGCAGGAGGAAGCCGTACCGGCGCATGACCGCGCGGCCGGGGTCCGAGGCGACGAACTCGACGAAGCGGCGCGCCGCGGTGGTCCGGCCGCCCGACGCGCCGCCCTTGCACGCGACGAGGGCCTGGACGAGCGGCTCGTGGAGCGCGGGATCGACGGGCAGGAACGCGCCCGGGCCGTGGACGACCAGCGACAGCGCGACGACCGCGACGTCGGCGTTGCCGGAGCGCGCGAACGCGAGCGCCTGCTGGACGTTCTCGCCGAGCACCACACGTCGCTCGAGATCGCTCCACAGCCCCGCGTGCTGGAGCGCCTGCCGCGCGGCGAGGCCATAGGGTGCGTGCTCGGGATTGGCGATCGCGATCCTGGCGAAGCGAGGGTCGCGCAGCCCGTCGAGCGTGCGCGGGAGCCGTGCGGCGTCGCTCGCCCACACGACGATGCGGCCGCGCGCGTAGTGCTGCACGGTGTCGCCGAGGCAGGCGCCCTTCTTCACGACGTCGTCGACGTACGAGACGTTGGCCGCCGCGAGCACGTCGTACGGGGCGCCCTCCGTGATCTGCCGGGCGAGCTGCCCGGTGGAGCCGAACGTGAGATCCACGTGGGTTCCGGACGAGGCCTCGTAGGCCTTGCCGATCTCGGTGAAGGCGTCCGCGAGATCGGAGGCCGCGGCGACGCGCAGCGGGCCGGCGGCGGCGTCGGGCGGGTCTCCGCCGGCGTGCCGGCAGGCGAAGAGCGACGAAGCGAGGACGAGGACGAGCGCGAGGGAAGTCGAGCGCATCGTGGCCGTCAGCCTACACCGCAAGGCCCGGCGAGAGAGGCGTTCTCCCGGGCGCCCCGGAGCGCTAGGGTGGCGGGATCATGCGGAAGACCGCGATCGTCGTCGTTGCGCTGGCCGCGGCCGTCCTCGGTCCGAGGGTGAGCGCCCCGCACGACCGTCCCGCGGGGACGGCGTTCGAGTACCACGTGCCCGAGGGATTCTCGCCCGTCAGCCCGGCGCCGGCCGACGGCTCCGAGGAGTGGTCGCGGCCCGTCTCCCCCGGGCACCCGCTCGCCCCGCGGCTCACGCTGAAGAAGCTGCGCAAGGGCGGCAACGTCGAGACCTCCGACCTGCAGGTGATCGCCGGCGGCATGCCGGGCGTGCTGCAGCCCTCGGGCGTCAGCTGGTCGACGGTGCGGCTCGAGACGCGGCAACGCGCCGACGGGACGCGCGTCGGCCTCATCGAGGGCGACTGCTCGAAGACCACCGACGACGTGCCCGCGGCAGGGACGGTCACGCTGTCCTACCGCCGCCTCATGCTCGTCTTCCCGACCGACGAAGGGACGGCCCTCGTGACGGCGCTCTACGGCAAGGACGAGATCGACCGCTGGCAGCCGGTGTTCGAGGGCAGCGCGCTCGACGCGAAGGGCGTGGCGCTGCGGGTGCCCCCGCCTCCTGGCTGGATGCACGCGGCGTGGGCGCTGGCCGGCCTCGTCCTCGCGTGGTTCGGCTCGGCGCTGTGGGAGCGTCGTCATCACGACGACGACGCACGCGCCGCCGCGGACGCCGCGAAGAACGCGTGATCCGGGGGCAGGGGCTCCACTCGGGGCGGCCGTCCTCGGTCGCGTTCGAGCGCTGCGACGGGCCGGTGCGCGTGCGCGCCGGAGGGCGCGAGGTGCCGCTCGCGGAGCTCGTGGTGGTCGACACCACGCGCTCGACGACGCTCGGCACGCGCGACGGCACGCTCCGCATCGGGACCGTCGAGCACGTGCTCGCCGCGCTCGCGGGTGCCGGCGTGCACCGCGGGATCACGATCGTGGTGGACGGCCCGGAGATGCCGCTTGCGGACGGAGGGGCTGCCGCGTTCTTCGACGCGCTCTCCGGCGTGATGCCTCCCGCGCAGGACGCGCCGCGCCTCGTCGTGGCGCGCGCGGGGCGCGTCGTGGTGGGCGCGAGCACGTACGACTTCGCGCCGGGCGAGCGCATCGACGTCTCGGTCGAGATCGACTTCGGCCGCGCCGATCTCGTGGCCGCAGCGGAGTGGCGAGGCGACCCCGCCGACTTCCGGGCCCGCGTGGCGACGGCCCGCACTTTCGGCTTCGAGCACGAGATCGGCGAGCTCCTCGCGCGCGGCCTCGCCTCGCACGTGACGCCGGAGAGCGTGGTGGTCCTCGGCGAGGGGCGCGTGCTGTCGGCCGGCGCGCCGTTCGAGGCGGACGAGCCCGCGCGTCACAAGCTGCTCGATCTGCTCGGCGATCTGTACGTCCACGGCGGTCCGCCGCGCGGGTCGGTGCGCGCGGTACGCCCCGGTCATGCGGCGACGCACGCCGTGATCGAACGCGCCCGCGACGCTGGCCTCCTCGCGCCGTGACCGTCCGTCAGCCGAGGAAGAGCGCGAGCCCGAGCACGGGCAGGCACACGACGAAGAGGATGAGGCAGTAGCCCATGATGTCGCGCGCGCGGAGGCCCATCAGGCCGAGCAGCGGCAGGCTCCAGAACGGCTGGTACATGTTGCCCAGCATGTTCCCGTAGGCGACCGCCATCGTGACCTTGCCGTAGGAGACGCCGAGCTCCTTTGCGGCCTTCAGCATGACCGGCCCCTCGACCGCCCACTCGCCGGCGCCCGAGGGAACGAAGCTCTTCGTCAGGATCGAGGCGAAGAACGTGAAGAGCGGGAGCGTCCGGGCGCTGGCGCTGCGCACGAAGACATCGGCGATGGCCGACGACAGGCCCGTGAGCTTCATCACCTCGAGGATGCCGCCGTAGAAGGGAAACTGCAGGACGATGCCCGACACGCCGCGAACGCTCCGCGCCACGGCGCGCGCATAGGCGACGGGGCTGTCGTGGAGGAGGAGCCCCAGCATGAGGAACGTCACGTTGACGACGTTGTGATCGAGGTCGAACCCTCGCTCGCGCAGGTACCGCCACAGGAAGGACAGGCCGAGCGCCCCGATCACGAACGAGAGAAGCCGCGTGCGGTCGAGCCGCTCGGCGACGGTCACGGGCGGCGCCTCCTGCTCGTCGGGAATGCTGGCCGCCGGGATGGTGCGAAGGTCGGGGGTCACGATGGCGCCGTCCTTCGGGTGCATCGCCACGACGAGCGGCGGCACGACGAGGAGGAGGACCGCGCACGCGACGAGGTTGTACGGGGCGAAGATCGTCTCGGTCAGCGGCACCTTCGCGCCGGCGAGGCCGAGCACGTCGCTCACGAAGTTCTTCTCGGTGTTCATCAGGAGCGGCGCGCTCGCGGTGATGCCGGCGTGCCAGAGGAGCATCGACGTGTACGCGCCGGTCCCGAGCAGCGCGTAGTGGATCTTGATGCCGCGTAGCTCGAGAGAGCGGCCGATCTCGCGGGCGAGCAGCGCGCTCGACACGAGGCCGAAGCCCCAGTGCACCCAGCCGGTGACCAGCGCGAACACCGTCACGAGGACGAGCGCCTGCGTCGCGGTGCGCGGCAGCGCGGTGAGGCGCGCGAGGAGCCGCTGCGCGGGCGGGCTGGCGGCGATCGCCTCGCCGGTGACGACGATGAGGATGATCTGCAGCCCGAACTTCAGGATCTCGGCGTTGCCGAACCCGCTCGTCCAGGCGCGGATCAGATCGGAGGCGGCGTGCTCGCGCGGCGGCATGACGAGGAGGCCGAGCGCCAGCGCCGCGAGCGTCAGCAGCAGGACGAGCGCGAACGGATCGGGCATGAACCGCCGGACGAACCGCTCTGCCGCAGCCCCGGCTCGAGCAAACATCGCGTGGAGCACGGCGCCACTGTAATGAACGGAATCGTCCGTGGTAAATCTGCCGCGTGCGGTTTCCCTCCGGGACGATGCTCGTCGGAGCGGCCCTCGTGCTCGCGACGGGCCGCGCGTCGGCGCAGGCGTCGCAGCCCGGGACCGCGCCTGCCGCAGGCGTCACGGTCACGCAGCGGGACGGCGCGCCCCTCGTGGAGGATCGCTCCGCCGAGCTCCCGCGCTTCCCGTCGACGGTCGAGGAGCTCTCGGCGCCGCGCATCCCTCCGCCGTTCGTGCTCCCCGAGCTCTCGCATCCCGACGCCCAGCTGGCGATCACGTGGATGCTCGGCGTCGGGACTCCCGAGGACCCGTCGAAGCCGCGGTCGACGCTGGCGCTCGGCTCGGCGTCGTTCGAGGGCTCGTGGATCTTCCCGAGACGCATGTACTTCGGGGTCACGCTCCCGTTCGCGAGCGCGCTGGCGCCGGACGGGACGGGCTCGAAGACGCTCCTCGGCAACGTCGAGCTACACGCGCGCGTGATCGTGCCGCTGCCGACGTGGCTCGCGTTCGGCGCGTTCCTGGGCGTCGTGGCGCCCACGTCGATCTACGAGCCGGGGTCATCGGCGCACGCCGCGTCGCTCGATGCCATCGCGCTCGAGCCGACCGAGCTCCCGCACTTCACGCCCCAGCAGGTGACGCTGCGGCCGGCGGTGGACCTGCGCGTCTTGCGCGGGCCGTTCGTGGTGCAGGCGCGGCAGGGGCTCGACATCGGCATCGACTTCGACGGCCGCTCGCGCACCTATGGCCGCTTCCTCGGGCACGTCGGCGTGCTCATCAAGCACAACTTCGAGCTTTCGCTCGAGGCGACGCAGCTCTATCAGTTCGACGAACGGACCCCGGACGACAAGCGCACCGCGATGACGATCGGCCCGGGGGCGCGCATCCTGCTCCACGGTGTGGATCTCGGGCTCGGCGCGGTCACGAACCTGTTCGCGCCCCTTCCGAGCGCGCTCGACCACTTCTACGCGCTACGCATCTCGCTGATCCCGCACCTGGACTGAGCGAGGCTTCTCGGCACGACCGACCGGACCCGCGCGGCGAGCGTCCGCGCCGTACACCTCACCAACGTCCTCCAGCGCTTCGGTGACACGGACTCCGTGGCCGGCATGCTCGAGGAGCGCGCGCTCGTGAAGGCGAGTGAAGGCGTGCAACAGGAAGCGCTCGGTCGCGCCCGGGGTCGACGTCCGCGAGGGGAGATGTCGACCACGCAAAATTGGATACTTGGCAATCACCCAATTCAAACATCATCTTCTTGCACGGCGCGCTAAACTGCATTGCATGCGGGATGGAGCGCAGCTCTCGCTCGTCCTGCGCGCGCGCCCGGGCGGCGAGGTGGGGCTCGGCGCGGCGCGGGACGGCCGCCCGCACCGAAGGGGAAGCGCAGCACGCCTCATCGCACGAGGCCGCGGCTCTCGCGGCACACCCCGGTGCACGTCACGCTTCGCGCAGCGAGAGGACTGCCCTCGTTTCGGCACGAGCGAATGGCAAGGGCGATAGGCGGCGTGATTCGCGCCATGAAGCGAACATGCCACGACCTCCGCATCGTGGAGTTCTCGATCCAGGAGACGCACGTGCATCTCATCGTCGAAGCTGGCGACGAGCGTGCGCTGTCCAGCGGGATGCGCAGCTTCCAGACGCGCGTCTCGCGGCGTCTCAACCACCACGTCCTGCGCCGGAAGCGCGGGCGCGTGTGGGGCGATCGTTACTTTCGTACGGATCTGACCTCGAAGCGGTATGCGCGGAGCGCGCTCGCGTACGTCCTGCAGAATGCCCATCACCACGGCCTCCTCCGCCCGGGCGAGCGCGATCCGCTCTCCTCGTCCCGCTGGAGCGATCGCTACATCGATGGCGCGAAGCTGCCGGCAGAAACCTCGCCGTGCGCCCCCGCGAGCACCTTCATGCTGCGCGTCCTATGGGAGCAAACCTGGCGAGGCGCCATCTCCCCCGCGGAGATCCCGAAACCCTGAGCGCCCCGCCGATCAGTTCGCGTGTGGCTGGGGCTCGCTGCTCTTGCGGGCTTCGCGGCCACGGCCCGCCATGCGCTCGGCGGCGGCGCGCACGAAGCGCGAGAAGAGCGGGTGGGGGGCGAGCGGCTTGCTCTTGAACTCGGGGTGGAACTGGCAGCCGACGAAGTACGGGTGGTCCTTCAGCTCGACCATCTCGACGAGCTTGCGGTCCGGAGAGGTGCCGCTGAGCACGAGGCCGGCCTTCTCGAGCGGCTCGCGGAAGTCGTTCGCGAACTCGTAGCGGTGGCGATGGCGCTCGCTGATCTCGGTCGTGCCGTAGGCCTCGGCGGCCACGGTGCCCGGCACGAGCGTGCAGGGGAAGCCGCCGAGCCGCATGGTGCCGCCCTTGGCGCGCACCGAGCGCTGCTCGGGCATGAGATCGATGACGGGATACGCCGTGTCGCGATCGAACTCCGCGGAGTTGGCGCCCTCGAGGTGCGCGACGCTGCGCGCGAACTCGACGACCGCGAGCTGCATGCCGAGGCAGATCCCGAAGAACGGGATCTTGTTCTCGCGCGCCCAGCCGATCGCCGCGATCTTCCCCTCGGTCCCGCGGTCGCCGAAGCCGCCCGGCACGAGCAGCGCGTCGATCGAGCCGAGCACCTTGTCCGCGCCCTCGCGCTCGACGTCCTCGGAGTCGATGTACTCGAGCTCGACGCGCACGTCGTTGGCGATGCCGCCGTGGTAGAGCGCCTCGTTCAGCGACTTGTACGCATCCTTCAGGTGCACGTACTTGCCGACGACCCCGATCTTGACCGAGCCCTTCGAGGGGCGCGTGAACCGGTCGACGATGCGCTGCCAGGGCGTGAGGTCGGGCGACCGGCTCCAGATGTTGAGCCGCTCGGCGACGAGATCGTCGAGCCCTTCGGAGTGCAGGTGGAGCGGCAGCTCGTAGATGCACTTCACGTCGATGGCGCTGATGACCGCCTCGACGGGGACGTTGGAGAACATGGCGATCTTCTCCTTCGTCTGCTTGGTGAGCGTCTGCTTCGTGCGGCAGATGAGGATGTCGGGCTGGATGCCGATCTCGCGCATCTCCTTCACGCTGTGCTGCGTGGGCTTCGTCTTCAGCTCGCCCGCGGTCTCGATGAACGGCACGAGCGTGACGTGCATGCTGATCGCGTTGTTCGGACCGGCCTCGAGCTTGAGCTGCCGGATCGCCTCGAGGAACGGGAGCGATTCGATGTCGCCGACGGTGCCGCCGATCTCGACGATGACGACGTCCGGATGGCTCGGGGTGTCGACGGCGTCGCGGACGCGCGCCTTGATCTCGTCGGTGATGTGCGGGATGACCTGCACGGTCGCGCCGAGGTACTCGCCGCGGCGCTCCTTCGAGATGACCGCCTCGTAGATGCGGCCGGTCGTGAAGTTGTTCGACCGCGTCATGCGCGCGGTCGTGAAGCGCTCGTAGTGCCCGAGGTCGAGGTCGGTCTCGGCGCCGTCGTCGGTGACGAAGACCTCGCCGTGCTGGTACGGGCTCATCGTGCCCGGATCGACGTTGATGTACGGATCCAGCTTCATGATGGTGACGCGCAGCCCGCGCGCCTCGAGCAGGGCGCCCAGCGAGGCGCTGCTCAAGCCCTTCCCGATCGAAGACACGACACCGCCGGTCACGAAGACGTACTTGGTCGGTTTACGGCTCATCGGGGACCGCACGTAGCATACAGCCGAGAGGGACCCAAGGCCTGCAGCGGGCGAGGTTTTCCGCTCATTCGCGCGGCTCACGCGCTATGTTGATCGACCCGGGTGACCCTTGCAGATCTGCAAGCCGGACGGGATGGTCGAGCACCTCTTCGAGGTCGCGAAGGGCCTGCTCGGGCGAGCCGACCTTGATGGTGCGCATCCCGAGCGCGCGCGCCGGCTTCAGGTTCATGCCGAGGTCGTCGAGGAACACGCAGTGCTCCGGCGCGACGCCGATGATCGCGCAGGCGCGCTCGTAGAACGCGACCTCCGGCTTGCGCACGCCGATCTTGCAGCTCTCGACGACGAACGCGAAGAGCTTCATGACCTCGGCGATCTCGCGCGCGTCGGCCTCGGTCTTCGCCATCGCGGTGCCGAGCCCGAGCTTCATGTTGTTGGTCAGGCAGGCGGTCACGTAGCGAGTGCGGAGGCTCGCGATCGCCGCGACCATCTCGGGGCGCACGCGTCCGGCGAGGCGCGCCAGCAGCGCGCGCGCATCGAAGGAATGCCCACGGGTGCGCGCTTCCGCCTCGAAGCGCGCGTAGAACTCGGCCTCGTCGATCTCGCCGCGCTCCATGCACGCCCACGCGTTCGTGTCGGGGGCGATCGTGTTGAGCGTCTGGACGAAGCCGCGCGGCAGCCCGCGCTCCGCCTCGTACGCGAGAAAGGCGTCGATCGGGCTCGACAGGATGACCCCGCCGAAGTCGAAGAGCACCGCCCGGATCGCGCCCTCGGTCACCGGACCTCGCGTCGCCGCTGCTCGGAGAGCTCCTGCTTCGCGATCGACTCGAGGTGCACCTCGTCGGGTCCGTCGGCGAGGCGGAGGATCCTGGCGTTCGCCCACGCGTACGCCAGCGGGAAGTCCTGCGAGATGCCGCCGCCGCCGTGCACCTGGATGGCGCGGTCGACCACGTCGAGCGCCATGTTGGGGGCGACGACCTTGATCATGGCGATCGCCTTGCGGGCCTCCTTGTTGCCGACCGTGTCCATCTGGTGGGCGGCATCGAGCGTGAGGAGGCGTGACTGATCGATCTGGATGCGGCTCCGCGCGATCTCGTGACGGAGCGCGCCCTGGTCGGCGAGCGGCTTGCCGAACGCGACGCGGCTCTCGGCGCGCTTGCACATGTACGAGAGCGCGCGCTCGGCGAGGCCGATGAGCCGCATGCAGTGATGGATGCGGCCGGGCCCGAGGCGTCCCTGCGCGATCTCGAACCCGCGGCCCTCGCCGAGGAGGATGTTCGACCGCGGCACGCGCACGTTCTCGAAGCGCACCTCGGCATGGCCGTGGGGCGCGTCGTCGTAGCCGAAGACGGTGAGCGCGCGGACCACCTTCACGCCGGGCGCGTCCATCGGCACGAGGACCATCGACTGCTGCAGGTGCTTCGGTCCCTCGAAGCTGGTCTTCCCCATGAAGATGGCGATCTTGCAGCGCGGGTCCATGGCGCCGCTCGTCCACCACTTCGTGCCGTTGACGACGTACTCGTCGCCGTCGGTCGTGATCGCGCTCTCGATGTTGGTGGCGTCGGAGGAGGCGACCGCCGGCTCCGTCATCGCGAAGCACGAGCGGATCTCGCCCTCGAGCAGCGGCGCGAGCCACTGCTTCTGCTGCTCCGGCGTGCCGTAGCGCGCGAGCACCTCCATGTTGCCGGTGTCGGGCGCCGAGCAGTTGAAGACCTCGGGCGCGATCGGCGAGCGACCCATGATCTCGCAGAGCGAGGCGTACTCGAGGTTCGTGAGACCGGCGCCGCCGCCGTGCGAGTCACGCGGCAGAAAGAGGTTCCAGAGCCCCTCGGCGCGCGCCTTGCGCTTGAGGTCCTCCATCACCTCGGTCGGCACCCAGCGGCTCGGGCCGGAGGCGACCTCGTCGGCGAACCGCGGCTCGGCGGGATAGACGTGCGCGTCGAGGAAGGCGGTGAGGCGCGCCTCGAGCTCCAGGGTGCGTTCGGACTTCGGGTAGATCATCGTGCTTGTCTCCTCGGGATCTCGTCCGCGATCTCCACCTGACGCGGGCACTTGTAGCTTGCGATCTTCGACGCGCAGAAGTCGACGATCTCCTGGGGCGTGGCGACGGCGCCGGCCTTCAGTGACACGACGGCCTTCACCGTTTCGCCACGATACGCGTCCATGACGCCGCTGACTGCCGCCTCCTTCACCGCGGGATGCAGGCAGAGCGTGTCCTCCACCTCGCGCGGCCACACCTCGTGGCCGCAGACGACGAGCACGTCCTTCTTGCGGTCGACGAGGAAGTAGTGGCCGTCCTCGCCGCGCGTCGCGACCTCGCCGGTGAGGAAGAACCCGCCGGCGAGAGACGCGCGCGTGGCCTCGGGCTTGTTCCAGTAGCCGGGCGTGATCATCGGTCCGCGTGCCGCGATCTCGCCGCGCGTGCCAGCGCCGGTGATCTCCTTCGCGGGGTCGGTCACGTCGACGAGCTTCACGTCGCACCCCGGCGTGGGGATCCCCACCGACCGCGCGCCCGTCGTCGCGTCGACCGGGGCGGGCGCGCCGAGCGGCACGGCCAGGATCGGCGAGCTCGACTCGACGAGCCCGTACCCGTCGTGGAGACGGAGGCCGAGCTCGTTCGCGAGGCGCTCCGCCTCGGCGGGCGCGACCGGAGCTCCGTCGCGGAACGCCTTCGTCAGCGACGCGAACGACGCCTTCTCTGCGCCCGGGCAGCTCATGAGCGCGAAAGACGCGGCGCTCGATGCGATCGTCGTCGTGCACCGGAAGCGCGCGAGTAGATCGAGCGCGCCCTTCGCGTCGAACCGGAAGCCGAGCACGAGCGGGCAGCGCGCCGCCGTGACCGCGGCGAGGAAGCCGGTGACCTGGAAGAGCGGCGCGATCCCTAGGACCACGTCGCGCGCCTCCAGCTTCATCCACGCGCGGTAGGAGCCGGCGCCGTGGGCGAGGTTCGCGTGGGTCGCCATCGCGCCCTTCGGCTGCCCGGTGGGGCCGGAGGTGTAGGCGAGCGAGGCGAGATCGTCCGGGCCGACGAGGACCTTCGCGGCCGGATCGGGAGCCGCTGCCGCGAGGGTCTCGAGGAGGTCGAACGTGCCCTCCACCTTCGCCTTCGCGCGGTCGGCGAGGACGCCGGTCCGGGGCTCCTCGCCGAGGAGATCGAGCTCGCTCGTGAGCACGACCTTCTCGATCGAGCTGTCCCTGGCGACGCCCTGCGCCACCGACCACCGCGACTCGAGCGCGACCAGCACGCGCGCGCCCGAGTCCTGGATCAGGTAGGCGAGCTCCCGCTCCTCGAAGAGCGGGTCGATGAGCACGACCACCGCGCCGCGCTTCCACGTGCCGTGCAGCGCGACCAGGTACTGCGGGACGTTCTCCAGATAGAGCGCCACGCGGTCGCCGCGCCCGATCCCCCACGACGCGAGGACGGTCGCGAAGCGTGACGCGAGGTCGTCGAGCTCGCGGAAGGTGATCGTGCGATCGAAGTAGTGGACCGCCGGCGCGCCCGGCGCGGCGCGTGCGGCCTCCTCGAGCAGGTCGGCCATGCTCGTGGTCTGCAGCGGGAGCTCGGGATCGGACGTGCGCATGGGAGGCCTCGCTTGCGTGCGTCTCGATGTGGTACCACCCGGGCAGGCAGCGGAGCGAGGACGACATCGTGTTGCAGTACGGAGACAGCGCGCTCGGCATGGTCGAGGCAAGCACGTCGGCAGGCGTCGCGAAGAAGCTCCGCCGGAGCTGAGCGCGTGGCCTCCCGATCCAAGCAGCGTTCGCAGGAGCGGAAGGTCGCGGCGACCGAGGTCACGAAGGAGCCGCCGCCGACGTTCGAGGAGCTGCGCCTGCCGCTGCTCGGCTTCTCGTTCTACATGCTCGCGACGGGCACCCTGGCGATGGGCCTCGGGCAGCTCCTCTATTTCGCGCGGCTCCAGCACGCCGACGTGCCGCCGATGCTCCTCGGCTGGATCCTGCCGCTCGGCCAGATCATGGGCCTGCTCGGGCTCGTGCTCGGCTGGCGCACGACCGAGCGCGCCGAGAAGCGCCTGATGGCGGCGGGGACGCTGCTGTGGCTCTCGCTCTTCGCTCTCGCCATCGAGCGCGGCGCGGTGCAGCGCGCGCTGCTCGGACGATCGATCACGCTCGTGGTCCTCGTCACCGAGGTCGCGCCCTGGGTCGGCTGGGCGGCGGTCCTCGGCATCGTGACGCTCGCGGTGCGCACCGCGGCACGCGCGGTGGGCGGCGCGACGTGGCCGATGATGCTGGGGCTCGCGCTCGTCGTCGCGCACGCCGCCGAGCTCGCCTGGCCCGCGCTCGTGCCGACCCGTCACGCGGCGGAGACGCTCTTCGCGCTCCGCAACTCGCAGATCGGCGCGCTCGGCCTGCTCCTCACCGCGGCCGGGCTCTACATCGTGGGACGAAGGCTGCTGCCCGACGACGCCGTCGACAAGGCGAAGGCCACCGGGAAGAAGGTGACGCCCCGTCTCGCCCCGACCACCTCGCTCCTGTCGGACGGCGCGATCATGCTGGCGGGCGTGACGTTCGCGCTGTGCGCGTCGGTGGCCGCCGCCGATCCGCTCGGGGCGTCGGCGTCCGAGACCGCGGCGCTCGCCGGCAACGGAGGCCTTGCGCTCACCGCTGCCGTCCTGTTCGTCGCGCTGCGCCGGAACGAGGCGACGCGCGGAAGGCCGGCACGCCTCGCGCTCGGATCGCTGCTCGCGATGGCGCTCTACCTGGGATCGCTGGTCGTCGCCTCGCGCAGCCCCGGTCCGCTCACCGCCGGGATCGCAAACGGGCTCTTCGCGCTGCCGGCGGTGCTCGCCGCGGCGGCGCTGCATGCGACGGCCACCGCCGTCACCGGCCGCGACGCGCGCGTGCTCGTCCAGCACCATGGCCGCCGCCGCGCCGCGATGGTGTGCGTGGCGGCGGCCATGGTGCTCCTCGTGGTCGGCCTGTTCCTGGGCGAGCGCCAGGCCGAGCTCGCGTTCGTGCTGTCCGTCGTGTCGGCGCTCACCGCGTTCATCGGCTTCGCGCGGGCCCTCGTGAAGGGGCCGCCCGGCCTCGCGTGATCGTCACTCGCCGGCGTGCGCGTCGGCCTCGGCCTTCTGCTCGTGGTACTCCTCGATGCGCTCGTAGACGTCCTCCGGGAAGGCGAGGTCGCGGTAGACGTTCGCCTCGTCGGGGTCGTCGATGTGCGGGCAGATCGGGAAATCCTGCTGCTTCTGCCACTGCATGATGCGGCCGCGCGTGGGCGGGCTGTAGCCGCGGCGGTTCACCTGATCGACGAGTGACTCGGCGCGCGCCTCGTCGAAGCTCGGATCACGCATGAGCATCGTGACGAGCTCGGCGGGCTCGAGGAAGTGACGCGCGATCATCGCGAAGACGAGCCGGCCGTAGTGCCCGATGTCGGTGCCCGCCTCGAGCGCGCTCGCGAGGTGGTCCATCATCCTGTTCTGCCGGAGCCTCTCCATTCCCTTGCTTCGCATCTCGGGTTCCATGCCGATCACTGAAGCAATGTTCAGGCCTTTTGGGCGGCCGCGGAAAAACCGGAAAGTCGTGCGACCACGAGCGTGACGAATGGTCTGGTAGAGTCCTGCACCGTGGCAGAACGCGCGCTCCTCGGGGGCCGCTACGAGCTCGGGGCCGCCATCGGAGCGGGGGGATTCGCGACGGTGTTCCGTGCGCGGGACCTCGCGCGCGAACGCGGCGCGGGGTCGGAGCACGACCTCGACCATCACGTCGCGGTGAAGCTCGTGCCGCCCGGGTTCGACGCCGAGCGGCTCGCCAAACGGCTGCGCGTCGAGGCGTCGGTGCTCACGCGGCTGCGCTCGCGTCACCTCGCGCGCGTCCACGACTTCGGCAGCGACGAGCACGGCGTGTGGCTGGTGACGGAGCTCGTCGACGGCGTGCCGCTCTCGGCCGAGGGGCTCGGACGACCCCTCCTGCCGCACGAGGTGCTGCGCGTGGCGCGCGGGCTGCTCGAGGGGCTCGGCGTCGCGCATGCGGCAGGGATCGTCCATGGCGACGTGAAGCCCGCCAACGTGCTCGTGCCGCGGACCGAGAGCGCGCTCGACGGGCCGAAGCTCATCGACTTCGGGGCGGCGCGCGTCGTGCCGGCGGCCGAGCTCGCGGGGCAGGCGGCGGCGGGCGCGGTGGTGCTCGGGACGGCGCGCTGGATGGCGCCCGAGGTGCTCGCCGGACGCGAGGCCGACTTCCGGTCCGACGTCTACTCGGCCGGGCTCGTGCTCTTCGAGCTGCTCGGCGCGGGAGAGCTCTTTCCGGGGAGCGACCGGCAGGAGCGGCTGCGCGCGCGGCTCGCGCTGGAGCCCGCGCTCGCGGGCCGGGTGGTCGAGCCGCTCGCGTCGGTGCTGCAGCGGATGCTGGCGCGGGAGCCGGCGGCGCGCTTCCTCGATGCGAACGAGGCGCTCGCCGCGATCGTGGACCTCGACACGGCGCCGGTGTCGCTGGTGCCATCGGGGCCGCCGTCGTCGCGGTCGCTGGTGCCGTCGTTGGCACCATCGGGGCCGCCGTCGTCGCGGTCGCTCGTGGCGGCGCAGCCGTCGTCGCTCGCGCCGCGGATGGTGTCGGGGCATCCGAGCTCCGTGCCTTCCTCGCGCCTCGCCCGGCGCGAGGCTGCTCCGCCGCGCCTCTCCGCGCTGTCCGACGACGCCGCGATCGCGCTGCGCGAGACGCTCGGTCACCTCGACATGCCGATGCTCGATGCGCTGGCCCGTCGCGAGCGCGGCCAGGCGCTCGGCCGCCTCGCACGCGCCGTCGCCCTCGCGCTGCGGCTCGAGCTCGACGCGGCCGCGCTGATCGTCGAGCCGCTGCTCGCCACGAGTGACGTCGCGCGCGCGGTCGGGGCCTGCCTGCTCGGCCCGCTCGCGCGCCGGAGCACGCGGGCGCGCATCGACGTGGATCGCGACGACGGATGGCTCGACACGGTGCCCGCCGAGCTCGGCGCGCTCCTCGCCGCGCTGGGCGCCGCGCTGTCCGACCCCGCCGAGGCGGCGCGCAACGCACGCCGGTGCACGCGCGCGCTCGCGCGCCTCGAGCGACGCGAGGGACGCGACGCACACGTCACCGACACGGGCGACGCACGCGACGCACGCGACGCACACGATGCACGGGAGAAGCGCGACGCAGACGACGACCCGGAGCTGCCGCGTCGCCTCGAGGCGCTGCGGGTCACCCTCCGCTTCGCGGAGGCCGCGTCACAGGTCCGGACCGGCGAGCTCGCGCCGGGCGCCGCGCTCGATCTCGTCGCCCCCCTCGACGCCGGCGACGGCCGCGCGCGCACGGCCTTCGACCGGCTCACGCGGCCGCTGCTCGCCGCGGCCATCGCGGTGCGTCTCGACGAGGGCCGCGCGCGTGACGAGCTCGAACGGGCGACCCGCGCCGCGCTCGACCAGGGCGTGCCGCTCCTCGAGGCGTTCGCCTCCGGCGCGTGGGGCCGTCTGCTCGTGGACGCTCCGCACCGGGCCGCGCAGGCGCTCGGCGTCCTCGATCGCGCGGCGACGCTCCTCGCCCACGGCGACGCGCCCGGCCTCCTCCACGAGGCAGAGCACCATCGCGGCGCCGCGCACGTCGTTCGCGGGCAGTGGAAGGAGGCCATCCCGCGCCTCCGGGCGGCGCGCGAGGCGGCCCGTGCCGAAGGCAACCTCGAGGCCGAGGTCCTCTCCGCGAGCCTCGAGGTCGTCGCGCACCTGGTGCTCGGCGATCGCGACCCCGCCCGTGACGCGTCGGCGGCGCTCGGGTCGGCCCGCATCGGCGCGGCGCGCGGAAGGGCCGGCGCCTTCGCATGGATCGCGCGGTGCCTGGAGGCGCTCGCCGCGGGCGAGGCGGAGGGCGCCGAGGACGCGCTCGCCGAGGCGACGGCCCGCGCGCGCGACGGAGCGGGCGACCACCTCGACGCCCACGTCCTCGTCGAGGTGCTGGCGATGCTCTTCGACGCCGCCAAGGGAGCTCTGCCCGACGTCGCCGCCACCGTGGCCGAGCTCGAACGGTTGGCCGCCGATCGCGGGTTCCTCGCGTCCTACTGGCTCGAAGCGCTCCGCAGCGTGCTCGAGCGCGTCGACGACGCGGTGATCCGTACGCCGATGCTCGAGGTGCTGGCGCGCGTCACGATGCTGCTCGGACCGGGCAGCCGGATGGCCCGCGACCGCCGCACCAGCGCGCCGCCCGGGATGCTTCCCTGACGCGTCGCGGCGCCGCGGGGCGGGGCCCTTTGGGCCGCCCGCGACCCGTGCTATCTCGCGCGCATGTCGAGCGATTCCATCGGGATGTTGGGGTACGACAGCTTCCACTTCGTCGTCGAGAACATCGAGCGAAGCAAGCAGTTCTACACGGAGCGGTTCGACTTCAAGGAGGTCGCGCGCGCCGGCGACGAGCTCACCGCGCGGAGCGGTCAGCAGTCGGTGGTCTTCGGCGCGGGCGAGGTCCGCGTGTGCGTGTCGACGCCGCTCAGCCAGAGCTCGAAGGCGGCGCGTTACCTCGCGCGGCACCCCGCCGGCGTGATGAGCCTCAGCTTCCTCGTGAAGGACCTCGATCACACGATCAAGTTCCTCGAGGAGCGCGGCGGCACGTTCCTCGCGGATCCGTTCGAGGACAAGGACGGCAAGGGCACCTACCGCTCGATCGAGATCGCGACGCCGCTCGCCGACGTCGCGTTCCGCTTCGTCGAGCGCAAAGACTACACGCGCTTCGCCCCCGGCTTCGTGGACGTCGGCGTCGGCAACGGCGGCTCGCCGAAGAACATGTACGGCATCAACCGCATCGACCACGTCACGGCCAACGGCTTGACGATGCAGCCGATCGTCGCGTGGTACCGGGACGTGCTCGGCATGCATCCGTTCTGGGACATCAGCTTCCACACGAAGGACGTGAAGACGCGCGCGCCCCAGGCGAAGAGCGGCTCGGGCCTCAGGTCGATCGTCATGCACGATCCCGAGAGCCACGTGAAGTTCGCCACGAACGAGCCGCTCCGTCCGAACTTCCGCGACTCGCAGATCACGAAGTTCGTCGACGACAACATCGGCGCCGGCGTCCAGCACATCGCGATGGCCGTCGACAACATCGTCTGGAGCATCGAGGAGCTCGGGCGCCGCGGCGTCGAGTTCATGGACACGCCGAAGTCGTACTACCTGGCGCTGCCGGAGCGTCTCGCGCAGCTCGGCATCACGAACGTGAAGGAGGAGATCGCCGAGCTCGAACGCCTCCAGATCCTCGTCGACGGGGCCGAGGACAAGTACATGCTCCAGATCTTCCTGCGCGAGGCGAAGGCGCTGCACAGCGATCTCCGCGCCGGCCCGTTCTTCTACGAGGTCATCCAGCGCTGCGGGGACGAGGGCTTCGGGTACGGCAACTTCCGCGCGCTCTTCGAGAGCATCGAGCGGTTCCAGAAGCAGGCCACGGCGCCGGCCGAGTGATCGAAGCGGGGGCGGCAAACGGCGGGTACGCGGGCGGCGAAGCCGGGTAGGATGGCGACGTGACGAAGCTCGTCATCCTCACCTTCGCGCTCGCGGCCCTGCCGCCGTCGTGCGCGAAGATGCTCGGCAAGAAGCCCGCGGCGACGGCGGAGCCGGTGGCCACGGTCGACGCGCCGCCGCCGCCCATCTCGAGCGCCACGGCGCCGCCGGTGTGGCATGCGCCCGAGCCTCCGCCCGGCGGCACGTCCAGCGACGGCGGCGCGTCGGGCCCCGTCGGGCCGGGTCCCGACATCGCGAAGGCGCGAACCGCCGCCGACGCGAAGGAGTGGAAGAAGGTGCGCTCCCTGCTCGAGCGGCGCGTCCTCCACGGCCGTTGCGCCCCCGAGGAGTCGCTCCTCCTGCTCCGTGCGTGCACGCAGCTGAAGGACAAGTCGTGCGTCACGGACATCCGCGCGAAGCACCCGGACGACGTCGCCGGGCAGTAGCGGTGTCGGCGCATGTACGCGCGAGGCTCCTCATCGTGAGCTTCCGAAACGCCTTGTCCGAACGCTCGCGCTCGCTCATACCTCCGGCGTGACCGCAACCACCCGAGGATCCTCCTTGAACAAGACCGTCGCTGCCGCCCTCCTGCTCGCCGCCTTCGCGCCCGGGTGCGCTGCCGCTCCCGAGGAGGGCTCGCCGTCCGCCGCGGAGCATGTCGCCACGACGGACGAGGCGCTCGGGCTGCAGCCGCTCGGGGTCACGTTCTCGGACTGCAAGGAGATCGCGAGCATCGCGCCCGTGTCCTACGCGTCGGCCCGCGCCGCGGTGCCCGCTGCGCTGACCATCAACGGCGACGGAACGACCGCCCCGTTCGTCTTCCGCTCCGCGACGTGCGCGGGCGTCAGCGTCGACGGCAGCGCCCCCGAGGCCGGCACCATCGCGCAGCTCGGCGTCGGCATCGCCTCGCCCGACGGCACCGGCGATCTGAACAACTACACGCTCTGGTACTACACGACGAGCGCGCGCCTCGCCCTCCGCCTCCTCGCGCTCGGCGTCCCCGCCGAATGGGCCCCGCGGCTCACGTTCGCGCAGAGCGGCACCACCGTGACCATCGACGCGAAGGTCCCCTCGTACCCGCAGTTCCACGTCACCTCCACGATCGTGGAGCCTGCCGGCGCGCCGGGGCCCTTCACCGCCAACTGGTGGCGGCTCAACGGCAACCACCTGACGCGCATGGGCTCGTCGTTCCCGCAGATCCGGTTCGGCGGCGCGTCGACGAAGCTCACGACCCCGCCCGGCAGCGCGCTCGGCAAGTTCCTCGGCTCGGGGACGATCAGCTCGTTCCCGTTCTTCGAGTCGTTCAACCGCTTCCCCGACGCCACCATGCAGGTGACAGTCTCGACCCTCTGAGGGGGTGAAGGCGGGTCAGCCCTCGGCGAGGTAGGCGAGCGCCGCCTTCTCGTCGAGGAACACGCGGTGATGCGTGCCGGGATCCTGCTCGGCGAGCAGGCGCTCGACGTGCAGCTTGCCGATGACCGACTTCACCAGCAACGCGACGCGCACGAACCCGCGGATCATGCGCTTGCGGTGGTCCTCGAAGCTCTTCTCGAACTTCGGATCGTTGTTGCCGATGGCCTCGCGCGTGTCGAGGAGGAGCCGGTGGTTACGCCGGCCCGCCTGGTCGAGCGTGAGCTGCACGGGATCACACGCGACGTCGATGACGGCGGTCGTCTCGAAGCGCCGCGGCAGCCGGATCACCTTGATGATGCCGGAGAGCGGGAGCACCTCGATGCGGTAGTAGTCGCTGAGGTGGAGAATCGCGGGGCCGCCCTGCATCACCAGCGGGCGAGAGTAGCACGCCGCCCGCGGTCAGCGGAGATCGGCGAGGCCCAGCCAGCGGCCCTCGGCGCTCGGCACGAAGCCCCGCGCGCGCTCGCTCAGCACGGCGACCTGATCCTCGTGCCACAGCGGGAAGAGGAGAGCCTGGTCGCGGACGCGCCGCTCGAGGGCGGCGTAGATCTGACGGCGCTGCCCAGGGTCGGTCACGCGCTCGCCCTCGTCGAGGAGGCGGTCGACCTCCGCGTCCTGCACGCGCCCGCGGTTGGCGCCGGCCGGCGGGATGGACGACGAGTGGAGGAACACGCGCAGCACGTTGGGCTCGGTGAGCTCCGGGAGCTGCAACGTCGCCAGCTCGAAGTCGCCGGCGCCCATGCGGGCGATGAGCGTGCCGAGCTCGAGCGGCACCACCTCGATGACGATGCCCACCGCCGCGAGCTCCTGGGCGAGGAAGCGCGCGATGACGCCGCGCAGGCGATCGGTCGACGTGAGCAGCGTCAGGTGCAGCGGCGCCTCCAGATGCGCCGGCGGTACGGGCTCGGTCGAGGGCGGCGAGTACGCCCAGTGCCCGGGCGGCAGCAGCGTGTCGGCGACCTCGGCGCGCCCGGCGAGCAGGGTGCGCGCGATGCGCTCGCGGTCGATGGCGGCCGCGAGCACGCGCCGGACGCGCACGTCGGCGAGCACGCCGCGATCGGTGCGAGCCATCAGGTAGGTGAGGTTCGCGCCGCGCGCCGTGCTCAGCGTGAGGCCCGGCGCGCTCTCGAGGGCCGGGAGCAGCGTCGGCGAGAAGCCGTTCACGACCAGGTCGGCGCGGCCGGCGTGCATGCGCAGCGCGCGCGCGTTCTCGTCGTGGACGGTGCGGAGGGTGACGTGGTGCGCGGGGGTGGGAAGGGCGCCGCCCGACGCGGGCGCGAGATCGATCTGACCGGGCTCGCGGTGCTCGACGCGAAAGGGTCCGAGGCCGTCCAGCGATCCGTCCGGACGTGGGGGCAGCATCGCCTCGTCGGCGCGGAGCACCGGGATCTCCAGATCGGTGAGGACCGTCGCGTGCGGATGATGCAGGTGCACGACCAGGGACAGCTCGCCCGTGACCTCGATCTCGCGGATCGCCTCGACCACGCGGGCGTGGCGCGAGCCGACCTGCGGTGACGCGAACGCCGCGATCGACGCCTGCACGTCACGCGCGCCGAGCGGCGCGCCGGAGTGGAAGTGCAGGCCGGGACGGAGCACGACCCGGAGCGTCTGCGCGTCGTCCCAGGCCCAGCTCTCGGCGAGGTACGGTACGGGCGCGAGCGTGACCGGGTCGAGGCGCACGAGGCCGGCGTGGACGAGCCGCGTCGCGCGCATCGCCGTGGCGTCGGTGGCGTGCCGCGGATCGAGCGTCTCCGCGTCGGTCGGGACCAGCATCTCGATGGGCCGCTCGGCGGCCCGTCCGCCGGGGCGCGCGTTGTCGGGGCGGCAGCCGAGGAGCCCCGCCGCCAGGGCGAGGGAGGTGGCCGCCCGACCGAGGACGCGCCAGGCTTTCGTGCGGGCGCCGGCCGTCGTAGAACGGCCGCCGTCATGCGCGCGCGCTCCCTTTTTGCTGCCCTCGTCTCGGTCGCCGCCTTCGCGGTGCTCTTCCTGAGCGACTCGGGCGCTCGCTCCCAGACCGTCGCCGACGCTGCGGCGCCCGCCGGACGCTCCCCCGAGCTCGAGGCGGCGGTGCGCTCGCTCGTCGGCGGCGCCTCCTTCAGGGACGCGGCGGTCTCGGTGGTCCTGATGGACGTCGACAGCGGCGCGGTGCTCGCCCAGGCCGGCGAGCACACGCTCGTGAACCCCGCGTCGAACGCGAAGCTCTACACCGCGGCTGCTGCCCTCGCGATCCTGCACGGGTCCCACAGGTACCAGACCACCCTGAACGGGACCATCAAAGCAGGGGTCGCCTCGAACGTGGTGCTGCGCGGGCACGGCGATCCGTCGCTGCGCACGAGCGATCTGTGGGAGCTCGCGCAGGAGCTGAAGGCGCACGGCGCGAAGCGTATCGACGGCGACGTCACCGTCGACCAGCGCTTCTTCGACGAGCAGACCACGCCCCCCGCGTTCGAGCAGCAGCCCAACGAGTGGGCGGCCTTCCGCGCCCCGGTGAGCGCCGTCGCGCTGAACGGGAACACCGTGACGCTCACGGTGCGTCCGCAGGCGGCGGGCTCGAACGCGGTCTCGTTCTTCGACCCGCCTGGCTTCGTCGAGGTCGAGGGCGCGGTGAAGACCGCCGAGGCCGGCGCCGACACGGTGGGCCTCGAGCTCACGAAGACGGGCGAGGGCGGGCGCAAGCTCGCCGCGAAGCTGTCGGGCGCCGTGTCGGTCGACTCGCGCCTCGTGCGCTACACGAAGCGCGTCGACGACCCGCAGCTGCTCGCCGGCTACGCGCTCCGTTCGATCCTCGAGGACAGCGGGATCAAGGTGTCGGGCGGCGTGAAGCTCGGGGGCGCGGCGACGCGGCAGGACGACGACGCGGACGGCGAGAAGGCGGAGAAGGCGGAGAAGAAGGAGCGCCGGCCGGGCAAGAGCAGCGTGCTCGCGCGTCACGAGTCGGCGCCGCTCTCGACGCTGCTCTATGCGCTCGGCAAGAACAGCGACAACTTCTACGCCGAGATGATCTTCAAGTCGCTCGCCGCCGAGGCGAAGATCCGGCCGGGCAAGAGCCAGGATGCGGCGGAGGTCGTGACGAGCTGGGTCGACAAGAACGGCCTCGGCGATACGGGCTTCGTGGTGAAGAACGGCTCTGGTCTGTTCGACGCCAATCGCACGACGGCGCACAGCATGGCGAAGCTCCTGCGGCATGCCTGGCAGGATCAGGCGATCAGGAACGAGTTCGTCGCGCAGCTCGCGATCGGCGGCGTCGACGGCACGCTGCACAAGCGGTTCCGCGACGCGCGCGGGCGCCGGGCCATCCGCGCGAAGACGGGCACACTGGACGACGCGATCGCGCTGTCGGGGTACGTGCTCGCGCCGGCGGGGAAGGGGACGGTCGCGTATGCCATCCTCTTCAACAAGGTGAGCGGCAAGGGCGGGGCGGCGCGTTTGGCGGCGGACAAGCTGGTCGAGACCATCCAGGACCGGCTGTGGAAGTGATCCGGGCGGCGCGAAACCGGATATCTTCGCCGTCATCATGGATGAAAAGCGCAAGCTGAAGGGAATGCTCGCCCGCATCTTCTCGGACGCGATTGCCGAGGAGTCGGAACGCGCGGAGCTGAAGGGCTATCTCTCCTCGGGCCGCCTCACGATGGCCGAGGTGAAGGAGGTCTTCGCGGACTTCGTGCAGACCACGTGGAAGATCACGATGGCGGACGGCGTCGTCACGGAGATCGAGCGCCAGCGCCTGAACGAGATCGTGCGCGTCCTGGGGCTCGAGACGGAGTCGCTGCCGGTGGAGTGGGTGCGGACGCTGCGGGGGTCAGGGGAGTGAGGTAGGGCGGCGCGGGGGAGACGGGTCTCCTCGGCGACTGCCATTGGGGGCGAGGGCGAGCCGCGAGGCGACCTTCGGCTCGGTCGGTCACCACCGCGCGCGTCGCCCAGTCCAGGTCACTTCCGAATCGGAACTACGATGCCGGACGGTGCCGCCGAGCGGCGCTCGCGGAGCAATTCGGGTGACGGGCTTCCGACGGGCCGGGGCTCTCACTCGGCGCCTGCAGCTCCGGCCGCTGCACGAAGCCGGTCGACCACAAGGACGAGGAGAGCGGGGCGCGCTCACGCTGGCCTGCAAGCTGCGGATTTTCGCCAGTCGAGCGGAGCTTGAATAGGGCCATTGTCGATGCGATGAGCGAAGCCGCCGTCGATGCTGATGTTCTCGGTGATTTTCTTCGGCGCCGTGATCGCGCGAGTCAGGGCCCCGAAGCTGATGAGCGGCGATCACACGGCAAGACGCCGCGTGACAATCCGGGCAACACATCCAGCTCACTTCCGAATCGGAACTACGACGCTCTCAACGAACCTTGCGATGCTCTATCGCGAGGGCGGGTGTCAGCTGCCGCTCTACTTCAGAACCTGGGGTCGAGAGACCGAAATACGACGCAGCTGGCACGCGACGTCTTCCGCCACGCCGTGCGTCGGCAACGTCTTCATCGCGACGCGGAGGGAGCTGTGCCGAAGTGACCACGAGCATCGCCACGAAAAGGCGCCGACGCCGGCGCACGCGCCTCGCACATAAGCTCGTAGACGCGGTCGAACTCGCGCGCGAGATGGAACAATCTGCTGTTCGAGGCCGACAGCCCAGGACCGACGCGAAGAGCTACTCCAGCGCCGACCCGCTTTCCTTCGCACCGTGGTGCGGGGCAAATGGCGCTCGCGAAGCGATCACCTGTCCGAGCTCTCAATCGCACGCAGAGCCCGTGCTCGAGTTGATGCTGCACGACCGGCTGCAGCACGACGCCAGCGAGTCGGCGCACGGCGCGCCCTTGGGCCGGCAGCCTGCATCCACGTCACCGGCTTCCGTCGATGCGTCGCCAGCGGCGGCATCGGTGGACGCATCATTCGCCTCCGGCTCCGTCGGCGGCGAACTACTGCTGCATCCAAACAGAACGGTGCACAGGGAGAGCAGGAGACCGAGAGTGCGCATGCCGCGAGGCTAACCTACAAGCGCACCGTCAACCATCACGCTTGGCTCACGCAGGCAGCCCGAAATGACGACGCGTGTACTCCCTGGGGGGGGGCGCAATCTGTCCCCGTTCGGAGGACCTTGTTCGCTCGCCGACCTGCGGCGTGGAGAAGCCCCATGAAGAAGATTTCGCGAATCGGCTCGCTGAGCGTTGTCCTGTTCTTGGGCGCGACCGCAGCGTGCACGAGCACGGCGGCAGAATCGACGGAGGAGGAAACGCTGCGGCGAGTGTCGCTGAGCCTCACGACCGACACGACGATTCATGCGCGTCCCGGCGAGACGAACATATCCGGAATCGCCAGTGCGGCGTACGGAGGCGCGCTTACCATCAGCACCGCGCCGGACGGTTTCCGATACGCCAAGCTCAGTCAGGACTCGCGAATTCAAGGCTCGGTGACATGCTCGCTCTATGACCAGGCGCGCTGAGGCCGCACGCGCAGGACGACGCCCGTGGCGCCGAGGAGCTCGAGCGAGTGGAGTAGCTCGTCGCGCGCTCCCCGGATCCAGGTCACTTCCGAATCGGAACTACGGCACCTTCACCCGCTCGGGACCTCCGAGGGCAAGATGAGGCCCGGCCATTGTCGCTCCCATAGCTTGTTCAGCATGAACGTCAGCGACGGTGAGCAGGGCGAGGTCTCCGCCGGCAGCTCCGGCCGCTGAACGAAGCGAGTCGACCACGGGGCGGAGGAGAGCGGGTCGCGCTGGCCCGGCGGCACCACGCCATGATGATGGCCATTCTGGAGCACGTAGACGAGCGCGCGCCGCGCCTGGCGCGGGCTCGTGAGATCGACACGAAAGTAGCGATCACACCAGATCTTGCCCCGTTTCCGCCGGAGCACATGATCATTGAGCCGCCGCGTCACGCGTGCCTGCAGGCTGCGAATCCCGCTGGAGAGGGCGCGCGCGTCGTCGGCCTCGACGATGAGATGAACGTGATTCGTCTGGATCGAGAGCTCCACGACACGAAAGTCGTCCCTCGCCCCTTTCATCGCCTGGATGGCCGCGCCGACCGCGCGCGCCATGCGCTCGCTCCGCAGCGAAGGCAGCCCCTTCGCGGCGCGCAACGTGATGTGAACCGGCGTATGGCAGGAGAGCCGTGGCCGCGCCCGATGTGGCGTGCGCCGCGTCCCCTCGGGCCCGGCCGGCCGCCCCGCGTTCCGCCGCGCACCCCCGCGTCGCGAGCGCTGCAGACGCAACTCGAGCTGACTCCCCATGGGAAGGAATCCTAGTCGGCAGTCCCGGAAAGTAAAGTTTGAATAGGGCCATTCTCGATTATGAAGAATGTACCGCTCGGATCTCCTGCAAGCCGTGCGGCCGAGCAGGGTACTTCCAACTCCCTTGCGCGCTGCCTCCGGAGCGATGCCGTCGCAGGGGGCAGGGGATCCGACCACCGACGCGACCCCGAACGATGCAACGTGCCCGACAGGGGGCCAGGGCTCCGCAGCCGGCCGCCCCCGCGCGTTACCGCCGCGCGGATCGACGAACATCCACGTGACTTCCGAATCGGAACTACCGCACCCGCAGGCGCCCTCTTCCGTCCATCTCCAAACGCCCCCTCGCCGCCCCCCCTACAGCGGCTCGTACGCCACGTGCCCGTCGCGCGCGACCACCGCGAACGCTCGCCCCAGCACGTGGTCCCGGTCCACGAACCCGAAGATGCGCCCGTCCCGGCTGTTGCCTCGGTTGTCGCCCAGCAGCAGCACCTTGCCGTCCGGGACGCGCGTCCGAGGCAGGTCCGGGCCGCCGCCCCACTCGAACGAGAGCGTGTGCTCCGTCGCCCGCTGGCCGTCGATCAGCACGTGGCCGTCGCGCACCTCGACGACGTCGCCCTCCACCGCCACGATCCGCTTCAGCAGCACCGCCCCCACCACCTCCGGGTCCGCGGCGTGGCGCGAGACGGCGTCCGGCGGCTCCAGCACCACCACGTCGCCCCGCGCGGGAGCATGGAAGCGCACGAGGTACCGGTCGGTCAGCGGCAGGCGGATCCCGTACGCCGCCTTCGACACCACGATGTGATCGCCGACGTGGACGTTCGGCTCCATCGACCCGCTCGGCACCCGATAGTGGTCGGCGAGCGACGCCCGGGCGGTGAAGGCCACCGCCGCGGCCGCTGCGACCTGGAGGACGGCCCGGAACAAGCCCTTCGCGCGACGGGGGGTCGACATCCCGGCCGTAACCCGCACCCACCGCGCCCGATTCCCGCTAAGCTCGCGCCCGTGGCAGACGCGGCAGACATCGAGTGGGTCCTTCTTCGTTCGTTCACCGACTCCGCGCAGGCGCGCCTCCTCGGTGAGTTCCTCGGCAACGCGGGCATCCAGACGAGCGTCGAGGGCTCGTTCGGGGTGCTGCCCGGCGTGGAGGGCACGCGCGTGATGGTGCCGGCCGACCGCATCGACGAGGCCCGCGAGGCCGCCGACGCGTTCGACGGCGGCAACGAGATCTAGCCCGCCCGCGCGACTCAGTCGCGCATGTGCTTGCGGATCTTCCCGAGCGCCTGCTCCTGGAGCTGGCGGATCCGCTCGCGCGACAGGTTGTACTTGTCGCCGATCTCCTTGAGCGTGAGCTCGTCCTCGTCGTCGAGGCCGAACCGCCAGCGGATGATGCGCGACTCGATCGGCGTGAGGTGCCCGAGCAGGCGCCGCACCTCCTCGCCCCACTTCTGCGAGACGAGGCTCTCGTAGGGCGACAGCATGTTGTCGTCCTGCAGGAAATCGATGAACTTCCGCCCGTCCTCGTCGCCGACGGGGCGGTCGAGCGAGAAGGGCGTCTCGGCCCAGGCGCCCTTCACCTTGTCGAGCTTCTCCTGGGGGATGCCCGTCTCCTTCTCGAGCTCGTCGAGCGTCGGATCGCGGCCGGTGCGCGCGATGACCGCCTGCGTCGCGCGCTGCACGCGGTTGTGCGTGTCGAGCATGTGGACGGGGATGCGGACGGCGCGGCCCTTGTCGGCGAGCGCGCGGCTGATCGCGTGGCGAATCCACCACGAGGCGTAGGTCGAGAAGCGGTAGCCACGCGAGTGATCGAAGCGCTCGACGGCCTTCATGAGGCCGATGTTGCCCTCCTGGATCAGGTCGATGAGCGGCAGGCGCCCGCGGTTGTAGCGGCGCGCGATCGAGACGACGAGACGCAGGTTCGCCTTCACGAACTTGTTCTTCACCCGCTTCGCCATGCGGTTCATCTCGCCGATGCGATCGAGGTACTTCTTGTACCCGGGCGTGTTGGCGAGCGTGCCCTCGGGCGCGGGGCTCGTGGTCGACGGCCCGGCGATGGCGATGCCCTCGTCCTCCGCGTCGTCGGTGGTGATGTCCTCGCCGAGCTTCCGGACGACCGCCTCGGCGCCCGCGATCCAGAGGCGATCCGAGTCGGCGAGGCGGATCGCGCGCGCGAGGCTCTCGCACTCGGCGCGGTACTTCTTCTCCTGCTCGCGCGTGAGCTTGTTGCGCTGCTTCTTGTACGCCTTGCAGTACTTGCGAAGCTCGGCGATCTGCGGGAGCTCGAGGGCCTCTTCCTCCTTCGGAAGATCCTTCTCGAGGCTGTCGAGCGCGTACTCGGCGGCCGGGAGGTAGCTCAGGATCGCGCACCACTGCTCGACCTCGGCGGACTCGACGCCGACCGCGGTGCCGAGCTCCTCGTCGGGGCCCATCACCGGGTGCGTCGCCATCTCGCGGAAGTAGCGGGCGAGCATCGTGTCGCCGCCGCCCTCCTCGCTCGCGACCTTCTTCTTGGCGACGGGCGCGACCTCGCCCTCGTCGTCGAGGGGGACGTCCTCGAACTCGAGCTCCTCTTCGAGGACGACGAGCTCGGTGTCGCCGCCGCTGCTCTCGGCGACGACGCTGCTCGGCGGCGCCTCGTCCTCGTCCGCCTCTTCGCGGGCCTCGAGATCGAGGGACGCGGGCGCCTCTTCCTCGGCGACGGGCGCCTGCTTGCCGCGACGGCCCGAAGCGGCGGGACGACGGGGGCCTTGCGCGGCCGGGATCGCGGGCACGTCGCCGGCCAGCGCAGCGCTGCTCTTCTTGCTCATGGGAGCCTCACTCTTGTCGGTTTTCGGAGACGGCCGGCGGGGCATGGGAAGCGCTCGAGAGCGTGCTGGAGAGGCGGGCGTTGCCCGGCGAAACGAGCAGGGGTCGACGACACCCAGCTCCCATCGTACCGAGTTCCGGGGGCGTGCGTGCGCCTGAAAAACGTACCGCAGCGCGGCTGCGCGAGCGCGTCAGTTTGCATCCCGGCCGGATGCGGATGTACGGACACCTGCGTGACCTCGCGAAGCCTGTACGCGCGCACCGCCCGGACGGTTCTGCTGGAGCCGGGGCTCGGGGTCGCCATCGTCGTCGGGTCGTTGATGCACGCGGCCGGCCACGCGTCGCTGGCGGCGGCGGGCGGCGTTCTCGCGCGGGCGCTGGCCGGGGGCGCCGGCCCGATGGAAGGCAGATCCATCCACGTCCTCGGCACGCTCGGCCGCGGCGATCCGCTGCTCGGCCTCGCGATCGCGGGCCTGATCGCGGCGAGCGCCAAGCTCGTCGGCGGCGTGGTCGCGGGCTGGGGAGAGGCGCGCGTCGCCGGCGAGGTCGGCGCCGCCCTCCGGCTCGAGGTGCTCGACGCGGTCCTCGCTGTCACCAGCGTGCACGGTGCGCGACACCGCGATCATGGTGCGCCACGCGAGGCACGCACTCGTGACGGCGGCGCGCGGATTGCCGGGCTCGCCTCGCTGACCACGCACATCGTCGACGTCGAGAAAGGCATCGCCCATGGCGTCTTCGCGGAGCTGCGCGCGCTCCTGGCCCTCGCGCCGCTCGTCGTGTTGCTCGCGATCCTCGCGCCGCGGCTCGCCGGGAGCGCCGCCCTCGCGCTCGTCCTCTTCTCGCTGCTCGTGATGGCGGCGCGCCGGGCGCTGAAGCGGAATCATGCCCGCGCGGCGCGCGAGTCGGAGGCGCTGCTCGGCGCGGCCGACGAGGCGGTGCGGCACGCCGATCTCTGGGCGACGTACGGCGCGGAGGGACGCATCCGCGCGCACGTCCGCCGCCTCGGCCAGACGCTCGTGACGACGGCGGCGCGGCTGCGCGCTCGTTCGGCGCTGGTATCGGGGACGAGCGAGGTGCTCGGCGCCCTCGCGCTCGTCCTCACGCTGGCGCTCGTGTCCGCCGGCGCGATCGGCGGCGTCGATCGCGCGGCCATCGTGCCGTTCGCGATCGCGTTCTTCATGGCCTACAAGCCGCTGCGCGAGATGGTCGAGGGACGCCTCGCGCGCGCCCGGGCCGAGGAGGCGCTGCAGGAGACGAGCCGCGAGACCGCGCGCGACGCCGCCGCGGCGCCCGACAACGCCGAGAGAATCGCATCGCCGCCCAGAGACTGGAGCCTCGCGACGCTCTCCGTCGAGGGGGTGCGCACCGCCCACGGCAAGCACGGCCCGCTGTCGTTCGAGGCGGCGCCGGGATCGATCGTGGCGCTGGTCGGACCCACCGGCATCGGCAAGACGTCGCTGCTCCGCGTGCTGCTCGGGCTCGAGGCGCCGCTCGCCGGCGCGGTGCGCTGGGGTGACGAGCGGCTCGAGCGGAGGGGCGTCGGGCCGGCGGAGCGGCCGTTCGCGTGGGTGCCCCAGGACGCGCCGGTTCTCGCCGACACGCTCGTGGCGAACGTGCTGCTCGGCGAGGGTGACCGCGAGCCCGGCGACGAAGGCGTCGCCCACGTCGCGCGCCTCCTCGAGGAGCTCGGCGCGCGCAGCCTCGCCGCCGCGGTCGGCGACGCGACGCTCGCCACCGATCGCCTCGTGTCGGGCGGCGAACGTCAGTGGATCGCGGTCGCGCGCGCGCTGGCGACGCGGCTCCCCGTCCTCCTCCTCGACGAGCCCACTGCCTCGCTGGACGCCGCCGCCCAGGAGCGCATGCTCCGCGCGATCACGAGCCTCCGCGGCAAGCGAACCGTCGTGATCGTCACGCACCGTCCCGAGCCGCTCGCCATCGCCGACGTCGTCGTGCGGCTCGAGGCGCCCGCTCAGGCCGAGAGGATCCGCAGCATCGGACCCGCCGTCACGGTGACGCGATCCGCGCGCACGAGCTCGCCGTCGAGGACGTAGGCGCCGCCCTCCTCGGTGAAGCGCAGCCCGAGCTCGCGCGCGAGGCAATCGACCCGCGGCCCGACCAGCGAGCGCCCGGCGAGCACGAGCGGCAGCTGCGGTCCGAGCAGCGGCGGCCCGAGCGGCGAGGCGACCACGTGGAAGCGCTCGTGCTCCTCGCCCGCGCGGTAGAGGAGCTTCATGCCGATGCCGAGATCGCGCACGACGCTCGCGCAGACGAGGCTCACGCGATCGAAGCCGGCGCGCTGCCCGTCGACCGTGACCTCGCAGCCCTGCGGCGTCAGCACCCGCGACGCGAGCGCGCCGTGGCCGATCGATCCGGCGAAGACCTGCGCCGCGATCTTCGCGGCCCCTGCGTACCCGGGCGCGCCGCCCGCGTCGTAGATCTCGAAGAAGCGCGAGACGAGGCCGGCGCCCACGATGAACCCGATGCGCGTGCTCGCCGGATCGGTGACGCGCAGCGAGGGACGCGCCGTGACGACCGCCCGCCGCTCGGCGATGGCCTCGAGGAGCAGCGCCGCGTACCGGCTGCCGTCGCGATCGGCGCCGCGCGACAGGAGCCCGCCGCCCTTCCAGCCCCAGTTGCGCGCGACGGTGCTCACCGTCCCGCCGGGCGCCAGGGCGAGGGGAGGGAGCGCCTCCTCGCCGAGACCCGCCGAGGCGAACGCCCGGGCGAGCGCGGTCACGCCGGCCATGTACGAGCCGTCGCCGCCGGCGAGCACCACCGCGTCGGGCACGTCGCGCGCGATCGCCGCCGCCGCCTCGTCGAGCTCGGCGAGCGTGCTCGTCTCCACGATGCGCAGGCCCTCGCGGCGCGCGCCGGGCGTCCCGTGGAGCACGTCGAGCAGCGGCTGCGAGGCGGTGCCCGCGGCGAGCCGGCGGGCGCGCCGGTTCGCGATGATCACGATGCTCGCTCGTGCCGCCATTGCCCCGCCTCCGAACCGGTACCATGCAGGGAGCTGCAACGGCGCGCGAAAACGCGCTAATTTCGCGGCCGACCATGCCTCGTCCGTCCTCGCTCGTGATGCTGTCCTTCGGCGCGTGCCTGCTCGCGGGGTGTGGCAACGCCGGTGTCCGGGCCGCCGAGCGCGGTGACCAGGCGAGGCTCCGCTCCGAGATCCAGCCGAAGCACCAGCGCGGCACGCTCGGCACGTCGGAGGCCGCGGACCTGGCCGAGGCGGTCGCGACACGCGAGATCGCGACCGCGAAGGACGACGCGGCGGCGACCGCGCGCATCCGCGAGTCACTCGCCTGCGCGCCCGAGATCGACGACGCGCTCGGCGACCGCATGAAGAAGCACGACGGCGCCGGCGCCGAGGCCGCGCTTCTCCGCCTCGAGGACGGCAAGCTCGGCGAGGGCAGCGCGCGCGACTACCTCTCCGACGGCGACGATCGCTGGCGCGCCGTCGCGACCCGCACGCTCCACCGCGGCGACGACGCCCCGAAGCGCCGCGCCGCCATGCTCGACCCGAGCCCGCGCGTGCGGCGCAGCGCGATCCGCGCCGCCGCCGATGCCCGCGACGCCGGCGATCTCGACGTGCTCTTCGAGACGGCCCGCGTCGATCCCGAGCCGCTCCTCCGCAACGAGGCGGTCCGCGCGGCGACTGCCATCCTGCGCGAGAGCGGCGACCGGGCGCGCGCCGCGACGCAGGCCAATCGCCTGCGCGATCTGTGGACGGCCGGCGACGACGCCATCCGCGAGGACGTGGCGGTCGCCTGGTCGTTCTCGCCGGTCTTCGAGAGCGGCGGCCGCGAGGCGCTCCGCGTCGAGCTCGCGGCCGGCCGCGGCCCTGGCGCGATCGCCGCCGCCGCGGTCGTGGTGCGCTCGCGGAGCGGCGACAAGGAGCTCGCCGCGTCGGCCTCGGCGCTGCTCGCGCGGACCATCGCCGAGGGCTCACGGCGCGATCGCTCGCACGCCATCGCGTCGGCGCGCGTCACCGGCGCCGAGCTCGAGGCGCTCCGCAAGGCGGCCCACGACGACGACGGCGACGTCCGCGTCCCCGCCCTCGCCCGCCTGCTCGAGTCGAAGCCCGACCATGACGCGGCCATCAAGGACCTCGAGGCGCTCGCCGGCCAGGGCCTCGGCGGCAACGTCGACGGGCGCGCCCTCGAGACCGCCACGCGCGCCCGGCTCGCCCTCGCGTATGCCGGCGATCTCCGCATCCAGGCGTGGATCGAGCGTGACCTCGCGTCCCCCGAGCCGTCGCGCCGCCTCGCCGCCGCCTCGGCGCTCGCCGCCCTCGGCCGACCCGGCCGCGCCGCGGTGCTCCTCGCCGACGCCGACGTGAGCGTCCGCACGCGCGCCGCCTGCACCATCCTGGTCGCCGCGCGCCGCTGACCGCCGCGTCGTTGACACCATCACTTTCGTCCCTGTACGACGGGAGGCCGATGCTCCGTACGATGCTTGCCTCGACCTTCTCTTCTCTCTTGCTCGGCGCCCTCGCCCTCGGGTCCTCGGGCTGCATCAAGAAGATCATGCTGAACCAGACGATCGCGAGCACGCGCGTCGGGGCCGGCGCCGCCGAGACCATCGGCGACTACGAGCTCGCGCGGGTCGCCGCGTCGGCGGGCGTCATGCAGTTCGAGGGCATGCACCGGCTCGCCCCGGACAACGAGGACGCGCTCTTCCTCCTCACGAAGAGCTGGACGGGCTACGGCTACGCGTTCGCGAGCGACGACTACGACGTCGCGTACCTCGCCGACGACGAGAAGGCTGCCGAGTACCACAAGAAGCGCGCGAAGCTCGCCCTCGACCGCGCGGTCGGCTACGGCATCGAGCTCATCGGCCACAAGGCCGAGGGCTTCGAGGCCGCCACGAAGACCGCCGACACCATCAAGGCGTGGCTGAAGAAGGAGCTCGACGAGCCCGAGGACGGCGAGAACCTCTTCTGGCTCGGGTCGGCGTGGCTCGCCCGCGTGCAGATCCTGAAGGACCAGCCGGAGTACGTTGCAAAGCTCTACGTCGGCGTCGCGATCCTCGAGCGAAGCCGCGAGCTCGCCCCCGACTACATGGCGTACGGCGCGACCTCGACGCTCGGCGCCTACCACGCGCGCTCCGGCATGGCGGAGCTCGACGAGGCCAAGAAGCTCCTCGACTTCGCCCTCGAGAAGACGCAGCGCCACGCCCTCGGCGTGCAGCTCAATTACGCGAATTACGCCTGCGCCAAGGGCGATCAGGCGCTCTACGAGAAGATGCTGAACGAGATCCTCGCCTCCGACGATCCCGAGCCGAAGCTCCGTCTCACCAACGCCATCGCGAAGCGCCGCGCCCAGCGCGCCCTCACGAAGCCGGCCATGGAGATCTGCGGCTTCGGCATGAACAAGTGAGCGGACGCAGCGCGTCACGAACGTCACTCGTTTGAATGACGACGCGGGCCCTGCGTCCAAACGTACGGCCCGCGACTCTGCTAGAGAGTGGGCTCACGCACCTGGAGGTCCTGGGACATGCTTCGTAAGTTCGTTCTTTCCGTCGCCGCCCTCGGCGCGATGGTCGCCGTCTCTGGTCACGCATCGACGGCGCATGCCGACGAGAAGAAGCCCGTCGAGATCAAGCTCGGCACCCTCGCGCCGCGCGACTCCGCGTGGGGCACCGTCTTCCGCGCGTGGGCGAAGGCCGTCAAGGAGGAGTCCGGCAACACCGTCGAGCTCACCTGGTTCTTCAACGCGCAGCAGGGCGACGAGACCGAGATGATCGGCAAGGCGCGCTCGAAGCAGCTCGCGGGCGGCGCGTTCACCGCGACCGGCCTCTCCGCGATCTACCCGAGCGTCATCGCGATGCAGATGCCCGGCCTGTTCGACAGCTGGGAGCAGCTCGACAAGGTCCGTAACGATCCCGGCGTGAAGCCGAAGCTCGAGAAGGGCATCGACGACGGCGGCTTCAAGATCCTCGGCTGGGGCGACGTCGGCGTGAGCCACATCATGTACCGCCCCGACAACGGCAAGGGCGACCCGGCGAAGCCGGAGATCCGCACCCCCGAGCAGCTGAAGGCCTACAACACGTTCTACGTGACGGGCGACGCGATCGGCTCGATCTTCCTCCAGAAGGTCGGCGTCACCGCGCCCCGCGCCACCAGCGTCCCGGCGATCCTTCCCGGCCTCTCGGGCCGTGACAAGGGCGCGCTCGACGTCATCACCGCCCCGGCCGTCGCGGCCGAGCAGCTGCAGTGGTCGCCCCAGCTCACGCACGTCCTCGACATGCCGCTCGGCTACGGCATCGGCGCGCTCGTCATCAACAAGGACGTCTACAACTCGCTCCCCGACCAGGCGAAGGCCGCCCTCGAGAAGACCGGCAAGAACGCCGGCGAGGCGCTCACCGGCCGGATCCGCGGCATGGACCGCGACGCGTGGACGCGCGCGCTGAAGGACAAGAAGGCCATCGTCCCGAACGACGCCGAGAAGGCGCAGTGGCAGGCCAAGTTCAAGGAGACGCGCGACAAGCTGAAGGCCGACGGCAAGGTGAACGCCGAGATCTTCGACGCCGTCGTGAAGGCCGCTGGCAAGAGCTGACCGCCGTTTTGTGAGCCGGATTCGCGTCATGGGCTACCCTCGCGGCACTCATGACCGAAGCGGGTAGGGCCGGGACAGTGGAGACGACAAAGGCCGCATGGGGCGCGCCGCTCGACAGGTTCGACCGCGCATGGTCGAAGCTCGACGCGCGCCTCTGTGCGTTCGTCCTCGTGGCGGACATCCTCACGCTCGTCTTCTGGATCGCGCTCCGGGCGCTCTCCAGCACCGGGCACGCGAATCCCGGCTACGTGTTCCGCGTGCTGCTCGCGGCCACGGTGGTCGGCGGCATCGCGCACGTCGTCACGCGTAGCCGCGTCCGTCACCACGAGATCCTCACCGCGGCCTTCGTGTGCCTCGGCGCCCTGCTCGGCACCCTGTGGGGCGACCTCGGGATGGTCTACTTCGCCAACTGGCTGGGTTGGCTGCAAAATAGCTCGTTCCTCGTGTTCTTCGGCGGCGCGAGCGAGGTGGCGAAGCGCTTCACGCTGTGGCTCGCGCTCCTCGGCGCGTCGGTGGCCACCGCGCAGGGCAAGCACATCAACGTCGACGTCGTGATGCGCTTCCTGACGCCGCGGGCGCGCGTCCCGGTGGCGGTCATCGGCTGGGTGGCGGCGGCCATCGTGTGCCTCTTCGGCGTGTGGGGCTTCTTCGACCACATCGCGGTCGAGGAGTATCGCGCGCCGACCTCGGTGCCGTGCCCGGGCGACGCCACCAAGACGTGCCCGGCGTCGGCCGGTTCGAAGATCGACGTGGTCGTCCACGACACCGGCCGCGACCTCTTCCTGGCAGGGCGCCAGCTGTCGCTCGACCTGCGGACGCTCCCGCGCGTCATCGCCGGCACGCCCTACGGCCAGACGCTGTCGGCGAAGGAGTGGAACGAGTGGCTGCGTGACGGCGGCTGGGAGAAGCACTTCAAGCCCGAGGACGTGAAGGCGATGGAGCTCCCCGCCGACTCGACGGAGATGCGCACGCCCGCGGTCACGTCGATGCCGGGCGGCAGCGAGCCGGTGTTCAAGCTGCTGGTCCGCGAGGCGAACTTCGTGTTCGCGTTCGGGCTGCTCGTCATCGGCATACGTTTCATCCTGCGATCGCTCCTGGCCATTGCCGGCTGGGTGAAGGTCGACCCGAACGCCGCCCACGGCGACGAGGAGCTGGCGCACGCCCACGACCACGGGGCGCAGGCCGATCGGGTGGAAGCCGCCATCGAGGAGACCGTCCGATGAGCGCCCCCCTCGTCACCGACGACCCGAGCCCCAAGGCGGCGCGCGTCACCTTCGGCGTGCTCGGCGCGGTCGTGCTGGTCACCGGCGCGGTGGGCGGCGTCATCGCCGCGCTCGTCGCCGCGCTCGCGCTCCTCGGCACTCCGCTCTTTGCCATTCTCGGCGGCGTGTCGGAGATCGCCTGGCTGACCCACGCCGATCCCGAGCAGCAGCTCCTGCGCCGCCTCGCGCCCGACATCTTCGGCTCGCGCTTCGCCGGTTCGCCCATCCTCACGACGATCCCGCTCTTCACGTTCGTCGGCTATCTCATGGCCGAGTCGAAGACGCCCGAGCGCCTGGTCCGCGCCGCCACCTCCTGGGTCGGCTGGCTGCCGGGCGGCCTCGGCATCGTGTGCGTGCTCGCGAGCGCCGTCTTCACGCTGTTCACGGGCGGCAGCGGCGTCACGATCATCGCGGTCGGCGGCCTGCTCCTGCCGGCGCTCAAGGGGAAGGGCTATTCCGACAAGTTCGCGGTCGGCCTGGTGACGACGGGCGGCTCGCTCGGTCTCCTCCTCCCGTTCGCGCTGCCGCTCCTCGTCTACGCGATGGTGACGGGCCTGGATTTCCAGCTCGTCAACAAGGCGGTCATCCTTCCTGGCCTGTTCGTCCTCGGGATGTTCGTGGCCTATGCCGTGTACGTCGGCGTGAAGGAGAAGATCCCGCGCACTCCCTTCGACCTCGACGAGGCGATGGCCGCCACGTGGGACTTCAAGTGGGAGATGGGCGTGTTCGTCCTGCTCGTCCTCGGCATGACGACCGGCCTCACCGAGATCGACGAGGCCGCGGGCCTGGTCGCGCTCTACACGCTCTGCATCGAGTGCTTCGTCTACAAGGATCTCTCGATCAAGAAGGACCTCGTCCGCATCGCGAAGTCCTCGATGGCGCTCGCCGGCGCGGTCATCCTCATCCTCGCGATGGCGAACGCGCTGACCAACTACGTCGTCGATCAGCACATCCCGGATCGCGTCCTCGAGTGGATGCTCAAGCTCGGTCTCGACAAGACGTGGCAGTTCCTGATCGTGATGAACGTGTTCCTGCTCGTGCTCGGCATGATCATGGACGGGTTCAGCGCGATCCTCGTGGCGGTGCCGCTGGTGCTGCCGTTCGCGGCGCACTTCGGCCTCGGGCCGTTCCACGTCGCGATCATGTTCGTGCTGAACCTCGAGCTCGCGTTCTCGTGCCCGCCGCTCGGCCTGAACCTGTTCATCTCGAGCTTCCGGTTCAACCGGCCGGTGGTGAGCCTCTACCGGATCGCGCTGCCGTTCGTGGGGCTGCTCGCCGTCGCGCTGCTCGTCATCACGTACGTGCCGCGCCTGTCGAACCAGCTCGTGCTCGGCGACATCCAGGAGTGGCGGAACCGCGCCGCCAAGGAGAACCGCACGCCGCGCGAGGCCTGGAAGCTCGAATGCGTGCAGGCCGATCCGTCGAATCCGCTCCCGTGCTCGGACGAGGACAAGAAGGCATTCCCGAACGGGAAGCTGCCCGAGGCGACGCCGGCGATCACCGCGGACCCGGTCGACGCGGGCGCGGCGCCGAGCGAGGACGACGAGCTCGAGAACATGATCATGGGCAAGGAGGCGGGGGCTCCGAAGCCCGACGCCGCCGCGCCCGGGCAGGAGTCGGACGACGATCTGCTCGAGATGATCAAGGGCAACAAGAAGTAGGAGCAGCCCTTGCATGGCGCGAGGCACCATGTGGTGCTCCGCGCTGCTCCTCTCGCTGTGTCCGGGGTGCGCCGTCGGCGAGACGGCCCGCCAGCAGGTGCTCCAGCAGGACTTTCTTCCTCACCTCGTGGTGGCGCTGCTGCCGTTCGCCATCATCGGGCTGGTCGTGCAGCGTCTCGATCGCAGCGGCCCGGGAGGCGCCTCGTGATCGGCCTTCCGCCGCGCGCGGACCGGCCGCTCATGGCGGCAGGGATCCTCATCGGCACCGGCATGGGCGGGTTCGTGGACGGGATCGTGCTCCACCAGATCCTGCAGTGGCACAACATGCTGTCGAGCGTGCGGCCGCCCACGGATCTCGTGGCGATGAAATACAACATGGTCTGGGATGGCCTCTTCCACGCCTTCACCTGGATCGTGACGGCGCTGGGCATCCGGAAGCTCTGGAAGCTCGGTCGGCGTGACGACGTGCCGTGGTCGACGCCCACCTTCGTGGGGTCGCTGCTCGTCGGCTGGGGTCTCTTCAACGCCGTCGAGGGGCTCATCGATCACGAGCTCCTCGGGATACACCACGTGCATCCCGGGGCCGGTGAGCTGGCGTGGGACCTCGCGTTCCTCGCGTCGGGGGTCGCCATGGTCGCAGGCGGCCTCGCCCTCGCGAGCCGCGGGGCGCGGCGGGGCGCATCCGCCGGGTGAGCGGGCGCGCCCCAGCACGCGGCGCGTCAGTGCAAAACGGTCATTCCTTCTTCGTCTCGAGCTGCTTCTGGTCGCCGCCGCCCGAGCCGATGCCGATGGTCACGCGGCGCGGCTTGGCCTGCGGCTTCTTCGGGATACGGAGGGTCAGGACGCCATTCGAGAGATCCGCGCTCATCCGGTCCACGTCCACGAGCTCGGGCAGGGTGAAGGCGCGCTCGAACGCTCCGTACGCGCGGCCGAGCCACACCTGGTCCTGCTGCCCGCCCTCGTAGCGGCGCTGGCCCTTGATGGTCAGGGTGTTCGCCTCGACGGTGATGTCGAGGTCCTCCTGCTTCACGCCCGGGACGTCGCAGTGGAAGACGAGCTCGTCGTCGTTGGTGCGGACGTCGATCGTGGGCGCGAAGGCGCGCTGCGGGGTGGAGGTGCCGAGCGAGGTACCGGTCGTGCCGTTCATCACGTCATCGAACAGGCGGTCCAACATGGGGAAAGCGTTCCATGCCGTCAACATGGCTATTCTCCTTCGATGTTGCTCCGGCGTGGCGAGCGCTTCCCGGCCCGCCGCGCCGCGAGGTACTGAGTTCGACGAGATGGATAAATTCGGCGCGCCGACCGTCAAGCGGGCGGCCGCCAGATTTTTCAGGGGCTCAGGGGATGCCGTGCCAGAGCGTGGCGCCGCCGGTATCGTCGTGCTGCTCGAGCGCGAGGAGGCCGAGGGGCGCCCGCCAGGGGGTGGAGGCCGGGTACACCGAGCCGGCACTCTCGAAGAGCGGGCGCGCGGCGCCGGTCGCGGGATCGAGCGCGGCCACGACCGTGTGGCTCGTCATGCCGTCCCAGCTGCGGGCGACGCTGACGAAGGCGCCGTCCTGCACCGGGAACATGCTGACGTCCGCCCCATCGGGCTTCACCGACAGCGGAGTGAGCGCGCCGTCCGCCCCGATACGGAAGTAGCCGATCGCGAGAGACGTGTCGCTCAGCTCGACGGCGTCGGCCGGCGGCTGGCCGGCATAGTGGCCGGCCGAGAAGACGATCGATCCGTCGGACGGGAACGCGAGGGGCGTGATGCTGGTGAAGAAGGGGTGGCGCGCGACCTCGTGGTCCTCGTCGCGGAGGACGAGGTCGCCGTACTCGCTGCCGCCCCACGTGCTCGCGTCTCCGGTGACCTTGATCGAGCGATCGATCTCGAGGACGAGCGCGCGCTTGCGGTCCGGCCACGCGGCGACGCTTCCGGGGCGGCTCGTGCTGAACCACGCCGTGGCGGCGGCCTCGCCGGGGCGCGCGAGGAGGATGTCGTTGCCCGGGCCATTGGGGCGGGCGAGCACGAGGAGGCCATCGTCCTGGAGCTGGAGGAACGTCGTGTCGCGGTAGTCGGCGAGGGTACCGGTCGCCGTGTCGACCGCGTACTTGGTATTCGGGTCGAAGAGGGTAGTGCCACTCTCGCGGATGGTGCCGGCGGCGCCGGAGGCAGTGAGCCGGCCACCGTCGGCGTGCGCGGTGACCCGGCCGGTGCGGGTGTCGACGATGTCGATGCCGGTCGCCGACGGGCATGTCGTGTCCCCGCACCACGTGAACGAGGTGGCCTGGAAGACGGCGACGCGTCCGTCGGCGCTGAGGCGCACCGCGTCCTGTCGCCAGGCTCCGTCCGCGGTCGGGGAGCCGGATTCGTTGCGGTAGTCGACGTCGGCGACCGTGAGCTGCTGGTGCGCGAGATCGACGAACCCGAGGCCCGCCGACTTGCCGACGACGCTGACCGTGGCGCCGAACCGCGCGTGCTCGCGGCACTCGTACGACGAAGTGCCGGGGACGGCCGCGCTGACCGTGTGGCCGGTGACGACGTGAACGCCGTCGTCGCCGCAGAAGAACGGGATGGCCTTGCCCGTCGCGGGGTCGAGCCCGAAGCTCGCCGTGGCGGCGGTGGCGGTCTCCTCGCCGGTCGCGAGATCGCGGACGACTCCCTCCTTGCCGGCGCGCGAGAACGAGAGCGCGGTGCCCGCGGCGTCGAACTCACCGACCTGACCTTCGCTGGCGAGCTGCGTGGTGACGCCGTCGCTCGTGCGGAGGAAGACGGCCCCGGTGTTCAGCCGGTAGGCGACGTCGCCGCAGGGGCCGACGATGCTCCGGTCGACGTTCGCGATCGAGAGGAGCGGCGCCGTGCGAGGCCGCGCGCAGGCGAGGGGCTGGGTGACGTCCGCGACGGGCGGCGCCTTGGGATCCTCCTCGGCGATCGCCCCGCAGCCGACGGCAAGAGCGGGCAGCACGACGGAAGCAAAGGCGGAGAAGAGCAGGTGGCGCATGTGCGGCCCTTCGCAAGTGCCGTGCCCCGCCTCGGGCGGCGAAAAGCGCGGTTTCGTGGTGTGCCAGGGTGTGCAACCACCCGGAGCGGTGACCGCGACGCCCCGGACGGCGGACCGTTCACTTCGGTGAACACGATGCAACCTTGCCGCGCGACGGCGACCCGGGGGCGGCGAAGAAGACGCGGGCCGTGGTAGACGGTCGGCCATGGAACCGGCGGCCGAGCAGGCGCAGGAGGAGAAGATCGTTGCGCTGGCCGCGCGCCACGCCGTCGGCCAGCTGCGCGAGCGGCTCCTCGGCACCGTCTCCCCGCGCGCGGTCGAGGAGTCGGCGCGGCGGCTGGGTCGCTGGCGGAAGGGCGAGCTCGTCCTCGGACGCGAGGACCAGCGCGCCGCCTTCGACGCGTACGTGCTCCACGAGTACCGGCCGGGCGGGCCCGCGGGGCTGAATGCCGTGCAGCGCTTCGAGCGATCGGCGCAGCTCGGCGAGGCCTCGAACAGCCTCGCCTTCGCGCTCGCGATCATGCGCCTGGCGCGCTTCACGATGCTCGAGATCGGCCCGCGGCTCGACGAGGCGATGCTCGCCGCCCAGGATCTCTTCACCGGCAACGACCTGCGGCTCGCCGATCCGACCCTCGACGAGGAGGGCGTCGTCGTGTGCGGCTACGCGATCCCGCTCGGCGCGTTCTGGATCATGGATCCCGGCGCGCTGCTGATGGCGCCCGACGTCGCGACGGAGCTCCTGCGGGATCTGGAAGCCCAGGTGCCAGGCCCCGATGGCAAGGTGGCGACGAGGGTGCTGTCGGCGCTGCTCGCCGACTGAGCCGCGTTCACTCCGACTCGTGCTGCCAGACCACCTCTTCGCGGCGGCACTTGAGGCAGCGCACCGCGAGGGCGAACCACGACGTGTCCTCGGGGCTCGTCGCGTCGTCGGGGATCTCGAAGCCGACGCTCACCTGGAAGATGCGGCCCGTGCACGAGGGGCAGGCGAGGCCCTTCGTGCCAGTGGGCTTGCCGCTCGCGGCGCCCGAGCCGGCCGCGGAGACGACGGCGCGGCTGTCGTAGGCGAGGACCTTCTCCTTCGTGCTCTTCGCGGAGGCGACGCGCACCACCGGCCAGAGGCGCTTCTCCTCTTCGGGGAGGGGCAGCTCGACGACGAGCTCCTTGCTGCCGTCGACCGCGAGATCCCACACGCCGAAGCGCGGCTCGCCGTGGCCGCAGAAGCTGCCGTCGGCGAGGAGCACCGAGGGGCCGGTCTTCTTCGGCTTGCGCGCGTACGGGGCGAGGTAGTCGGGCGGCGTCTCGTCGTCGGCATGCGCGACGCGGACGGGCGCCTCGGGAACCGCCTCGGGCCGTTCGCGGCGGACCGCGGTGACGGTGAAGAACGAGGCGCCGGGCACGTAGCTCGCGGGCGACAGGGCGTCGGGGAGGCCGGTCGAGGCGAGGAGCCGGCCGAGCGTGCCGGCGGTGTCGCGAGCCCTGACGCCCTTCTCGAGCGCCTCGCGATCGAGCTCGCCCTCGAGCGGCGCGCCGATGGCGAGGGTGTCGACGCGGTCCTCGGCGGTGACCGCCACGCTGCGGCGCACGCCGGCGCGGCCCTCGTGCAGCACGAGCTCGAGGTGCGTCGCGTGGTGCTCGGCATGCGCGACCGCCAGATCGGCCGCCTGCGCGAGCTCGGCGGCGAGCGTCTCCTCGCCCCACACGATGCACCACGCCGAGTCCGCCGCGAGCACCTGGAAGCGCTGCACGCGCGGGTCGCCAGGACGGCGGAGATCGGCGAGCGACCCGAGCGGCCGCTCGACCACCACGACGTCCGGGCTCGGCGCCCCGAGCAGCGCCGCGATCGCGCGCGCGGCGACCTCAGGCGTGGCGCGCACGAGGTCGAGCGAAGAAGGAATCACCGGGACGCTATCGTCGCGCCGCGCGGCGCGGTCAATGGGGCGATGCGACCGGCGCCTCGGGACGCCTGACCATCGCGGGCGGCGGCGGCGCGACGAAGTCGCTGAGCGTCGTCGCGAGCATCACGCGGCTGTGCGCGGCCTCGAGGGACTCGCCGCGGGCCGCCGCGTCGAGGAAGGCCATCGCGCCCGTCGCGCTCGTGGTCGCGGCCTTCAGCATGTCGAGGCGCATCTTCAGCATCTCGCGGTCGCGCGGCGCCGTGTCGACCTTCGCCTCGCGATGGCTGTCCGCGACGACCATCGTGGGATCGGTGCCGGTGGCCTTGCACGTGTCGATGCGCCAGTGGTCGAACATGGCGCGCGCGTCGGCCTCCTGCTTCGGCGTCATGGGGCCCTGCTGCTGCTCGAGGGCGGCGACGACGTCGTCGGCGGTGACGACCTGGACGCGGTCCGCGCCGCCCAGGCTCGGCCGCGCGACGTGGACCGGCTGGGCGTCGTCGCAAGCGCGCGCATCGGACAGGAGCTCGCGGTGACGGGCGCCGAGCTCGCGCGCGGCGTGCTCGTGCTGGACGCGGAGCTCGGTGGGGAGCTTCGCGCCGTGGGTGCCGAGGAAGGTGACCTCGGCGTGGAGCGACTTCTTCGCGTCCTCGAAGGTGTGGAGCGAGGCGGGGTCGACGAGCGCCGGCGCCTGACGGCGAGCGACCTCGCGCTCGAGCCGGTCGAGCGCGAGGCGGTCCCCGTCGCCCTCGGGCCCCGGCCGCGTGGCGAGGCGCGCGTGGGCGCCGTCGATCTCGCGGTGGAGCGCGTCGTCCGTGTAGAGGCCGAGGTCCGCGAACGCCGGCGGCACGCGCCCGCCGCTCAGCGCGTTGTTCGCGAAGTCACGCGTCGCCTGCTCTACGACCGGCAGCAGGTGGACGCCGTAATGCTCGTGCGAGTCGGACCGGGCGGTCGGGGCCGGCGCGGCGCTCGTGCTGGACGCCGTTTCGGCGGCGCGGCGGTGCTCGTCGTCGAGCTCGGCACGATTGGCGGTTCCCCCGGAGACGCTGCGCAATTCGGTCATGGGCGGCTGGTCGGTCAGCGGGCGCATCGGTTGCGTGCGGAGCGCGAGGGATCGCCTCCCGTCAACAAAAGAAGGCCCCGGCGAACGTTGCGTGACGGAAGTCCGTGTGCCAGCACAGGCCCGGACATGAACCTTTCTCTTGCCGCTCGCGCGTCCCTCTCGGTGTTCTGCCTGGCCGCCGCAGCGTGCTCCTCGACCCAGGACGGGGGGACGGCAGCGCCGACCAGCCCGGAGGAGGCCGGCGACGCCGCCGTCGACGCCGGCCCCTCGAAGACGCCTTCCCCCGACGCGGGCGACGCGAGCACGCCCGGCAACCCGCCGCCCGGCAACCCGCCGCCGGCGACGCTGAAGTGGACCGCGCGCGCGTCGATGCCGACGAGACGCTCGCGCCTCGGCGCGGTGTTCGCGCCCGACGGCAAGCTCTACGCGATCGGCGGCTCGACGGACTCCGGGCCGACGGGCGTCGTCGAGGTCTACGACCCGGCGCTGGACAGCTGGTCACTCGCCGCCCCGATGCCGACGCCGCGGTATGGTTTGTCGGCGCTGCTCCTTCCGAGCGGGAAGATCCTCGTGAGCGGCGGCGAGTACAACAGCAAGACGTTCACCGAGGGCGTCTCGAGGACCGTCGAGATCTACGACCCGGCAGCCGACTCGTGGACGACCGCGCCGTCGCTCCCCGAAGGCCGCTACATGGGCGCGGGCAGCATGCGGGCCGACGGGTCGGTGCTCTTCGCGGGCGGCTACAGCATCGCGGCCAACGCGGCGCGATCGTCGACCTACGTGCTCGCCCCCGGCGCCGCCGCGTGGACGGCCGGCAGCCCGATGACCTCGCCGCGCACGAGCCTCGCGATGACCACCGGCGCGGACGGGACGACCTACGCGTTCGGCGGCTCGGACGGCGCGTCCGACCTCGCGACCGCCGAGGCGCGCGGCCCGAGCGCGACCGGCTTCTCGACGCTGCCCCCGATGCCGGACACGCGCGGCGGCGGGCACTCGGCGGTGCTCGGCAAGGACGGCCGCATCTACGTCATCGGCGGCGGGAACGTTCCGGTGCTCGTCTACGAGCCGGCCGCGAAGGCGTGGACCGCGGGCCCGGTGCCGCCGACCTGCCAGGAGTTCGCGGCGACCGCCGTCGCGCCGGACGGCACAATCTACGCGGTGGGCGGCGAGCCCGGCATGTACATCAACGACGTGATCGCGCTGACGAAGTAGCGCACATGCCCCCTTACCCCTCAGGGGTAGTTACAGCAGCAGCCACATCGTGATGGTCTGCTCACCGGGGGATGAGGCAACGGCGTGAACAGCTGCGCAGTCGCGCCCATCGGGTCGACCCCATGGGCGCGCCGCCTCGCGCAGGATGGAGTCACGCATGAAGCCTCTCGTCGGTCTCTCGCTCGGTGGTCCGGTGGTTCGCGCGGCAGGGGCGCACGGCACGCTGGGGGAGCCCGCGTGGTCGCCCGCGCAGCTGCTGCGCGATCTGGAGATGCGGCTCGGGCTGCCGAAGGATGCGTCGCCTCTCGCGCAGCGCGTGCCGGCCTATGCGCGGCGGCTGGCGGCGGGCCCGGTGGATGCATTCTACAGGCAGTCGTTCGCGGTCGATGCGCTCGGGACGGCGCGGCAGCTGCTCGGCTGGCGGGACGCGCTGCTCGAGGCGGGGTGGGACGGGCGCGCGGTCGCCGGGGGCGGGCCGCGGCTCGCGGCCCTCGCGGCGATCGAGGCGCTCGCGGCGGAAGGGGCGGCGTGGCCGGCGGGCGCGGTGGATCGCCTGGTGGTCGTCGGGCGCGAGCTCCGCGCGTCGAGCGCGCATGCGATCTACGAGGGGCTCACGCTGGCGACGCCGCGCGCGCTGTGGCCGCTGCGCTGGCGTTCGGTGTTCGCGTTGCTCGAGGAGCGGGGCGCGGTCGTGACCGAGCTGGCGACGGACTTCCCGGGGGCGGCGGCGAACACCGATCTCGGGCTCCTGCAGCGCCTCTTCCGCGGCGAGCCGGCGGGCGGCCAGGCGATCGTCGGCGACGGCACGCTGCTGCTCCTCCGCGGCGACACCGCCGGTGATCTCGCCGAGCTGACCGCGGCGCTCCTCGTGAAGCACCGGGACGACGCGGTGGTCGTGCGCTGCGCCGACCCGGCGCCGCTCGAGGCGGCGCTCGTGCGTCACGGTCTGCCGGGGCAGGGGCACGACTCATCCTCGTCGTGGCGGCCGGCGATGCAGATCCTGCCGCTCGCTCTCGAGCTCGCGTACGCGCCGCGCGATCCGTACCGCGTCCTCGAGCTGCTCACGTTGCCCGTGGGGCCGTTCCGCGGCGTGCTCGGGGCGCGGCTCGCGCGGGCCGTGTCGCGGCAGCCGGGCGTCGGCGGGTCGGAGTGGGTGCGCCAGAAGGAGGAGGCGAGGCAGCGTCTCGCCAGGCAGGCGACGGAGCGCGGCAAAGATCCTGACGCGTTCGTCGCCGAGCGGATGCAGCGCGTGACCGACTGGATCGAGCAGCCCGGCCATCCCGAGCACGGGGCGCCGCGCGAGGCGCTGCTCGCGGTCGTGCAGCGCGTGCGGACGTTCCTCCAGAGGCGGCTCGGCATCGACGAGCTCCGCGAGACGTACCGCGCCGCCCACGGGCAGGCCGCCGAGCTCGCGGCGTCGCTGGCGCGTGATCCGCGGAGCACCCTGTCACGCGAGGACATGCGCCAGCTCGCGGGCAGCGTGGCGGGCGCTCCGCAGGCGTGCGCGCTGTCGGTCGAGCAGGCGGGTCGGCTCGAGCGCGTCGATCATCCGGGCGCGCTGCTCGCGCCGGCGCGCACGGTCGTCATGTGGAGCTTCGTGGCCGGCACCGAGCGTCGCCCGGCGCTCCAGCCGTGGAACCGCGGCGAGCGGGAGGCGCTCGAGGCGGCGGGCGTGCAGCTCGTATCCCCGAAGGCGCTGCTCGCGGCGGAGTCGCAGGCGTGGCGGAGCGGCCTCCTCGCGGCGCGCGAGCGCGTGCTGATGGTGGTGCCGTCCGCGAGCCTCGGCTCGCCGGCCGCGCCGCATCCCACGTGGGACGAGATCGCGGCGCGCCTCGGCCTCGAACGCGAGGAGGCGCAGGCGAAGATCACGCGGCGTCCGACCGATATCCTGTTTGCGAATGCCGGCGATCTGTCGATATCCGAGATCCCGGCGCTGCCGCTCCCCGAAGGACGCGCCGCGTGGTCGCTGCCGCCGGGCGCGGTCGCCGCCGAGACGCTGTCCACGTCGGCCACCTCGCTGAGCTCCCTGGCGAGCTGTCCGCTGCGCTTCGTGCTGTCCGAGCACGCGAAGATCCGCGGCGGCGCCCTGGCGCGCGTGTCGAGTGGCCCGCACCTGAACGGCAGCCTGGGCCATCGCCTGGTCGAGGAGCTTCATCGCGAGCGCGCGTTCGAGGAGCTCGACGAGCCCACGTTCGAGGTGCGCGCGCGCGAGCGCCTCGTGACGCTGCTCGAGACGGAGGGCGCCACGCTGCTGCTCGCCGGCGCGAGCTTCGAGCGCGCCCAGCTCGTCCCGCAGCTCGTGAAGGCGATGGTGGAGCTGCGCGCGTACCTGGTCGGCTCGGGCTGGCGCATCGCAGCGGTCGAGCAGCCGATCACGACGACGTCCTCGATCGGCGTCCTGCACGGCCGGCTCGACGTGCGCCTCGTGAACGATCTCGGCAAGGAGGCGGTGCTGGATCTGAAGTGGGGCGAATCGAGCTACCGCGCGCTCCTCGAGGAGGGCCGCGCGGTCCAGCTCGCCGCGTACGTGCGGGGCATCCACGAGCAGGGCAGCAAGCACTCGCTGCCGCCGGCCGCGTACTTCTCGCTGTCGAACGCGCGCGTCGTCACCGCCGATGCGCGCATGGGCCTGCCGGAGGGCAAGACGCTGGCGGGCGCGACACTGGCCGAGACGTGGTCGCGCGTGGAGCGCACCGCGCGTGCGGTGCAGCAGGCGCTGAAGAAGGGAATCGTCCCGGTGGCCGCGACGAAGAAGGCTCTGCCACTGCTGGGCGCGCTGGGCATCTCCGAATCCGAAAAAGCGCAATACTACGCGCTGGAGGATCCGGAGGACGCGTGCAGCTATTGCGATTACAGCGCGATCTGCGGCAAGGCGTGGGAGGGGATGCGATGAGTCACTCGAACACGCCGGCGGGGCGCGGGATCACCATCGTGTCCGCGTCCGCCGGGAGCGGGAAGACCTACCGCCTCACCACCGACGTCTCCGACGCGGTCGCGCCGGGCGGCGCCGATCCGCTGCCGCTCGAGAGCCTCGTCGCCGTCACGTATACGAAGAAGGCGCACGCCGAGCTCACCGCGCGCATCCGCCAGCGCCTCGTGAAGGAGGGCGCGTTCGACGCGGCCCTCGAGCTGCCCCTCGCGTACCTCGGCACGGTGCACGCGATGTGCCTCCGGCTCCTCCAGGAGTTCGCGATCGACGCGGGGCTCTCGCCCAACGTGGACGTCGTCACCGGCGACGCCGGCAAGCTGCTCCGCGCGTCGCTCGAGGCCGCGCTGCCCGAGCAGCTCAGCGTGACGCTCGAGCGGCTCGCGGCGTCGTTCCAGCTGCACTTCGACAACGTCACCAAGCGCACCGACTGGGTGCGACCGGTGAGCGACATCATGGATCTCGCGCGCAGCAACCGCATCGCGGCCGATCGGCTGCCCGCGATGGCCGAGCGTTCGCTCGCGGGCATGTTCCGCATGCTGCCGCCCGCCGAGGCGAGCGGCGACGCGCTCGAGGACGCGCTCGCCGGCTCCCTGGCCCGCGCCATCAAGGCGCTGCGCGAGAATCCGGACGGCACGAAGACCACCGCCGAGCGGCTCGAGGACCTCGAGAAGAAGGCGGAGAAGCTCCGCGACCGCGAGCTCCTGTGGAGCGACTGGTCGAGTCTGTCGAGCGCGTCGGCCGCGAAGAAGAGCGAGCATCTCCTCGACGACCTCCGCCTCACCGCGTCCCGCTGGGAGGGCCACCCGCGCCTCCACGCCGAGATGCGCGAGCTGACGACCTCGATCTACGAGGCGGCGCGCATCGGCCTCTCCGCCTACCAGGAGTGGAAGACCCGGCGCCGCGTCGTCGACTACGTCGACATGCTCGACCGCGCCCTCGACCTGGCCAGCCACCCGCGCGTCGCCGCCGAGCTCGCGGCGCGCCTGCGCCTCGTGGTCGTCGACGAGTTCCAGGACACGAGCCCGATCCAGCTCGCGCTCTTCGTGAAGCTTCATGCCATGAGCGATCGTTCGATATGGGTCGGCGATCGCAAGCAGTGCATCTTCGAATACGCAGGCGCCGATCCGCAGCTGATGGATGCGGTCGCCGCCTGGGTCGAGGCCTCGGGCGGCACGCGCGACGTGCTCGGCAAGAACTACCGCTCGCGTCCCGAGCTCGTCGCGGCGTGCTCGGAGCTGTTCGCCGCGGCCCTCGGCCGTCACGGCTTCACGCGCGGCGAGGTGGTGGTCGCCCCGGCGCGCGTGGCGCCCCCCGAGCTCGCGGCGCTCCCGCCGCTCGGCTTCTGGGCCCTCGAATCGAAGAAGAAGGACGAGCACGCCATCGCCCTCGCCGAGGGCGTCGCGCGCCTGCTGGCGTCCCCCGAGCAAACGCCGGTCATCGATCGCACGACCGATGCGGCGCGTCCGGTGCGCCCCGGCGACGTGGCGGTGCTCGTCGCCACCAACGACGAGGCGGCCCTGCTCGCCGGCGCCCTCCACGCGCGCGGCCTGCGCGTGGCCATCGCGCGTGCGGGCCTCCTCGAGACGCCGGAGGGCACGCTGGTCGACGCGGCGCTCCGCTGGCTGCTCGATGCGGGCGACACGCTCGCCGCCGCGAAGATCGACGTGCTCCTCGGCGCGGGCGAGCGCGATTCCGATGCGTGGCTCGCCTCGCTCCTCCCGCTCTCACCGACCGCGCTCCGCGAGAGCGGCGAGCAGGTGAGCCCCGGCGCGGGCTGGCGCGACGCGCTCTCCCCGCTGCGCGCGCTGCTCTCGCTGGCGTCGCCCGCCGAGGCGGTCGACCGGGTGCTCGCCTCGCTCGACCTCGTGCAGGTGTGCGCGCGGTGGCCCGATCCGACCCAGCGCGTCGCCAACCTCGATGCCCTGCGCGGCCTCGCCGCCGATTACGAGGAACGCTGCGCCCAGGAGCGCGAGGCCGCCACCGTCGCCGGCCTCCTTCGCTACTTCGATGACGTGAGCGAGAAGCGCCTCCGCAAGGGCGAGATGATCGGGTCGGACGACCAGCACGTCCCCACCGACGACGGCGCGGTCATCGTCGCCACCTACCACAAGAGCAAGGGCCTCGAGTGGCCGGTGGTCGTCCTCTCGAGCCTCGACCGCACCGAGCGCCGCCGCGCCTTCAACGACGTATCCCCGGAATCCGAATCCGAGGATGGTACTTCGATGTTCGACGCGCGCGAGCCCCTGAAGGGCCGCTGGATCCGCTACTGGCCATGGCCGCTCGGCGGCACGCGCACGGGCTCGCTCGCCGATCGCGCGGCGGAGACGCCGGAGGGCCAGCGCGTGCAGCAGCGCGAGGAGAAGGAGCGCGCGCGCCTCCTCTACGTGGGCTTCACGCGGGCACGCGATCACCTGGTGCTGGCGGCGCAGGTGAAGACGAACAAGGCGACGAAAAAGGAGCCCGCCGTCTCGACGGCGTGCGCGCAGTGGCTCGACGGCCTGTGCAACGCGGCGGGCGAGCCGCTCCTGGTGCTGCCGGCGGGCGCCGCCGACGGGGAGCGCGCGAGCACGCAGCTCGGCCCGTCGTCGCTCGCGACGCGCGTGTGGCGGCTCGGCGCGTCCCCGGCGGAAGCCACGAGCGCCGCCGAGGAGCCGCGCCGCTGGTTCGTGCGTGGCCCGGCCCCGGCCGCCGCGCCTGCCGCGCATCGCATCCTCCCGTCGAGCGCCGCGGAGCAATGGCCGGAGCTCATGCTGGGCGCGGTGGGCGCGATCGAGGCGCTGCCGGGCGCGCTCGCGATCACCGGCAAGGTCGAGGCGTTCGACGTGCTGGGCGACGCGGTCCACGCGTTCCTCGCCTCCGACGTGCCGGGCCTCTCCCCGGGCGAGCGCCTGACGCGGGCGACGCGCATCCTCGCCGGCGCCGCGATGAGCGCGCACGTGCAGCCCGCCGAGCTGCTCGCCGCGAGCGATCGCCTGGTCGCGTTCGTGGCCGCGCGGTGGCCGTCGGCGGTGTGGCATCGCGAGGTGTCCATCGACGCGCGGGTCGTGACCGCCGCGGGCCCGCGCCAGGTGGGCGGCATCATCGATCTCCTGCTCGAGACGCCGGACGGCTTCGTCATCGTCGACCACAAGACGTTCCCGGGCACGGGCGCCGCCGCGCTGCGCGCCAAGGTGACGAGCTTCCTCCCGCAGCTGGCCGCGTACCGCGAGGCGGTCGCGTGGGGCGGCGCGCGCAAGGTGACGAGCAGCTGGGTGCATCTCCCGGCGGCGGGCGCGATGGTGGAGGTGCGCTGATCGCGCAGCCCGCTTCTCGATCGCGTGCCTCGATGTGCCACGCGGCGCGGACCTCCGCGGCCTCGCGATCATGACGCGCGTGGGTGCGAAGCGGTCACCTCGCGACGCTCGAGCCGTGGCGCGCGCCGTGCACATGCGGCGGCGATGAGGTCACGTACGCTTCTCGTCATCCCGCTCCTGCTGTCGGCCTGTGGTGCGCAGGAAGAGGATCCTCCTCCCACCCCTCCATCCGTCGTCGCGTGTGGCGAGCCGCCGGGCGAGCTCGCGTCGTCGCCCGTGCACGCGGTCATCGAACGTCGTCACGCCTGCGCGTGGCGCGACGGCGGCGCCGTGTACTGCTGGGGGAACAACAGCACGGGCGAGCTCGGCGACGGCAGCGTGACGCTCCGCGCGGAGCCGGTGCGGGTGCAGGGCATCTCCGACGTGCTCCAGGTGACCGTCGGCGACTGGGGCACGCTCGGCGGCTTCTCGTGCGCGCTCGGCCGGGACCACCGCGTCGCGTGCTGGGGCCAGAACAACGGCGGGCAGCTGGGCGACGGCACCGTGAGCGCCTTCCGCGCGACGGCTGCACCCGTGAAGGGCCTCGCGGACGTCGTCGAGATCGCCAGCGCGACCCATCACTCGTGCGCGCGTCTCGCCTCGGGCGAGGTGCGCTGCTGGGGCTCGGGCCGCGACTGCGGGATCGGCGACGGCCGCAGCTGCGAGGACGCGCCCGTGCCCGTCGCTGCCGTGGGGCTGGAGGACGCGACGCAGCTCGCCCTGAGCTTCACCGTGAGCTGCGCGCTCCGGCGGGGTGGCACGGTCGCGTGCTGGGGATCGAACGCCTACGGCGAGGCCGGCAATGGCACCGCGCTCGCGACGCTCGTCCCGACGGCCGTGAAGGGGCTCACCGACGTCGTGCGCATCTCGGCATTCTCGAGCGCCGTCTGCGCCCAGACGCGCGACGGCCGCGTCTCGTGCTGGGGAGAGAACGTCTCGGGCGCGCTCGGCACCGGTGGACCCGCGAAGCAATCCACGACGCCGGTGGCCGTGCACGGGCTCGGCTGCGACGGCGTCCTCATGGCGGGCGCGCCGTGCGTCGTCACGACCGACGGCACCGCCTCGTGCTGGGCCGCGCCGACGGGCGACGGCACGGAGCTCGTCCACCGCGACGGCGCCGTGCCGCTCGCCACGTCCGACGTGCTCCAGGTCGTTGGCTATCGCTCGCTTCTTGCCATTCGTCGCGACGGCCGGATCGCGGCCTGGGGCTGGAACGACGCGGGGCAGCTGGGCGGCGGGTCGACCGGCAGCCAGTGGCGACCGGTCGACGTCGCGCTGCCCGCGCTCTGAGGCGTTCCCGGGGCGCCGATGCCCCGCGGGTTGCGCGGACGGCCCGGGCGCTCGTACGATCGAGTGCCTTGGCCCTTCCTCGCAAGCTCCTGGTCGTCGCGGCATCGCTCCTCGGGACGGCGCTCGCGCCGGCGTGCAGCAGCTTCTCGGCCGCTCCGGATCCCTCCGGGCCGGTCGAGGCGGGCGGAGACGACGGCGCGGTCACGGTCACGTACGATGCCTCGCCGGCCGAGGCGGGCGCCAGCGACGGGGACGCCGACGCGGCTCCCCCGGCCCTTGCGCTGTGCGGTACCTCGACCTCGCGCGGGTGCAAGGAGCGGTACGTGTTCGTGACGCGGGGCACGCTGAGGGGAGATTTCGGCGCGGCCGTCGTCTCGGACGCGCTGCCGATCGCGGACGCCTTCTGCGCCGTGCAGGCGAACGCCGACCCGGAGCACGAGGATCTGCACGGCCGCACGTGGCGAGCGTGGATGTGCACGTCCAGCGTGGACGCGGCGGGCCGCCTCGGAGCGCCGGAGGAGACGCAGTACATCCGCCCCGACGGCCAGCTCGTCTACCTCACCGAGAGCGCGCTCCTCCACGACAACCCCGAGACGCCGATCGACGACTCCCCGCTCGACGTGTGGACGGGCTGCGCGCCATCCGGCCTCCGCGAGGCCTCGCCCACGTGCGGTAACTGGAAGATCGTCAACGCCAACGCCACCGCGGGGCGCGCGAACGACACGAGCCGCGCGTGGTCCCGCCGCGGCGAGCTACCATGCACCGAGATGCATCCGGTCTATTGCTTCGAGTGGGCGCAGTGAGGGCTCGCCAGCTCCTGGTGGTCGCGGCAGCGCTCGTCGGGACGGCGCTCGCGCCGGCGTGCAGCAGCTTCTCGGCCGCCCCGGATCCGTCCGTGCCGGTGGAGGCGGGCGGCGACGACGGCGCCCTCACCGACGGGGCCGCGTCGTCCGATGCCGGACCCGTCGACGGCGACGCGGGTCCGCCTGCCGCGCCCGCGTGCGGCACCGCGATGACGCGCGCGTGCAACGAGCGCTACGTGTTCGTGTCGCCGGGCACGCTGCACGGAGACTTCGGCGTCGCGGTCCCCGGCGCGAACGTGCTGGCGGTGGCGGACGCGTTCTGCGCTGCCCAGGCGAACCTCGACGCCAAGCGCGCGGACCTGCACGAGCGCACGTGGCGGGCGTGGATGTGCACGTCGGACGCGAACGCCGCGGACCGCGTCCCCACGACGGCAGGGACGCGGTACGTCCGCCCCGATCGCACGCTCGTCTTCGAGGACCGGAACGCGCTCCTCGTGGGCAATCCAAGGGTGGCGATCGACGACGCCATGAAGGACGTGTGGACGGGCTGCGCGCAATCGGGCCGCCGCGAGGGTTCCGGCACGTGCGACGACTGGACGTCAGGCGCGGGCATGGGCTCGACGGGCCGGTCGAACGAGCTGAGCCGCGCGTGGTCGAGCTACGGCGACGTATCGTGCCTCGAAGCGCATCCGGTGTACTGCTTCGAGTGGGCGGAGTGAGAGGCCGGCGCGCGCGGTAGCGGGGTGACGGCGAGGCAGGAGCGACGGACGCACGTGACGCGGTTGCGCGGATGGCGCGCGCTCCGTACGATCCGGGACTTGGCCCTCTCTCGCGCGCTCGTGGTCGTCGCCGTGTGGCTCGTCGGATCGTCCGCCGCCCTCGCGTGCAGCAGCTTCTCCGCCGCGCCCGAGCCGGGCGCCGGGGGTGACGAGGCGTCGACGGACGGAGCCTCACCGGGCGACGCCGACCCGGTGGACGCCAGCACGCCCGACGCGCGGGCCGACACCGCGCCGCCTTCCACCGCGACGTGCGACGCGGGCAGCGCGCGCGCGTGCACGGACCGCTACCTGTTCCTGACGAAGGCCACGTTGCGCACGGACTTCGCATCCGTGCCGGCGGGAGTGTCGAAGCTCCAGCCCGCGGACGCGTTCTGCGCCGCCCAGGCGAACCTGGACACCCACGCGGACCTCCACAACCGCGAGTGGCGAGCGTGGATGTGCACGACCACCGAGAACGCAGTCACGCGGGTCATCGGCACGATGGACGCGCGGTACATCAACCGGGACGGGAACGTCCTCTTCACGGACCGGATGGCGCTCGCCGGCGCGAACCCGCAGCGCGCCATCGACACGAGGCCAATCGAGGTGTGGACGGGCTGCGGCCCGACGGGTCTCCACGAGACATTCCCCACGTGCGACGACTGGTCCACGACCGGCGCCAAGGGCCAAGCGGGCCGGGCCCTCGCAACGAACCGCGACTGGTCCTCGTACGCCGAGCTGCCGTGCACCACGACGCTCCCGGTGTATTGCGTGGAGTATGTGCCGTAGGGGGGAGAGGTCGTAGCACCAACGATCGAGTTCGCTTCACTCAGCCTCAATTGCGTCTGCTTGCGCGAGGGCAATAAGCCACACCCCTAGAGAGTCGAGGTGCACCGGTTCTGCAGAGCGGACGGGTGGGCCGTGCAGCGGCGCAGCGAAACAGAGGTGCACGCATGAACCTGGCGACCAAGGGACCGAGTCCGCCCGCACATCGCAAAACGAAGCCTTGAATGCTCTCGTGAGCAGTCAAGCGGATGTGGCGCAAGGTAAACCGTCCGTACACCGCCGCCTTCGCTTCCGCATCTTGAGCGCATCTTCGCTCAGGCGTCCTCCCAAGATTCATTGTGTGAGGAAACCGATCAGATGAGGACCCGCGCGCCGCCGCGATGGCGTCACGGAAGAAACGCGATCGAACCGCCCGGGACCGAAGGACGAGCACAGGCAGGACGAAACGTTTGGCCCCGGAAGCCCCGAGGGCGCCGAATCTTCCGTATTCTTAGAAGCGCGGGATTAACCTTAGTGCTTTGCGGGGCTACCGTGTCAGGAAAGTGAGAGGTTAAAACGATGAAAATTGTGGAGCTCTTCATCGAGAACTTCAGGGGCATAAAGTTGCTCGACCTCCGAGAGCTGACGGACATCGTCGTCCTGGTTGGTACAAATGGATCAGGAAAGAGCTCAGTATTTGACGCGATACGGTTCATGAAGTCGAGTTACGGCAGCTACAACCCGCAGCACGAGGAGCTCACTCACTTCTTTGGCGAGTTCCAGGCGTCCAGGTTGGACCAATACTTTCACACGCTCGCACGGGACAAGAGCAAGCCGATTGACCTTCGAATGCGCCTCGAGCTCACGCCTGAAGAGATATCCTACCTCAAGGCCAACGCAGTGCCCATCCTTAGGGCGCTCGTATCGAGCCGCGCAAACTATCCCATGCCCGGCCCGCTGGCGAACGCAGCATCGTTCTTGCTGTCAATGCGCAATAGCGAATCGCTCAACAAGCAGGTGCAGGAGGCGTTCGACGAGTTCGTTCGACAGACCGAGGCGCCGCTGGTTGCGCGCGTCACGATGAGCGCAACCGAGCATCACCTTGAACCCAACATGGCGATCTCTGCCGTGCTTTCGACCTACCACCCAGAGTGCATGGGAGTATTTGACTTTCACGGTCCGGACCGCTTGTACCAACGGGAAGGCGGCGGGGACACCGCTGCGGGCGACGCTCGCAACGAAAGGCAGCGGCAGCACGCGCTCTATAACTATTCGGGGAAGTACGCGAACCTGCGCGCAGAGCTGTCCGGCGCCTTCACGAAGGAACTGCTCAGGCGTGTTGGAACCGAGCAGCAGCTCGCGGCAGGTCAGACCGCGAAGACATTCAAACATCTTTTCAGTACCTTCCTGCCGGACAAGGCGTTCCTCGGACCGAAGGTTTCGGCCGCGGGTGGCCTCACGTTTCCGATCAGCTCCGACGACTCGACGTACGACGTGAACGAGCTCAGCTCGGGCGAACGCGAGATTGTGCTTGGCTACGTTCGGCTGATTGATGACGGGTTGAGCAACTCTGTGATTATCATCGACGAGCCCGAGTTGCATCTCAATCCAGCAATCACAAGGAGGTTGCCGCAGTTCTATGCGGAGTCGTTCGTTGCAGTAGCGAAGAACCAGCTCTGGCTAGCATCTCACTGCGAGAGCTTGGTCCGGAGTGCCCGCAACATTGACGGCACGTCCATCGTCTCTCTTCAGCCGCCGTCCGGGGACCGGCCTCAGGCGACACTCGTCGGTGACAGTGAAACGCTCGAAGGCGCGATCGCGAACCTCGTCGGCGTACGTTATCGCGCTGATCAGATGGTGATTTTGCTTGAGGGGGAGGGGGACGAGTTCGACAAGGAGATGGTCAATCGATTGTTCCCCGATGTGGCTCGGGACGTTCAGCTTGTTTGCGTAGGCAACAAGGACCGCGTTCTCAAGATCCTTGATCGGCTCAATTCGATCGCGGAGCAGTCGCGAATGCAAGCTGTCGAATTCAGGGCAATAGTGGATCGCGATTTCGAGCCAATCAACACGTCGCTCGTCGCCAGCTGGGACGTCTTTCATATCGAGAACTACCTTCTTGATGCTACGCACGTGCTCCGCGTGTTTAGACGTTTAATGGGAGCGCGGTGCCCGCTCCTCACGACAGATGACGTCGAAGCAGAAATGAATGCGGCAGCAACGTCGCTCCTCGATAACCTCATTGTCGAGGTCATGGAGCGGCACTGCCACGACACCCTCCGCTCGCAGCTGGCCACCAGCTTTGACCGTGGAGGTGGAACGGCAGTACAAGCCGCCGTTGCCGCAGTTGACCAGACGAAGAAGCGTCTCTTGGAGGTCGCGGACGGTGCTCTCTCCCAAGACAGCCTTGTATCGTTTGAGAGGCGCAGGCGGGCTGAGCTGGCTGGCGCATTGGCAAACGGACAATGGCGGGTTGAGTTCCGCGGGCGCGATATTCTGAAGCAACTGATCCAGCGTGTGGAGAAGTCGCTGCGCTATGAACGCTTCAGGAATCTGATCCTTGCCGAAATGGAGAGCAGCGGCCATAAGCCCGACGGAATGGCGGCGACGCTGAAGCGGATCATGGATCGGTAGACGGACGAGGCCCTGGTATTGGGATGGATCGTATGGGAAGCGGCCTGATTGCGAGAGACTCCGTCGCGCCGTGGGAGTGTACGTTAGGGACGCTCTGCGCCTGGTGCGCTCGTTCAGGTGCGCGGCAGAACGAAGAAGAGCGCTCCTCAGCTGGATCGCCGTTGTGCGCAACACGATCGCCGAGGACGACTACGCGGTGATGAAGTCCATCGCGGTAGACTTACAGACGGGAAGGCTGTGTCCGCAACGCCAGGCGCAGCACTACTGCTGCACGGGTGAATGCCGCACTACAGAGGGCTCGGAAGGTAAGCTGACTCCGGACGAACCTGTGGACGCTCAGGCGCCAGGTCTTCGCGCACGCCCCGGCTGGGGATGGATCCCCTGCGCAGCGAGAGCCTTGTAGAATACTTCGATCTCACTACGGGACTGCCGCCTGGATGTATTCGGGTTCCTCCACGACGCACGCATGCCGCAGAAAGTGAACACAACCCGTCGCTTTGCTAGTGAGATCGCTACGAAGAAGCCGCACTTGTGCTGGCGCAGGCGTCCAAGACGAAGTGGAACGCGCCAGACGAGTTTGGTTTTCCCTTCGCCGTCGGCCTGGGCCGCCCCGTCGCGATGGGGCGGGAGGCCGCTTACGAGGCACTTGGAGCCGCGACGCCCACCAGAGCCGCTGCGCAGTCGACGCTCATCCGTTGGCTGTCTCGGCCGAAGGAGATCGAATGCAGGCATAGGTACCGCGCTTACGGCACGGAGAGCTCACGCACCGCCACTACGGGCGGGGCCGCGAGTGCCCGTCTCGAGACGCAGTCGGTGCTCGCCCGCGCCACTGAGTGATCACGCGGGTGTCCCGCCGCTGCCGCGCGTGGCTTGTCGGTAGGCCCGAGTCAACAACGCGAGCGTCTCGGCGTTCCACGTCTTTGCGTTGCCACCCTGCTTGATCGGGCCGCCGATGGACGCCTCGACGGGCGCGATGAGCTCCGGCGCGCTTCGCTCGAAGACCGATCGCCAGAGCTGCAGCGCCGCGCCGCGCTCGTTCCATATGCTCACGAGCCCGGCGCCCTCCGCGATGAGCCGCGGGAGCAGGATCCATCGTGAGGCACCTCGATAGCTCTCCAGGGACACGAGGCCCTCCCGCTCGAGTGCGCGTGCCCATGAAACAAGCTCTTGCAGACGAGGCTGCTCGGAGGCTGGTGCGCTGGCGATCGATGCCTCAAACACCGCGGCGCCCTCGGTGAGCTCGCCCTTCTTGACCGTCTTTGGCGCTGGTCGGCCGACCGTTTCCACCGCGGGCGGCTCACCGTCGACCCGCTGCGGGACGAGGACCTGGGTGCTGGCGATCGTGTAAGAGGTCATCGTGATGAGATCAAGCGTGATGCGTCCCTCGGCGACCCGCTGCAAGTAGCTGGCGATCCGCACGAGCTCCGGGGGCGCCGCGTCGAGCACGAGTACGAGACGAAACCGGCCTTCAGCGAGGCTGCTCACGAGGTTTGATTGGAACGCCTCCTCGTCCATCGCGCCCTCTTGATCGAGCTTGCTCATCGCGCCGAATAGAGAGGTGAATCCGCGCTTTCGGAGGTGGTCTGCGAGCGCCTCCGCCTCGACATTTTCGAGTGTCAGCCGCTGGAGCTCTGAGGCGTAGGCGAGGACCTGCGCAACCACCGCGCGCCGTGCCTCGGCGTTTCGCGCCAGCTTGATCTCTATGACGACGAGTCGCCCTTCCTCCTCCACCGCGACGAGGTCTGCGTAGCCGGTGCCGAGCCGGACCTCCCTGCCGACGACTGCGATCCGTGGGCTGCCCGCGAGGGGCAACAGATACGGGTCTTGCTCGACCAGCCGGTGGAGCGTCTCCTCGTCCGGGAATTGCGTCGGCGCCATTACTTGCCAGCCGTCGCTGCCCTTGCGCCAGAGTGCAGTCATCGAGGCAGGGTACATCAGGCGAAGCTCGAGGAGATCGCACGTCACCGCGCTGGTGGGATGAGAGCACACGGCACGCCCCTCTCGACACGCGACTCTCGACAATCACCCCGCTCCAGGAAACGATGCCCCCTGCATGGCACACGACACCTCGGTCTCCGCGACGATGGCCGGCGAGCACTTCACCTGGATCCCCTCCTTCCGTGCGCTGGCAGAGAAGCTCGTCGCCTTCCGACATCGTCAGCAGGAGCTTATCGAGCTCCTGGAAGGTTTGCGGGCCAAGGGGCTCACCATCACGCCGCTCGGCGACAAGGACGCGGCTGGGAACCCCTTCCCGATGAAGGAGCTCGACCCCTTCACGTTCTTCGGCGTGTTCAATCGTGGGCTCACGTCAGACAAGCGTGTCCTGATCGTTGACGAGCTCATCGAGTTCTTCGGCCTCGACGCGGCGGCGCCGAAGGATTTCGACGGAATCCCCATTCTCAACAATCAGAACTCGTGGTTCATCTCGTTCAGCGCCAAGCGTGGACCGGACGACGTCGAGCGCCTCTGGGACGTGTTCGTCCGCGCTCTCGGCGACGACCCGTTAGATGACCCGAAGTTCGCCGACGCGTTCGACGCGGCGCTCGAGGTCCGAGGCACCAACGTGAACCTCACGTCCGGCCTCTTCTGGATCCGGCCTGGTACGTTCGTGAGTCTCGACGGAACGCTGCGGGAACACCTCGGGCTCAAGTTGCCGTCGGCGGGCCTGTCCTTCGCGTTCTACCGCGACACGCTGGAGAAGCTCCGCAAGGAGCACGGTCAGGATTTCGCAAGGCTCTCGCGTGCGGCCTACGTCGGCGATGAAGAGCAGGCCGGTGACGTCACCGGCGCGCCGTCGAAGCCGCCGCCGAAGGACATCGAGGCGACCATCGACGGCGACACGCAGTTCTGGCTGGTGGGGGCGTACTGGGACGATCGGGACCCACCCGGCCAGACCGAGCGATTCCTCGCCGAGGGCATCTGGGAGAACGGCTACGCGGACCGTTACCTCGACCTCGTGAAGCAGATGAGGCCCGGGGACCGGATCGCCATCAAAGCGACCGCCACCCAGCTCAACGGCCTTCCGTTCGAGAGCCATGGCAAGAGCGTCTCGAAGATGATCCTCAAGGCTCGCGGTACGGTCGTCCGAAATCACGGCGATGGGCGCTCCGTCGAGGTGGAGTGGGAGTCGAAGACCCCGTGGCGCCACTGGTACTTCTACACCGGCCGTCCCACCGTATGGCAGCTTCGGAAGGACGAGGAGATGTCGCGCATGCTGACTCGCTTCGCGTTCTTCGACGTACCGCAGGAATACGAGTACTTCACGAAGCGGTGGTGGGGCTCCGTGACCCCGCCCGTGGGCGAGGGGCCCTCCGCGCCGGAGCTCACGGAGCCATACGGGGTGGAGGATGTCCTCGCCGACGGAGTCTTCCTCTCCACCGAGGAGGTCGAGCTGGCGCTCAGGCGTGTTCGCGCGAAGCGGCTCCTCGTGCTTCAGGGAGCACCGGGCGTCGGCAAGACCTTCGTGGCTCGCAAGCTGGCCTATGCCCTTATGCAGACGCGCGACGACGCGCGAATCGAGACGCTCCAGTTCCATCCTTCGTTCACGTACGAGGACTTCGTCCGCGGGTACCGCCCGACGGGGGAGGCCGGAAAGTTCGAGCTGAAGGACGGCCCCTTCCTCCGCATCTGCGACCGCGCGCGGGAGGACGAGCGGCCGCATGTCCTCATCATCGACGAGATCAACCGGGCGCACCTGAGCCAGGTGTTCGGTGAGCTCTTCATGCTGCTCGAGGCGGACAAGAGGGGCCCGAAGCACGCGGTGACCCCGCTCTACCGTCGTGACGAAGACGAGAAGCTCTGGGTTCCCGAGAACGTCTTCGTGATCAGCACCATGAACATCGCGGACCGCTCGCTCGCCCTCGTGGACTTCGCGCTCCGGCGCCGGTTCGCGTTCATCACCCTCGAGCCGCGCTTCGGAGACGTCGCGTTCCGAAAGTGGTTGACGGATCGCAAGCTGCCAGAGGGCGTGGTGCAGCTCATCATCCAGCGGCTCTCCGCACTCAATGAGCGCATCGCCACGGACGGCCAGCTCGGGCCAGCGTTTCGCGTGGGCCACAGCTTCTTTTGTCCTCGAGGCGAGGACTTCTCGTCGCTCGGCGCGGACTGGTTCAGGGAGATCGTCGAAACCGAGGTCGGGCCGCTCCTGGACGAATACTGGTACGACGCGCCCGAGAAAGCGCGGCTCGCGAAGGAGGCGCTCCTCGCGTGAAGCGCGTGATCCCGGTCCGGAACGCGTGGCACATGCTTCTCTACGCGTGGGACATGCTCGCGTGGCGCGGCCAGTGGGATGCCGCAGCCGAGGCGTCTCCCGGAATGCTCGGCCTGCTGGCCCGCGTGCTGGTCGACACGACGAGGCCGCTTCTTCGTCGTGAGCTGGCGCGCTCCTTCGTCGAGCAACGGGAGACGGTCGCGGGCGTTCGAGGGAAGATCGACTTCTCGGCCAGCCTCAAGCGGCTCGCGTTCGAGGCCGGGCGCGCACACTGCAGGTACGCCGCGCTCGACATCGACACCCCGCGTAACCGCATCCTTCGCGAGACCATGGCGAGGCTCGCGCAGGACCCCCGCGTGACGCTCGCGTCGACGAAGGGGATACACCATGAAGAGCGCGTTCGCGGCGAGCTTCGCGAGCTCGTCGGCGCGATGGACGGGGTCACGCCGGAGCGCGTCACCAGCGCTTCCTTCAGTCGCCTTCAGCTGGGCCGTGCCGACAGGCTCTACGCCTTGCCCCTGGCGATATGTGCGCTCGTGCACCGGCTGGGAATGCCAACCGAGAAAGAAGGGGACCTGACGCTCGCCGCGCTGCAGCGAGACGAGATCACGTTTCACGATCTGTTCGAGCGCTTCGTCCGCAACTTCTTGCGGCACCACCTCGGAGGCCATGACGTGGTCGCGGAGGTCCTGAGCTGGTTCGACGAGCTCGGCTCGACGCTTGTCCCCGCGATGAAGACGGACATCGTCGTGACGAGCCGAACGGCACCCAGGCGGCGGCTCGTCATCGACACGAAGTACTACGCGAACACGGTCAGTGGCTCACCGTGGGGCGGCGCGACCTTCCACTCGGCGAATCTCTACCAGGTCTATGCCTACCTGCGGACCCAGGAGCACCTCGGGGACGTCCATCGCGACGCCGAGGGCCTGCTCCTTTACCCCACGACCGACGGCGATCTCCAGGAGACGATGAAGGTGCAGGGGCATCGAATCCATTTCGCGACGGTCGACCTCATGAGACCCTGGAGGGAGGTCGAGGCCCGGCTCCTTGCGCTCGTGAAGCCAGCGCCGCCGGCCCAGGCCACCCCGTAACTGGCCTGGGCCAGGCGCCGCGCGAAAAACCCGTGTGATATCGTCCGGGATGCGCCGGCACGGGTCGTGCTGCAGAGCGGGATTTATGAGGCTCTCCGCATGTGGCCGGTTCATCGTCCTCGAGTCCCTCCACATCGACCGCAGGGTGCTCGAGCCTCTCGCGTCTTGGGGGGCAAGGCGGGGCCTCCGCGTCCAGGACGCCATCCAGCTCGCCATCTGTGCGTTCAACGACGGTGGGGAGGAGCTGGCGGACGACCCGCCGATTGCGCCGGACGACGGGCTACGCTGCGTGGCCCCGGAACGGAAGGACCAGGGTCGGGTCAGGCTTCTTCGCGTTGCGGACGGCGTAGATGCGCACGAAGGCCCCCTCCGTCTGGGGCGCCATCACATCGAAGCCGAGCCGCGCTAGCTGCGCGCAGAACCTGTTCACGTCCTCGAAGTAGCTCGCGGGCTCCCATATGTGCAGCCAGCCGTCGAGATGAAGGCAGCGGCGCGCCTCGCGCACGTAGTCCGTGAAGTTCGCGCCCATCAGCGACAGGCAGAAGATGGCGACATCGAGGACGCCGTTCTCCAGGGGCACGTGTGCGATGTCACAGGCCACAACGGCGTCGTTGATCGCGACGTGGTCGAAGCTGTGGACCGTATGACGGTCCGTGACGGCTGCCGCGATCGCTGCCTCTCCGCAGCCGAAGTCCCCCACCACGAGGCCCTCTCTCTCGGACTCGGAGAGCCAGCGGATCTCCTCCTTGTACGGCACCACGGGCCAGGACTCCCGGAGCTGTCGGTACATCGTGTGGTAATGGGCCCACTCCTCGGGATTGACCGCGAGCCGAGCGTGCGTGGCGTCACTGGCCGCCGCGTACCAGCGGTTGTTCATCTTCGAGAAGTCGCCATACCGCGAGACGCGCGCCTCGACCTCCCGCGGTTCGCCCGACAGCGGGATCTTGATGGCCGCGCGCTGGACCTCCGTGACCTTGCCGGTCTCGAGGCGAGACAGCCAATCCATGATGTCCTGCTGCGCCTGCGTGGGCGTACGGAGGTTACCCTCCGGCACCACGCCATCGACCGCAGCATCGGCGATCGACTTCTTGTACTCGAGCCGGTGCAGCTTTGATTCGCAGTAGGACCAGCGCTCGCCGTTCACCATCGCGAAGGTCACGGGGATGGTGACGCGCACCTCCTTGAACTTGCTGCCCTGCCGGTAGAGTCGGCCGACGAGTTGCTCGTACTCGGCGTTGGTCCACGGCAGGCAGTTGATGATCAGCCTGTTGCAGACGTACTGGAGCCCGTTGACGCCCGTGCCGATGCGGCTCGACGCGATGAGCACGTCGATGTTGCCGTCGGGCTTCAGGAACTCCTTCAGGTGCGTGTCGTCGGTATCGCCGGTGAGGAGCCCGACGCGGTAGCCGGCGCCGTGGATCCCGTCACGCAGCGTCTGCGCAATCCCATCGACGTAATGCGTGTAGATGAGCGTCTTCTCGCCCGCGGAAAGCGCGGCGAGGATGGTCGGCAAGCGCAGCTCGGTGAGCACCTGTTCGAGCTCGAGCACCGTGCCGCGCCCGACCGCGCGGATCTCGTCGAGCGAAGCCTCGCAGTCGATCTCCTCCTTGATGACGTCGAGCTGGATCGCGTAGTCCGGCTTCCACCGCGTCCCGAGCGTGACGAGGCGCTGGTAGAGCCGCATGCAGTTCTGCACGGTGGCGCGCGTCTCGAGATCATCGTGGCGGTGCCCGGTGATCATCTCGACGAGGCTCTTGCCCTCCTGCAGCGTGTTGATGACGGGCGTGCCGCTCATGCCGAGCACGCACAGGTCGGCCGTCTTCTTCCCGGCCTCGAGGATGAGGCCCTGCACGAGGCGCTTTCGCTTCGACATCTCGGCGCCGGCGTCGCGCTGCTTGGCATAGTGGATCTCGTCGACGACGATAAATTCGACGACGTTCCGGTCGAGGAACGCGACGAGCTCGCGCTCGGAGTTTGGCTGCTGGAATTGCTCGTAATTGAGGACGAGGTAGCGCGGAGTCGTCCCGGCCGCGCCCTTCCACTCGGGGTGCCACGTCTTCTTCGCCACCTCGGACTGGGGGAACGCTCGCTCGATCTCCCCGGCCCAGTTCTCGACCACCGCGTTCGGGCAACAGATCACCGTCAGCGTGGCGCCGACGATGCGAGTGGCGATGATGGCGCTGAGGGTCTTGCCCGCGCCCATGCCAGACCAGTTGCCGTACCGCCGCTCGTTCCGCACCGCGACGGCCACGCGTCGCTGCATGAGATTGGGTAGGGTCACGGGCGCGCCGGGACCGGGGCGGAAGGCGTAGCCGGGCGGCGGCTGGAGCGCGTCCGCCTCGTCGAACTCGGCGAGGAACCTGTCGCGAACAAGCGTCGAGTACACGTCACCCTTGAAGGAAGCGGCTTGCTGCCGGGCCTCCGGCGGATCGACGTACGCGTGACGCCATAGCTTCGCCTTCGCGCTGTCGAGCAAGAACTTCACCGTCTCGGCGTCCGCGCTCGCGATGAGCACGTTGTCGAGCGCGGCGAGCGCGTCCTGCGTCTTGACGAGCGGCATCTCGTCGTCGGCCGTGGCGATGGCCGCCGCCGTGGACGCGCCGGTGGCATCGACCTCGCGGCTGACGTCGACGTCGACGCGCTCGCCCGCGTCCACCGGCTCGGGCGCTGCCGGCAGCGCGTACGGATCGGCCGACGCGGCCGGTCTCTCCGGTATGCGGCCGTCGACGATCTCGAGGGTCAGCGCCTTGTCCGCCGCGAACTCGTCGACGAGCGACGGCTTACCCTCGGAAAACTTCTCAAGCTCCTCACGGGGGAAGCGCCCCGTGGCGATGGCCATTACGAAGGGCCGGGAGTCCTTGTCCTCGAAGACTCCTGCCTGCATGGCGAGCGCGAAGAGCTCACTCGGACTGAACGCGGCCACATGAGTGAGCAGGGACTTCACGAATGCCCGGATGTGCTCGAGTGACCAGCCGCCGTAGCACGTGGAGCAGTTGCGGCTGCCGCGTGCGCGCGACCGGACTGTGGCCTGGTACTCGTGGCCTTTCGGGCAGAGCCACCACGCGTTCATCACGTGATCGGCGCCGACCTGCGCGGGCGTGATGGCGCCGTTCTTCCTCGGGTGCCACTCGGCCGCGACCGTCGGGTTCGTGACCGCGAGGGAATGGTCGGCGACCGAGCACACGGGGCAGGTCGAGTCCTTGATCATGAGGAGCGGCGAGCGCTGGTAGTCGTGGCCCTTCAGGCAGCGCCACCACGCGTTGCCCGCGTGGGCGGCATCGACGGCGCTCGGTGAGACGTCGCCGTTCTTCTCGGCATTCCACAACGGGACGAGGCTCGGCCGCGCGGTCGCGACGGATCTCGCAGAAGGGCCGCGACGGCAGTCCGCGCATGAGGAGTCGCTCAGCATGCTCCGGGGCGAGCGCTGGAACGAGTGACCGTTCTCGCAGCGCCACCACGCGGGGCGAAAGCTCCGCACGAGGACTGATCCCGCGGGGCCGTTCTTCTTCTCGTCCCAGAGCCTGTTCAGCGGTGCACTATCGGCGATCGAATCGGCCACGTTTCCCCCTTCGCGTCACGAGCGCGGCGGCTCGATGCAATCGTCGCTCATCCATCGCGGATCGCGCGGATCGAGCCCGGCGGGTACGCCGGGTCCCTGGACCGTCCGCCCCTCGGCTTCATCCTCGGCGACGAGTTTGTTGAGCTCGAGGAGGAACTCCGTCGCTTCCTGGTCGGCCGGCATGCCGTAGGCGGCGCGGACGGCGTCGTCGAGAGCGGCTTGCGCGTCCTTGAGGGGATGGGGACCGGGCACCTCCGCGGCCTGGTGGAGATCGCGGAGGGACCAGCCATTCTCCTTCATCAGCGTGTCGCGGACCCGGCGAAGGTTCCGAGCTGCCTCCGCAACGGCTGCGACCTCCTGTTCGGCTGGCTCCTGGGGCCACGGGAACTGCCCCCAAACATCGCCGGTGTATCGAATGTCCTCCTTGATCTTGCTCCCAACTGCGACCGCCCACTTCCAATGCAGATTCGACTGCAGGACGCCGAAGCTATAGTCGTCGTCGAAGGCGAACAGTTGGAGGGACTCCGTCGCAAAAAACTGACAACTTAGAAACACGAATATGGGCCGTGCCGCATGCCTTGAGCAGGCCACGATGCGTTTCAGCCTCTGGACCTCGTCGATGAACTCAAGACGAGGCCAGAATGGTCGCCACCACGTGCGCAGCCAATTCTTGTAGTGGTCGGTCGTGGCAGTTTTGGCCTTGTTCCGGACGACGGGAAAGACGTGCGCTTTCAGGAACTCGAACGCGGCCCCGGTCACTTTTGCGTCCTCCTCCGATCGACAGTGCGTCAAGTCGACAACGTAGTCCGGATCGACGGAAAGTCGGCCGCGCAGGAGATGACTTGCGACCGCGACGGGGCGCACATACTGACGCGCTCGTCCATCTGCCCGCAAGGAGGCGGCGGTCTCCCCGTCCATCTGGAACTCCTTTGTTCCGAGCACCATCCCCTGAGACGTCCCGTGAGTGTTCACGGACAGCCCGGAAGCGCCAACAACGTCTGTATGTAACTGTAGGCTCGTGGGAATCGTGCCCATTCCGTAGAGGTGACCTTCGACGAGAAGATGCCGCGGGCCTACTGCGACAGGCATTCCCTTCGTCCAGTTGACCATCGATACATTCACGACGGCAACTCCCGGCCAAGGCTGTGAAGAGACCGCATTCGTGATCGTACCACCACTCCGGACGATATACTCTGTAGCCGCTTCTCTGGTGTTGCCCTCGCGTATCGTATTGGTCGCAACGAGCCCAGCGCGGCCACCTTCTCCCAAGTGGTTGTGTGCACGCCGGAACCAGTAAGCGCAGAAGTCGGCGCGACCGTTCACGCCGGGATAGCGCGCTTGGAGCGCCTGGAGATAAGCTGGTCCGAGTTCGCTCCGAATCTTCAAGCCCCCAAGGAACGGGGGATTACCCACGATCGCGTCCACCTCCGGCCACTCCGTGAACAGCGCATCGGCGCAGACGATGTTCTTCTCGAGGTTGTCGAGCGGCAAGGATGGATCGACGTTGAGCTCCATCTGGTCGACGAAGTCCGCCGCGAACTCCCGGCGCTCGTCGAAGGCGATCTTCTTCGCGATGTTAAGCGTTACCTTCGCGAGCTCGACGGCGAACGGGTTGATGTCGATGCCGAAGAAGCTCGAAGTCTGGATCGTCACGCCCCACGTGATTTTCGCCTTGCCCTGGCCCTGCGTGGATGGGAACTCGCGGATTCGCGCGAGCAGCTCGGTGTCGAGGCGGTACAGCTCGCGGAAGGCGACGTAGAGGAAGTTGCCGCTGCCGCAGGCGGGATCCAGGACCCGGAACTTTAGAAGCGCCGCGCGTACCTCGAGCAACTCGGCGAGCGATTTCGCGTCCCGGATCCGCGCTCTCCACGGGTCCACGATGGTGGGTCCGACGACGCGCATGATGTCGTCGTGCGCCGTGTAGTGCGCGCCGCTCTTGTGGCGCTCGGCGTCGTTCATGATGCCCTGGAAGACGCTCCCGAAGATGTGGGGGTCGACGTACTTCCAGTTTGCCTCCGACGCCTTCGTCAGCGCCTTGAGCTGAACGTCCCCGAGCGGGAGCGTGACGGGGTTCGTGAACAGACCGCCGTTGAAGAAGGGAACGGCGCGTGCGCCCGGGACGTCGCGCGTGCTCATCAGGCGGAACAGCTCGCGGAGCCGCTTCTCGACGTTGCCGCCGCGCGCCCCTTCGTAGAGGAGCGTCGTGAAGTACTCCTGCGGCAGGAGGCCGATGTCCTCGGCGAACATCGTGAGGATACACTGAAGCGTGAACTGCACGACGTCGCGCTCGCGCTCCGCGTGCTGCTCCTTCAGGCTTCGGTAGAGGCGCGCGACGAGCTCGGCGACCTCGCCTGACACCTTCGACACGTTGATGATCTTCGGCACCGTCCCGGGGACCCAGCTCGCCGAGAGGAAGGGGAAGGCCTCGCTGTACTTCGGTATGTCGTCGAGCGGAATCGAGAGCCTCGGCGCCTCGCGGTCGCGCCCGAGGTCGTAGAGGTGGAGATCGCGCTGATTCGTCAGCACGACATACTGGGGTACGGGGTCTATCTGGAGGCAGACGCGGAGCAGGTCCTTCCACGCAAAGTCGAGCATCACGTCGTGCTTCACGACGTCGACGAGGACGCGGCGCTCCTTCCAGAAGAGGGCGACGTTTTTTGCCGCGCGCTGCCCGTTGTCCACGACGGACACGGAAGTGGGCATTCTCGTGTCGGGAGGCCCGGCTTCGGGCCAGCCAAAGCACTGGAGCAGCCGAGAGGTGAACGTGGTGGCCGCGTCGCGGCCCCGGTGACCACCCGCCGTGTCGAGGACGAACCGCCGAAGCAGGGACTTCACGGCGCCTTGACTGCCGTCCCTTCCCGCCGGCGGCACGCTGCTCTTCGTCGACGACGTCGCCTTGAGATCCTGAACGTCTGCTTCGACGCCGAGAATGCGTTCGACGAGCTTCGCCTTCTCGCGCCCACCCGCGTCGAGGCCGAGTCCCTCGCACGCCGCCTGGAGCTCGTCGCGATGCAGGAGCTCGAGGACTCGCCGGAAGTCGAGCGATCGCTTGCGGACGATCGCGTCGATGTGCGCGTCGGTCGAGCGGCGATCCGTGACGTCGAGCTCGAACCGCGTGGTCAGCTCGCCGAGGCGGTCGCGGGAAAGCTGCTCGAGGACCACCCGGCGATCCTTCGGTGAGAGGCGAACGTCGGACGGCATGCCACGGCAGGATAGACCCGAACGGGGTTGGTGCGGCGGTCTCGTGTTCGCTGCACCAGGCACAACGGCCGCGCTCGCGCCGAGGGGTCGCTCACTTCCGCGGCGGAACCCCGGTGCGCACGACATGGGCAAGTGTGTGAGCGCTCCTAGCGCTATTGGTAGGACGTCGACCGTCGCACGGGCGTCAACGCGCCGAGCCGCGGGTGACCGGCTGTGCGAGGATCGCAACTCGTCCGCCTCGACTCGAGGCAGTGACACGACACAAGCAGACGCAAGGCGAGAAGACACATGGCCTTTCCGGACGAAGCAAATGCTCCTCCCCAGTCACGCCTCGGCGATGTGTTGCATGTTCGTGACGCACAAGTCGTGCTGATCCAGGACGTGTGGGTCGGCTACAACCCTGCCTCGCCGATAGCAGCGCGCTACCAGCTGCGTCGGAGCGGCGGCGGCGGGTTATCCGGCGAAGGCGCGCTCTCGACGAGCCTCGCACCGAAGCCGAAGCGAGTGACCGTCGCGATGAAGGCCGCGACGGCATCGGCATTCCTGGAAGCTCTCGCCGGCGCGCGGCTCGTTCCCGGCCCCTACGTGGCATTTCAGGATCACACGGACGACTATCCAACGATCGAGATCGTCCTCCAGGTACCGCCGCGCGACATGCGCAACGGCAGCGGAGTCGCGCTCCTGTACACGCAGTCGCAGGGCGAGACCCACGCGCCTTGGGCGGCATTCGTGGGCGGGTGCGCCTACGTGATCGCCGGCGATGACGTCGGCCGCGCCCTTCAAGCTCTCGAGCGCCCGCTGAAGAAGCAGGAGCTTCAGCGGATGATCTACGGAGACCAGCGGCGTCGGCGGCAGGGGTCCCATGCCCGCGCTCCAGCGATCTCTGACGAAGAGGCGAAGGCGAGGAGAGCCGCGATGGAAGTCCCATCCCACATCGTCAAGGGCGGGCAGGTTCGAGCAGACCTCGCTGACGAGGGATGGGTGAAGGGAAAGGTGATCGGCATCTCCAGGGCGCGGGCTGTCGCCACCATCCGGCTCGACGACAACAGCGGGAAAATCGACGCGCCGTTCGAGGCGACATTACCGGCGCGCGGGCCCAAGCCTCCACGTGTGCGCCGAGTGCGCGCACGTAGAATCGCGGTGCGAGTCCCGGGGTAGGGCGGAGCTGCGGGCGTGTTGTCACGCCAGCGTCCATTCAAGGGCCGCTAGGAGAGCGCGCGATGGGGTGCTTCGTGCCCGCAGACCGTGCAGTGCTCAAGGGACGGGCGCTGCAGCAGATCTGGTGCGATCACTTGCTCGCGGAGTCGATGCTGGCGCACTACGACGATGGCTGCACGGAGGGTGAGGAAGCTTCGTGAGCCGGACGAGAGGCTCCACCCGCGGACGGCGCGCGCCCGTGAGCAGAGCGCGACGCTCCGCAGCCCAACGCGAAGCTTCGAAACCCGCGGAACCTGGTTCGCGCGCTGCGCCGGAGCCCGCGCGAGCGGACGTGGCACGTTCGTTGTCGGTCGCCGGGGCCTCGCGAGCCGCGCAAGTGGGCGATCTCTGGTCGCCCGCATGCGCCCTCGAACGCTCGCGAGCCCCTCCCCACCACGCACGAACCCTTCGCGCTCGCTCGCGAAGCTTCCGCGACGTTCACGAAGCTCCCGCGCAGAGCCGCGATGCTCCGCGCCTCGCGCGCCAAGCCTCGCACCTCGCCCCGTCGGCCGTCCGGGTGACACGCGGGGCCAGATCATCGGCCCGGCCGCCGCGTCAGAACCTCCCATCGGCGCCACCTACGGCGCCCACTTCACGAAAGAAGCGATAGAGGCCATGGCTACCATCAAGATTGCGTCCACCGTTGCGAGCGACGTCTCCGAGGCCACGCTGAAGAACGGTCCGGCGCGTATGCTGACGTTCCTCCAGGGCATTGCGGACCCCGCCATTCGCGCGCACTTCGCGCCGCTCGGGTGGTCGGAGGAGCGGCTCGAGGAGGCCTGGTCGCTCCTCAACGAGCTCAAGGCGGCGAGCGTGGTGGCGCCGGTCATCGAGGCCAATCCGGTCACCGCGGCCATCGAGGCTTGTGAGACCTGGGAGGCGACGGGCCTCGTCCGCACGCGCACGATGCTGCAGCTGACTCATCCCGAGCAGGCGGAATTCCTCTTTCACGATCACGAGCCGGCGAAGGGGATGGGCTCGGTGCTCAACGCGGCGACGTTCCTCCAGCGCCGGCACGCCCTCGAGAAGGGCGAGGGGCGCAAGGAGACGCGCAAGGTCGACCAGGAGGCGCTCGGCGTCCTCGAGCAGTTCGGGACGACGAAGGAGTCGCTGAAGCGCCTGCAGGCGATGGTCGATACCGCGCAGTCGGTGGCGGAGACGAGCACGGTGCGCGCGGAGTCGGACGAGCGGACGACGGCGCGGCTCGAGGTGCTCCGCAAGATCTACGCGTGGGTGAGCGCGTGGAGCGAGATGGCGCGGACCGTGGTGACGCGGCGTGATCAGATGATCCGTCTCGGCATCGCCAAGCGGCGCGGGCCGAAGCCGAAGGGGGTGGTCACGCCGCCGGCGCCGGTGGTGGCGCCTCCCGCGCCTCCTGCGCCTCCGGTGTTGAGCCCGGGGATGACCGACGAGGACCAGGGGCCGCAGAGCCGCGCTGCGTGATCCGCGCGTGACATGACGGCGTGCGCTGCGAGCGGCGCGGATGGCGAGGGTGCCGTCCGCGCCGCTCTTCTTTTGGCCGGTAAGGTCAGCTGTGGAGGCGCTGGGGCGCGTCGCCCACCGGGAGCGCCGGCGGCTGGAGCGGGAGCGAGACCGTGAAGGTCGTTCCCGCCGCGGCGGTGCTCGTGACGGTGACGCGTCCCCCGTGCGCCTCGACGAAGCCGCGCACGAGCGCGAGGCCGAGACCCCAGCCCTTCACGGCGCTCGGCGCTCCGGTCTCGGCCCGCTGGAACGGCTCGAAGATGGTCGGCAGCAGGCTCTCCGGGATCGGCACGCCCTGGTTCGTGACCCGCAAGGTCAGCCCGCGCTCGGCGCGCTCGAGGACGACGTCGATGATCGTGCCGGGCGCGCCGTACTTGGCCGCGTTCGAAGCCAGGTTCTCGATCACCCGCTGCAACGCGTCGCGATCGCCCACGATCGTGAGCTCGCCCTCCGCCTGCAGACGGAAGCGCTCGGGATAGGCCGCGGACAGCTCCTCGAGCGTGTGCGCCGCGATGGCGCCGAGGTCACACGGCTCCGCCCGAATTCCGACGCCGAGGCGCGCCTCGATGCGGCTCGCGTCGAGCAGATCCCGGAGCATCCGGTCGGCGCGGTCGATGTTCCGGCTGACGCGCTCCGACGCGAGCTCGATGCTCTCCGCGCTCCCCGGACCTCCGCGAAGCAGATGCATGCTCATCTTGGCGTTCATCAGCGGCGTCCGCATGTCGTGCGTCAGCGCGGCGACGAACGTCTCGCGCACCTGCTGCGCGGCCTTGAGCTTGGCGATCTGCTCACGAAGAAGGATCTCCGTCATGATGGATTGCGTGAGCTCCTTCATGACCGTCATGTCGCGCTCGGTCCACTCGCGGGCGGTCGGCTGGATGCAGCAGAACGTCCCCAGCACATGCCCCGACGGGTGGACGAGCGGCAGCACGATCAGCGCGACGATGCCCCAGGGGCCGGTCGACGGGTGGAGGCGGAGGAAGGGATCATGCGTCGCGTTCGACGAGATGATCGGCTCGGCCTCGAGCGTGTACCGGCACAGCGACGCGTCGATCGGGAGCGTGCGCGTCTCCTTGAACGGTGACGCGAGCCCGTAGTCGGCCTTGAAGAACTGCCGATCGTCAGTGACGAGGGAGAGCAGGGTCAGCGGCACGTCGAGGAGCTGCGCAGCGAGCCGCGCCAGCCGGTCGAAGGCTTCCTCGGACGGGGTGTCGAGCAGCCCCGTGTCCCGGATCGTCTGCAAGCGAGCAGGATCGCGGAGCAGGACATTGCAGCGCTGCGTGCGCGCCAACGACGCCTCGTCCAGCTCGCCGAGGAACTTCATGGGCGGCATGGTACGGCGGCCGGGACGGGGGGACGAGGGTTTCGGCCGGGAGATGCGAGGGCGCATCAGGAGGCGGAGTGAGCGCGGCAGATTGCAGGCAACGCCGGCACGAAGCGGCCGACCACGCAGGCCATGGAAGGGATCGACGGCGCCTCCCGCCGCACGCCAGCCTGGCAGGATGACTACGACAAGCCGTTGCCCGGCGCGGAGCGCAAGCAGCGCGAGAACGTCGCGAACGCGCCCTGGCTGACGGAGCCCTCGAGGCTGGGCACCCAGACGTCGTCCTACTCGCCCGCGATGTTCTCGAACCCCGCGATGCAGGGGAAGCCGGTCGGTCTGGCCGAGCGCCCGGCGCACGCCGTAGCGACTCCGCGAAGCGAGCTCTCTGCCGCGGCCAACGCCCGGCGCGGCATCACGCTCGCCAACCTGGCCGACGGGCTTCCGAAGGACACCCGTACGGACCCCTCGCGGGCCATCAGGGTAGGCGACTACAAGCTCTATCCAGAGGTGACGAAGGACCCGGATGGGAAGGACGGGGCGGTCTACTGGACGGCCTTCAACACCGAGCCGAAGCGTGTGGAGTTCGTGGTTGGGCCTGACGCGCTCGAGACGTTCAAGGCCGAGCCGAAGCTGTACGCGGTCGCCGCCGCCAACGGCTTCATGGGCGAGCAGGACGCGGCCACGCGTGAGAGCGCGAAGGTGGTCGAGATCGGCCTGCGTCTCGGGTTCGGCGCCGCGCTCCGCCAGCTCGGCCACGCGTGGCGGGTCGCGGGCACCGACCCCAAGTGGGTAGCGAAGACGGCATTCAACGTGGCGACCGCATCGGCCGGCGCCTCCACGACGACGCGAGCGACGTGCGCCGAGGCGAAGGCGGAGAGCTCGGCGATCCAGAGCAGCGCCGCATCCGGAACGTCGCCGGCCGGGAGCGCGGCGCGCGCCCACACGATCGCGGATATCAATCCGGGGTTCCCGACGGCTCCGGGACGCACGCTGAACTGCGTGAACTGCGCGGTCGCGACGGACGCCACGCTTGCGAGGCATCCGGCGACTGCGCTGCCGAGCGAATATCCGCTCAAGCTCGAACACATTCAGCAGGTAACGGGCGGTACGTTCCGGCCCATCACCTCACCTGGCGACGTCGAGGCGCAGCTACTCAGGAGCGGACCGGGGTCACGCGCGATCGTGGCTGGCACCCGCAACGCCCCCGAACCCGGCCATGTGTTCAACGCGGTCAACGTGGACGGGCGCGTTTACTTCGTGGACGGCCAGAGCGGGCAAGCGGCCGTGCTCAGCGATCCGACCTACGTGCAGTGGAGTATGCTCCAGACCTTCCCGAGGAAGCCATGATCACGCGAGCAGAAGCCGAGAAGATCGTTCTGGATGGCCTGAATGCAAAGAAGGCAGCGGAAGACGACCGTGCGGTCGTCCTCGACGCGTGGCTGCGGCCGTACGGCTGGGTGATCCTCTACGACTCGGAGTCGTACGTGCGGACCGGAGACGCGTTCCAGCGGTTCTTCGGCAACGGTCCGCAGGTGGTCATGCACGACAAGCGTGTCTTCGTGCTGGGGACGGGGCGGAGGGTGGCCGAAGAGGTCGCCGCGTTCGAGCGGGAACACGGGCTGAGCGCCGGGGGCAACGAATGATCACGCGAGGCGAAGCCGAGAAGACCGTCCTCGACGTCCACAACGTCGGTCTGCCGAGCGACCCCCCACGCGCGGTCGTCCTCGATGCGTGGGCGCGGCCGTACGGCTGGATCGTCTTCTACGACTCGGAGACGTACCTGCGTACCGGCGACGCGTTCGACCGCTTCTTCGGCAACGGCCCGCAGGTGGTGATGCATGACGGGCGTGTGTTCGTGCTGGGGACGGCGCGAGGCGCGGAGGAGGAGATCGCGGCGTTCGAGCGGGACGTTCTTCAGACGGAACGATGAGCCACGCGCGCCGTGCCTGGCGCCGAGCCCCACATCTCATCACGGACGTCAATACCCCGGCGGGGTATGCGAAGTGGCTGCCCGGCCGCTCGTGCCTGGCACTTCCTGATCGCGACCGGGTCAGGCAGAATGGTCGCAACTTGGGGGCTCGTCGGTCGACCGACGCCTTCCGGAGTCAATCATGCGAAGCCATCGATACGATCATCGTCCTCTGCTGCACCGCGTAGTGGCCGCTCTCCTGGCCGTCAGCTTCCTCGCTCTCGGCGCCCGGCCTGCGTATGCGGACCCGTCAGGGACGAGCCCTCCGACGGAGGAGGCGAAGATCGCTCGCGCTGGCACCTTCATCTTCTACGGGCTCTCGCTCGTGTCGTTCGGCGCGACCGCCGCGTTCTACGCGAAGGGCAACTCCGCTGAGGCCGACGCGGAGAAGATCGCAGGCGCCAGCGGCAGCTCGAACGCTCCGGTCTACGACTGCCGCACGGCCGACGAGTGCTCGCGTCTGTCGCAGGCCCGTCGTGACCAGGAGCACGCTCGCGAGGTCACCTCGGTGACCTTGGGCATTGGCATCGTGACGGCGCTCGTCGGCACCGTCGCGCTCGTCGACTGGATCGTCGAGAGCCGCGCCGCTCGCCAGTTGGCGAAGGCCGTCACACCTTCCGTTTCGCCGCAGGGCGGCTCACTTCAGCTTCAGGGGACCTTCTAATGCGCTCACTTCCGGCACTGATTCTTTTCGCGGGCTTCGGCGTGGCCAACGCTTGCAGCAGCTCGCCACATGCCGACTGCACGAATCCCGACTTCTTGGCGACGTGCAGCGCAGATCTAGATGGAGGACCTGTCGGCGCCGATGGAGGCATCGATGCCCCGGCTGGATGTGACCTGACCGCGGCGCCGAAGGACTCGACGGCCTGCGTGGACGACAGCGTGGGCATCTTCGTTTCGCCGTCGGGCAGCGACGGCGCGACGGGCAGCAAGTCGGCCCCGCTGAAGACGATCACAGCGGCGCTGGGAAAGCTTGGGGGCAAGCCGCGCGTTTACGTCTGCGAGGGCGCGTACGCGGAGGCCGTCAAGATCACGAGCCCGGTGGGCATCTACGGCGGGTTCTCGTGCGCGGACTTCGCGTTCACGGGCGCGAAGCCGAAGATCCAGCCGAGCGCGGGGACGGACTACGCGGTGGATGTGGCCGCGGCCAACGTGACGTTGTCGGACCTGGAGATGGTGGGTCCGGAGCTCGGAGCGCCGAACAGCATCGCCGTGCGGGCGGTGAACAGCGCGGGACTCGTGATTGCGAGCTCGACGCTGGAGGGGCGCGCGGGAGCGGACGGGGCCACGGGAACCAAGACGGACTACGCTACGTTCCCGTCCCAGGCGGCGTTGAACGGCAAGGGCGCGTCCGGTTCCCTCGGTGGCGGAGCGACACCGAGTACCTGTCCCGACGGCTCGACGTCAACAGGGGGCGCTGGCGGTAACAGTGGCGTGAGCGGCGATCCGGGGCTCCCTGCGCTGGGCGCTGGGGCGGGCGGACAGCTCGCGCAGGTCTGTGCCGGGCCCGGTAGCGGCGGCAACGGGAACCCGGGGATCAGCACGCCCGGCGACGGCGCTTCCGCCATTGGGGCACTTTCCGATAACGCTTGGCTCCCTGGGACCGGGAAACGAGGTCCTGCTGGTGGGCCTGGTCAGGGCGGCGGGGGCGGCCAGGGTTCCGGGAACGCTGGCGGCAGCGGCGGCGGTGCAGGCGGATGCGGTGGCGCCGGTGGCGGAGGCGGCGGAGGCGGAGGCGCAAGCATCGGTCTCCTGTCCGTGAATACGGCGGCGATGTTGCGCGGGACGAGCATCATTACCGGTAAAGGGGGCATTGGAGGCGCTGGGATCTCCGGTCAGGTCGGCCAACAGATCTCGGGGTTCTCAGGAACCGTGACATCGCCGGGATGCCCGGGTGGCATCGGCGGCAAAGGCGGCAATGGCGGCGCAGGCGGCGGCGGCGCCGGCGGCGTTTCGGTCGGTGTCTTCTACTCCGGCACGCAGCCCACGGTCGAGGACGCCACGATCACGGCGGGCGACTTCGGCGGCAAAGGCATCGGAGGAGCTCCCGGCACGAACGACGGCGTCGACGGCGTGAAGGCCGAGACGATGGCGATTCCGCAGTAGGCGCCTCTGCGGACGGGGCTCGCGGATGCGCGAGCCGCGTCGCATCGCGACTCTGCACAACGACCATGAATGGCTGGAAATTCGGTCTGCTGTTCCGGTCCTGAGCGCGCACAGATGCTCGCAACCGTTTGCAGTGCGGGACGATTACCTCGCGCTTGCATGCGGTCGTCCGATGCCGTCTACGCGACAGCAATCGTCGGGCACGTTGTTCGACCGTCACGCCGGTCGCCCACTCTAAATCGAAGGTGTTCTCATGCGCTCACTTGCTGGCATTGCTCTCGTCTCGATCGTTGGCGTCATTGCCGCATGCGGCGACTCCACGGAGACCTGCGGGGAGGGCGCGTCGTGTGCGCCGGGTCAGGACGGAGGCACGGTCGACGGGCAGGGCAGCATCGACGTGCCCGCCGGGTGCGACCTGACCAAGGCGCCGCAGGACTCGCCGGCGTGCGTCGCAGACGCGGTCGGCGTCTTCGTGTCGGCCTCCGGCGACGATGCCGCGAGGGGAACCAAGTCCGCGCCGGTGAAGACCATCAGTGCGGCTCTCGCGAAGGCGGGCAATCTTCCGCGCATCTACGTGTGCGAAGGCACCTACTACGAGGCGGTCCACATCACGAGGTCGGTCTCGGTATATGGCGGCTTCGGGTGCGCGGACTTCGCATACACGGGAGCAAAGCCCACGATTCAACCGAGCGCGGGCACGGACTACGCGCTCGACGTCGCGGCAAAGAACGTCACGTTGTCCGGGCTCCAGATCTACGGCCCGGAGGTTGGCGCTCCGAACAGCATCGCCGTGCGCGCCATCAATAGTGGCGGCCTCACCATCATCGATTCGACAGTGGAGAGCCGCGTCGGAGCGAACGGGGCGACCGGTGCTCTCACCGAGTACACCAACTTTCCGTCACAGACCGCGCTGAACGGAAGTTCTGCGGCCGGGGCCACGGGGGGCCAAGCACATTCCGTCACTTGCCCGGACGGCACGACGACGACCGGCGGCAAAGGCGCCGACAACGGCTTCAATGGTGATCCCGGACTTCCTGCGCTCGGCGCCGGCGCGGGCGGGAAGCTGGGGCAGCCTTGCAACGCTGGTGGTGGCGGCGCGAACGGTGCGGATGGGACCAATACGCCGGCTGATGGGGCGACGTCTCTCGGCGCGCTCGAGAAGGGGGTGTGGGTTCCGGGCTCGGGCGGCGCCGCGTCGGCAGGCACTCCGGGGCAAGGTGGTGGTGGCGGACAGGGCTCGCAAGGTGGAGCTGGAAGCGGCGGCGGAGCGGGCGGATGCGGTGGTGCAGGAGGTGGCGGCGGCACCGGCGGCGGCGCGAGCATCGCATTGCTCGCCCTCAACAGCGAGGTGACCATCAATGGATCCACCGTCGCGAGCGGTAAAGCGGGCGCCGGAGGAACCGGCCGCGCAGGGCAGCCAGGCGAGCAGCTTTTCGGCTACAGCGGCTCGCCGACGCCGTTCGGTTGCCAGGGCGGCGACGGCGGCAAAGGCGGCGACGGCGGAGCGGGAGGTGGTGGGGCCGGCGGCATTTCCGTCGGCATCTTCTTCACAGGCGCAACCCCGGTCGTGCAGAACAGCGCGATCACGTCCGGCGCCTTCGGCCCGAAAGGCAAGGGGGGTGCCCCTGGGATGAACGACGGGATTGATGGGATCAAGGCGGATACGATGCCGGTGCCCTGAGCGTCACCGCGCGCCTCGACCTCCGAGCACTTCCCGTGCGCCATGCGCAGCACGCTCGGCCGCGCACCGCGAGGCAATGATGACGTCCATCGCCGTACGGTTACAGTGTGCCAACGCTCTCGAGTGCGCTTCGCTCGAACTTCGGTCACGCGGCACCCCTCTCGAGCCGGACGAGCTCGAGTCAAAGACGCTCGCCTCAAGCAACGGCTCGCTCGAACTCCGCTGCCGCCTGACGCCCAAGAGAAGCAAACCACGCGGCGAGGGTAGGCGACTGCCAGCCCGCCGGCCCCGGCCCGAAGTGCTTCGCCACATCGAAGGCCATCACGGTGGGGATCGCCTCGGTGCCGCCCGACAGCAACTTGATGACCTCGACAGGGTCGCGCTTCGCGCCCTGCTGGCAAAAGAGGGTCATGCCCGGCACCAGTGTCGTCCGCAGCTCGTTGCTCGACCCGCCCACATGCAAGCCAAGAGCATGACCGAACGCCATCAAGTAGACCGCGGCGACGTCCACTGACGAGCGAAGATAGCTGGCACCTTCGCCGGTCACGTTCCGCTTCGCATCCGCCAGCGCGAAGAGGACTCGTTTGTGCTTTCGATGCGAGAACCGGAGCACGATGTCGGGTTGTCGCGAGCGCGCCCGCTTGTCGCCGCCCCAGACCACCTCGTCCAACCATGGTGAGACGAGGTCTTGGACCTTTCCCGCGCCCGGAACCACGGGAGTTCCCTTGTCGATGTGGCACTGGAGATCTCCGCACTGGAGGATAAGGGGCGGGTATTTTCCTGCCCTCCCGATCTGCACTTTCGCCAGCGTCCACGTGCTCTCCCCATCCGTTGCTGCCCTGGCCACCGACAGCACGGAGCTCAGTTCGAGAAGCGTGTCGGCATTGCCGACGTTCGCCTCTTCAAGCGACGCGCCAAGGGTACGTATCGCCTGGACGTCGTCCTGCGCTCCGGTAAACGCTCCGCCCCACAAGCGATCGATCTCGTGCACCAGGTCTGCGAGCTTCGTCCCCGAGGCTCCCAGCCGGCGCAGGCGCTCGATGAGCCGTCCATCAAGCGCCGCGGGTTCGCCACCGATCGACTCCGCTACGAGGAGAGCGCTGCGAAGGTCGGCGGCACGGGCCCGCAAGGGAGCGGCGACGCGAGCGTCGCCTTCGATGGCCCATTCGAGCGCTGTGAGCCATCCCCTGCCCATGCTGACGAGGGCTCCAACCAGCGCTCGATCGGGTACGGCACGTGCGACCCGAACGACATAGGGCATCGGCGGTCGCGTGAAACCTGAGTCGGACCGCGTATAGGTTGCTGCCCAGTCGACGCCGCGAGTCGGTAACTCGACGATGCGGTGCATGTTCCGCTGATGAGAGAGATTCTCCTTCATCACCTCGATGAACGCCTTTTCGGCGCGCCACTGCGTCGGATGGTGGATCGGAAATGCCGTGAGCCAGCGGGCCCGGACGTCGGGGCTAAGCCGCGCCCCGATCCACGCGATCACGCTTCGGCGAGTCGCGTCGGGAAGGTAGCTCTTCGCAAGCCACGAGACCTGCTCGACGAACAGCTGTAGGTCCGCGCTCACGAGGGCTCGTCGACACCCGGCTTCAGCAGGTTCTCGAAATCGGTAGCATCGGGCGTGCCGCGGTATTGCTGGCAGAGCTCCTCGACGAGAAACTCGCTGATGCTCACGAGGCGGTCGCCGTCCGCGTCGAATTTGCTCGGGTCGCTGTGCTCCACGATTCTCAGGTGGAGGTCGGCACTCGGTTCGCGCTTCGCCTTGCCGAGTTTGCCCGTCGGCTCCGGGCTCGCGACCTGGTCGGGCGCGGGGGCGACCAGTTCCTCCTCCATGCGCCGCATGAGGACCTTGTCCTCGTCGAAGACCGAAATGATGTGCTGCACCGCGCGGCGCCTCGCCTCGGTCGTGAGCGCGTCCAGCTGCGGAAAGACACTGAGCGCCACGGCCATGGCTAGAAAGCTGGCGGAGGTGGCTACGGCATGCTCCTTCGGCGAGATCACCTTCGCACCTTCGACTGGGTCGCCTTCGCCGACCTTGTCTAGGACCAGGATGTCCGTGTTCTCGGCCGGAGCCCGGATCCCCTCCGCGACGAACCGGATGACGTCGAGGACGGTCGCTAGCCCGACGACGCGCTCGCGCACGAGATCGGTGTATCCCTCCTTCGGAGCAACGTTCGAGCGGCGCACCGCCTTGGCCTTGCGGAGGTCGTCCGGGTCGCGGGCGAAGAGCTTTCGCAAGAGGTCCTTGACTGCATCCACCTCGAGCTTCTGCCCTCGGCCGCCCCCTTGGGCCCGGCGCACGACATAGGCGCGCTCCTCAAGCTTCAGGTCATCAGTCACGCGCTTGATCTCCGCGTCGATGATGCTCGCGACGACCTTCGCGGGCGGCGCCTCCACGCGGATGATCTGAAACCGCCGGAGCAACGCGAAGGACATCTTGTGCAACATCGCGCGGTCGGCGTCGTTCATCGTTCCGACGATCCGGAACGAGGCGCCGACGGGATAGTCGACCGTCTGTGCTTCGGCCGTGACGGCCTCCGCAGAGGCGGCTCGCCGCTCCGGAACGATCCGCACACGCCCGTAGCTCGGGACGCCGAGCGGTGATGTCGTGCCCTCGATCTCCTCTTCGAACGGGAGCTCCACGACGTCGTCGGCGAGGGCGCTAAAGAGCTCGCCAAAGCACTCGTCGATGTTCGCCCGGTTGAATTCATCGATGATGAGCCAACGGTTTCCCGCGTCGACCGCCTGCAGGAAGAAGCCCGGGCGGAACTCGAGACCGGCGCCGCTTCGGGTGGGGAAGTAGCGACCTACCAGGTCGCCCGAAGTCCATGCGGGAGAGGCGGTGACCAGCATCGGCTCTCTTCCGGTGGCAAGCTGCGCGAGTATTCCAGCGAGCTTCGACTTTCCGCACCCGGGCGGACCGGTGAAGATGACGTGCTTTCCGCTATTGAGAGCGGCGCATGCCGCCTCGACGACGTGCCAGGGGATCTTGAGCCCACGGCTGTCCAGGCTCTTCTGCACGGCACTCGGCTTCAGGTCGACCGCGCGGCGCGACACGTACAGCTCCGCAGGCGGCAGTCCACCGGCCGTCGCGGCGAGCAGCTTGTCGATCTCGCGGGCAGTGCTCGAGGAGGCCAGTGACTGTACGAGGATCGTCCAGATCGAGAATGAGCATATTGCGGCCGCCCACTCCTCGGGATCCGCTGCACGCTCGGCAAGGCCTCCGCCGAGCGTCCGGCCGAGCGACCAGTCGCGCTGGACGGCGTCGTATTTCGGCCACCATGGCTTCAGTCGTGCGTCGACGACTGGATGCCCCGTGCGTTCGACGCGGGGAGCAATCTCGTTCCGAGCGGGCGCGCCGTCGGTGAACCAGACGTCCCGAAGTTGCTCGATGACGGGAATACCTCGAGGCTTCGGCAGACGGGCAGAGACCTTCCAGTCATCGTCCTCCTGCTCGGTACATATCCAGTCGCGATAGGTGCCCTCGTGCACGAGGCGAACGTGGTGCTTGAGAACACCCTCTCGGTAGGGCTCGACACGCACGCTCAGCGTCACCGCTTCGCCGCGGAGCGGCTTGCAGACGAACTTCAATGTGAGGGTCGACGCGCGGTCGTGCGACCGCTTGATCTCTCCGAGCGAGATCTCGACCGCACCGGACTGCTCGGCGTTTGTCCGGTCCCGCCATCGGAGCGCTACAAGGGGCTGGTTCTCCCATGCTCGTAGCGCATCCGCTACCCCGTCCAACGCGGCTTCCACGGCGAGCAGCGCGGCCGGGACGATCACCTCGGCCGGCGGCGGTGGAACGGTCTGCGGCGCGGTCACGGGGATGCTGGGCAGTCGCTCGGGAGGGGGACCGCTCAGTACGGTAGTCTGGGTCACGCAGGTATCTTTCGTGGTGAGAAATGGCGCGAACGCAACGCGGACGGGCGCAGTCGTCGACGCCCCCCGCCCGACTCGAGACTGCATCAGCACGCCCGCATTGTCATCAACTGCCCGCGTACGCCCGAGGGGGTACATGGCGGCAACGCCCCGAGCATACGTGCAGACCGAGAGGACGGCGGTCGGACAACGTGCGCGCTGCCGTGCAGTACGCGACTGCAAGCGCCGCCCAATCCCGCCCGCGGTCGATACTCTCGCCCTCGTGGCACTCCCTCTTCGCGAAGGCATCTACGAGCAGCTCCTCACGCGTGCTGGCGATCGCGAGTTGCTGGCCGCCTTGCCCGCGATTCCCGAGCTCCAGACGGTCGAGCGCCCGAACCTTCCCTCGCTCCTCGCGCGCCACATCGCGATTTCGGTCGAGGCGGCGCTTGCGGATTTGCCCGACGCTGACCAGCAGGTCGCCCTCGCGCACGCGCTCCTCGATCGGCTCACCGAGCTCGCGCCCGCGCAGGAGACCGAGGAGGCCAAGGTGGCTGAGCCCGCGCGCATGTTGCGGTCGCTCTATCGGAACACGCCGCCCCTTCGGCCCGAGAGTCCGCTGTCGGCAACGACGCTCCTCACGCGCGCTCGCGGGGAGCCTGCGCTCGGGCACGAGCTTTCGCGCGAGATGGCGTCGGCGGATGGCATCGACATCCTCGCCGCGTTCATCACCATGGGCGGCGTGCGCGCGGTGCGCGATCAGCTCGAGGCGGCGGTGCGCCGGGGCGCGCGGCTTCGCGTGCTCACCACCGTCTTCACGGGGACCACCGAGGTCAACGCCGTCGACGCGCTGTCGGCATTACCCGGCGCGGAGGTGCGCATCTCGTACGACGTTCGACGTACGCGGCTCCACGCCAAGGCCTGGCTCTTCCGGCGGCACGGCGGCCTGACCACGGCCTACGTCGGGTCCGCGAACCTCACCGCGACGGCGCTCGGCAGCGGACAGGAGTGGATGGTCAAGGTCGCGGCCGCGGATCAGCCGAAGGTCATCGACAAGTTCGAGGGGACCTTCGAGGGGCTCTGGAACGACGACGAGTTCGTTCCTTACGATCACACGTCCGAGGCGAGCCGCGGTCGGCTGAGGAGCGCGCTCAGCGCGGAGACCGCGGGCGGGCCGACGGTACTCCAGCTCTTCACGTTCCAGCCGCATCCGTATCAGATCGAGATCCTCGATCGCCTCGAGGCCGAGCGCGCGGTGCACGGGCGGTACCGGAACCTCGTCGTCGCCGCGACCGGCACCGGCAAGACGATGATTGCCGCGTTCGATTACCTGCGCGCTTGCGAGCGCGCCGGGACGCGGCCGCGCCTGCTGTTCCTCGCGCATCGCCGTGAGATCCTCGACCAGGCGCTCGCGACGTTCCGCCAGGTGCTTCGCGATGGGTCATTCGGCGAGCTGTTCGTCGACGGGCAGGTCCCCGCCACCTGGGAGCACGTCTTCGCGAGCGTGCAGAGCGCAGCGAGCAGCCTCGAGGGGCGGGTCACGCCGGAGCACTTTCGATTCATCGTGATCGACGAGTGTCACCACGCGCCTGCGGATTCGTACCGGAAGGTGACGAGCTTCGTGCGTCCCGAGATCCTCCTCGGGCTCACCGCGACGCCCGAGCGCGCGGACGGCAAATCGCTGCTGCCGGACTTCGATATGAAGATCGCCGCCGAGCTGCGGCTCTGGCACGCGCTCGATCGGCAGCTATTGGTTCCGTTCGAATATTACGGAATCGCCGACGCGGCCGGCACCGAGCTCGACAAGGTGCGCTGGTCGCGTCAGGGGTACCAGACCGGCGATCTGTCGAACCTGTATACGGGCAACGAGGTCCGCGTGGACCTCATCGTCGAGCAGCTCAGGCGGCGCGTGGTGGACGTGCGCGCCATTCGGGCGCTCGCGTTCTGCGTGTCCGTGGAGCACGCCGAGTTCATGGCTACCGCCCTCACGCGGCGGGGCATCCCGGCGGCAATGGTACACGGCGGCACCGGAGAGGCCGAGCGTGCGGCGGCTCCGCGCAGGCTCCGCGAGCGCGAGGTGAACGTGCTGTGCACGTGCGACCTCTACAACGAGGGCGTCGCCTGCCCTTCGTGGACACGCTCCTGCTGCTCCGTCCGACGACGAGCGCGGCGCTGTTCGTCCAGCAGATCGGTCGCGGGCTGCGGCTGAATCCGGGAAAGCTCTCGTGCCTCATTCTCGACTTCATCGGTCAGCACCGGACCGAGTTCAGGTTCGACGCGGTGTACGCGGCGATCACCGGTATTGCTCGCGCGCGCCTCGAGAAGGCGGTTCGGGACGGATTTCCCTACCTGCCTGCCGGATGCGTGTTCCAGCTCGATGCGGTCGCGCAGAGCCGCGTGCTGACGTCGCTGAAGCAGGCCGTGGCGACGGCGGCGACGCTGACGCGTGAGCTGCGCGAGCTCACCGCGGCGGGCACGGAGGTCACCCTGGGCGAGTTTCTGGAGAACAGCGGCCGCGAAGTGGAAGACGTCTATCGCGCAGGCGGGTGGAGCACCCTTCGCTCGAAGGCCGGCGTCGATGACCCGATCGACGAAGCGACGGCGGACCTCAGCGGGAGCCTCTCGCTCCTGCTCCACACGGACGATGCGACGCGCCTCGTCCTGTGGCGCAAGGCCGGGCAGGGCGGGTCGACCGAGCCGACCTACTTGCGGCGACTGACGATGCTGGACTTCCAGCTGAATCATCGGGGCGTCCTCCGCGAGCCGACCGTGGGCGCCGGCTGGCTGTTCGACCGGGCGCCCATCCGCAAGGAGATGAGCGAGCTTGCCGAGGTGCTGTCGGACCGCATTGGGCTCGCAGAGGAGAAGTATCCGCTCGCGGAGTGGCCGCTGGCGCTGCACCGGCGGTACAAGCGCCGCGAGATCGTCGCCGCAGTGGGGTTCGTGAAGCCAGGCAAGAAGGGGGTCACTCCGCAGAGCGGGATTCTCAAGCTGGAAGAGGAGAAGCGAGAGCTCTTGCTGGTGACGCTCGACAAGTCGGCCTCGAGCTTCTCGCCGACGACGCGGTATCGCGATTATGCGGTGAGCCCGACGGTGTTCCACTGGGAGACGCAATCGGCGGCCAGCGTGGGCAATGCGTCGGGGCGTCGGTACATGGAGAGCCCCGCGAATGGGTGGACGTTCTGGCTCTTCGTTCGCGAGGACCCGGATGCGGCGTATGCGTTCCTGGGGCAGGCGGTGTTCCAGAGCGCGTCGGGCGACCGGCCCATCGGGATCACGTGGAAGCTGGAGGACCCGATGGCGGGGGCGCTGTTCGATCGGTTTGCGACGCTGGCGCAGGGGTGAGGCACCTCTCTCGCGAAATCGAATGACCCCTGTCGGACCGGCCGCTCCTGGCCGTTGAGATGATCCTCATGAACCACGCCAACAGCCACGGGCAGCAGAAGAAGAGCGCCGGGCGGGGAGTCATCGCGTTGATCGCGTTTGGCTGCCTGTTCGGTGGCTGCGCCGCCATCTGTGCGGTCGGGGCGGTCGTGGCGAGCAAGACCGCGGCGGCGGCCTCCGAGACAGGGCCTGCTGCGCCTTCCTCGGCGGCCGCGGAGCCCAGGGTCTACGAGAAGGTCGCCGCGGCGCAGCTCGTGGCCGATTACGAGGGGAACGAGGTTCGCGGCGACAAGGCCTGGAAAGGGCACGACGTCGAGGTCACCGGGATCGTGAAGTCGATCGACAAGGGACCGCTCGGCGGGCTCTACGTCGTCATCGGCTCGGGTGAGCCGCAGAGCTTCCACTCGGTGCAGGTGAATCTCAAGGATTCGGAGACCGCTCGCGCGGCCACCCTCACCAAGGGCGAGACCGCGACACTCAAGGGCCGCGTGCTCGGGTACACCATCGGCGCCGTGTCCATGCGCGAGGGGATCATCGACTGAGCACGCGTCCGGTGCTCCCGCTGCGCGACTACGGCCAGCCCGTCAACGCCCGCAGCGTGAGACCCACCGCGACCGACGCCGCATTCGCCGCCACCGACCACGCGAGCGCCCGCGCCACGCCGCACCGCGAGAGCCACAGCGCCTCGGCCAGCACTGCGAACGCCTCCGCGAAGAGCACCATCGCCAGGTACGAATGCCCGCGCCACAAGGCCGGGACCACGAACCACACCACGGGATGCGTCATCGCGCTCGCCAGGAACGACACCCCGAGGCGCCGGCCTACCGAGGTGCGCGCGCCTCGCTGGGCGCGCATGTAGGTCGGCATCTCGACCAGCTGCGTGACCGCGAATGCCGCCAGCCAGCGGACGATCATGCGCGCATCCGGCCGCGGACGAAGAACACCGCCAGCGCGACGAGCTCGAGATGGCCGTGGAAGGCGCCCGCGCGCAGATAGCCGTCCCGCGCGCCGGACACGCTCACCAGCGCCCAGCACGCGAAGAACGCAATCGCCAGTCCCGCGCCCGCGAGGACCCACGGGCCCACGTCACGCGTCAGCGCCTGCCACGAGGCGCGGAAGGTGCGCGGGGTGGCGCGCTCGCGGTCCTCGTCGGGGACCAGGCGCAGCCATATCGCGTAATGAATCGATTGCCCGAAGGCATAGAGCACGACGAGGCGGAGCGCCCAGCGCGTCGACACGTCCGGCGCCAGCGCCGATGCGAGCGCGCTCACGCCGAAGCCCGCCGGGCGCGAACGCCAGCCGAGGCCCGCGCTCACCAGCGGATCCAGCGCGCCCGACAGGATCGCGAGCGTCGCCAGCGCCATCGCGCCGAGCGCGATCCATCGCATTCCCGCGCGCTCTCCGGGACGGCGCCATCCCCACCACAGGCCGACCGCGACCAGGTTGTGGAGATGCGCGAACGCCGCGTCGGCCCGCGCCGGCGCGTGCCAGGCCAGGAACGTGAGCGGCGCGAGCAGCGCGAGGCCCGCCGCCGATCGTTGCCATTCGGAGCGTCCACGCGCGCTCGCGAGGAGCGCCGCCGCCACCGCCACGAACCCCGCCCGCGTGCCGCCGCCGCACGCCGCCACCGCCAGCGGCAGCGCGACGACGGCGACCAGGCGGCGCTCCGCGCCGAGGCCCGCGCGCACCACGAGATACCGCACGTCGGCGACGACATGCGGGACGCCCAGCACGAGCGGACCGAGCGCCAGCGTCCACATCGGGGCGCCCGTCGCGAGGACGAGCGCCGTCACCACCGCGAGGAGCGCCCCCACCGCCACGCGCTGCTCGCGGCTGACCACGAGCGCGCGCGACACCGGTCCGAGCGCGTGCAGCAGTTGCACGCGAGCGGCGTCGAGGGGGCGGAAGAGGGCGTCCATGCGGGGCGGAGGCGGGGCGGCGCTTGCTACCTCACTCGGCCGCGCGCTTGCGGCGGCGACCGATCACGAACGGGATGAGCATCGCGAGGAGCGCCGCGCCCGACCCGAGATCGGCGCCGCCCATCGAGCAGCCTCCCGAGCTCGAGCTGCCGCCGCCGCTCCCGCCCGAGCCGCCGTCGGCGCCGCCGTCCGCCCCGCCGTCGCTCGCGCCGGGCGGCGTGCAGACGAGCACGGTGCTCGTCGCGCTGCCGTGGCCGCCGTCGGCGTCGTACGTGATGTGGCTCGCCTCGGTCGGGACGCAGGTGCCGCTCTCGCCGTCATCGGTCGTGCAGGCGGCGGAGGCGGTCTTCGAGGCGCAGGGCTCGGAGTTGGGCGGGGGCACGTCGGCCCGGGCCACGCCCGCGGCGAAGGTCGTGAAGGCAAGGACGGAGACGGTGAGGGCGAGTCGTCGGATCATGGCACATGCTAACGCAAGCGATGGGCCGGGCCCATTTGCCGGCGAAAAGCGGCCCGCGCGCTCCATCGTGTGCCGGCTCGTGCCACCGAGCGCACGATCCGCGACATGGGGGTCAGCGCGGCGGCGCGATGGCGAAGTGGGCGGCGATCCGGTCGGCGGCGAGGGCGCGGTCGTAGATGGCGACCTCGTCCAGCCACGCGTAGGCCGCGCCCGCCATGGGGTCGCTGCCGCCGATGATGAAGGGGCCGTCGTGCGGGACGGTGGTCCGCTCGTCCGGCGCGCTGCCGACGAGGAGGCCGTCCACGTAGAGCCGCAGCACGGAGCCGTCGTACGTCGCGGCGAGGTGACGCCACTGCGCGACGGGAGGGAGCGGCACGTGGATCGCCGACGGCGCGCTCGCCATGAAGCGCTCGAAGGTCAGGCCGGACCCGCTCTGCACGTTGACGCCGATGTCCTCGCGCCCCGCCGAGGTGCCGCCGTTCAGGTGGAAGAGAAACCGGAAGGTGTCGTCGAAGCCGAGCGGCTTCCACCAGGTCTCGAACGTGAACGCATGGCGGTCGGGCCACGCGGGCGCGGTGGCGGTCTGGATGCCCGCGGCGTTGCCCGAGAAGAGCGCGGCGCGGCTTCCCGGGAACGCGCCGTCACCACGGAGCGTCACGTCACCGAAGTAGGCGCCGTCGGCGGAGGACGCCTCGTTCTTCGCGGTCGAGCCGTTCTTCTCGTCGAGCTTGAAGTAGAGGAGCGGCATGTCGCCGAGGACGGCGAGCGCGTACTGCTCCGCCGGCGAGGGGCCGCTCGCCTCCTCGGTCACCACGTCGCGCGGGGCGTCGGACGCGGCTTCGACGAGCGCCGTGTCGGGGGCCGCGGTGTCGAGCACGCCCGCATCATCGTCCGCCGGGGCTCCGGCGAGGCCGTCCGTGTCCACGAGGAGATTGCACTGCACGAGAAGCGGGCAAGCCGCCGCGAAGACGAGGCCGAGCAGACGCGCTCGTCCCCTGGGAGACAGGGCCATCGACCCAGACTAGCAGGGAGACGATGCGAGGAGCCTAGAGCGCGGCGAGGGGGCGGTAGATGTCCGTCACCGCGAGCTGCACGGCGGGGCGTTCGAGGCGGAGGGTGTCGCCGTCACGGTGCTCGCGTGCGACCCACGCGCCTTCCTCGTCGCGGGCAACCAGCGTGACCAGGTGCGTGTCGTGGGCGACGAGGAGCACGTAGCGCAGCGAGGGGATCTGCTTGTAGTGGATCAACTTCTCGCCCCGGTCGTAATCCTCCGTGGAGCGGCTCAGGACCTCGACGAGAACGACGGGGTTCGTGATGCTGTTCGGGTCGTCGGCGGCGCGTTCGAGCTCGCCACACACCACGGAGAGGTCTGGAAACGTGGACAGGCCGGTCGCGAGGACGCGCACCTTCACGTCGCTCGTCATGATCCGGCAGGGCGCCGCGAGCTGCTGGCCAAGAAGCGCGATCACGCTTGCGGCCAGCATCCCGCGCTCGGGGGTTCCGCCGGCCATCGCGAAGATGTCCCCGTCGTGGAACTCGAGCTTCAGCTCGCTCATGGCGAGGGCGTCGAGGTACTCCGCGTACGTGTAGTGGAGCCGGCGCGCCGTCGTCATCGCTTCAGTGTAGGCGCGGAGCGACGCAGCCGGAAGGGCTGGGGGCGCGCGCGGGTTGACCTGTCTACGGCTTCACGGTCCAGGATTCTCGTCATGATCGATCGGGAGGCGGCGGCGGTCGTTGTGGAATTCGAGCGAGGGACCATCGACGCGGCGCGCTTCGGGCATCGCGAGCACCTGCGCGTGGCGTTCGGGTACCTGCAGGTGCTCTCGCAGGAGGAGGCGCTCGCGCGCTACGTGCGTCACCTGCGCGCGCTGGTCGCGGCGCTCGGCGCGCCGGAGAAGTTCCATGCGACGATGACGTGGGCGTACGTTCTCCTGGTGTCGGACGCGATGGAGCGGGCGCCCGGGGCCACGTTCGACGAGCTGATGGACATGAATCCTGCCCTTCTCGACCATCGCGCGGGCGCCCTCCACGAGCTGTACGACCGCGCGCAGCTGGACGCGGCCGAGGCGCGGCGGCGCTTCGTGCTGCCGCGGCGCCGATGAGCCACTCGGTCGGGCGTCTGGCGCGGCGGTTCGGGGTGTCGCGGACGACGCTGCTCTATTACGACCGCATCGGGCTGCTCTCGCCGTCGGGGCGCTCGGCGGCTGGATATCGAGTTTACGGGGAGCGCGAGGTGGAGCGGCTCGAGGCGATACGCCGATATCGCGCCGGGGGCCTGGCGCTCGAGGAGATCCGCGTACTGGTCGACCGGGAGGGCGGACGGGCGGCGGACGTGCTGGAGCGGCAGCTCGCGCGACTGCACGCCGAGATCGAGGTGCTGCGTGAGCAGCAGCAGGTGGTGGCGCGGCTGCTGGCGACGTCGGGGCTGCTCCGTACGAAGCGTGGTCTCGACAAGGCACGATGGGTGACGATGCTGCGCGCGGCGGGCTTCGACGACGACGCGATGCACCGGTGGCATGTGGCGTTCGAGCGTACGGCGCCGGCCGCGCATGGGGAGTTCCTGGCGGCGCTGGGTCTGGCGGCGGCGGACATCGCGCGCATCCGGCGGTGGTCGCGGGGGTAGCAGCGCGGCGCGTGTGAGCTGCACGATCGCCGGGGAGCCCGGCGTCGCGTCACTTCCGATTCGGAAGTCGGCGTCGGCTCCCACCCGCTCGCCGAGGTGAACGTCCAGGACACCGGCGGACGGCGCGATGCCGCACGAGAGGCGTCGATCCGGCCACCCGCACGCGCCCGCTGCGTCGTCACGTCGCGAGACGTGCTCGCGCGGAGCGCCTTCTGGGGCAGCCGTCCGCGCGCGGCACATGCCCGGGTGCGCCGGCCGCTCGCGTCATGAATCCCGTGCTATGCGCTTGAAGGCTCATGATCCTCGTCACCGGCGCAAGCGGACACCTCGGGAAGACCGTTGCTGCCATTCTCGTGGCGCGCGGGGCCAAGGTCAGGCTCCTCGTGCGCGACGCCGCGCGGGCGCCCGAGGGGCTCGAGGCCGAGGTCGCGGTCGGCGACTACGGCGACGAGGCGGCGATGACCCGCGCGCTCCGCGGGGTCGGGACGGCCTTCATCGTCTCCGCCTCCGCGGCGCCCGGGGCGCGGGCCAAGCTCCACGCCTCCGCCTTCGCGGCGGCGAAAGCGGCGGGCGCCGGGCACGTCGTCTACCTCTCGCTCCAGGGCGCGTCGGCGAAGAGCGAATACCCCTTTGCGCGCGATCACTGGACGAGCGAGGAGAGCCTCCGCGCCTGCGGCGTGCCCCACACCGTGCTCCGTAATGGCAAGTACACCGAGCAGCTGCTCGGCCTCGAGATGCGCCAGGGGACGACGCTCCGCGGGGCCTCCGCCTCCGACCGCGTCGCGTGGATCTCGCGGGCCGACTCGGCGAAGGTCGTCGCCGAGATCCTCGTCGCGCCGCCCGGCGGCATCGTCGAGTACACGGGGCCCGAGGCGATCACGCTCGAGGAGACCTCGGTGCGCCTCGCCATGGGGCTCGGGCGGCCGTTCGGGTTCGCGGTCGAGACGCCCGAAGAGGCGCAGGCCCGCGTGCGCAAGGACGCGCCCGACGAGCCCGAGCTCCGCGCCGAGCTCGCCGCCGGCACCCAGCGCGCCATCGCGGCGGGCGATTATGCGACCGTGCACGACGCGCGGCGGTGGCTGCCGCGCGTCGAGCGCCTCCAGGACACCATCGACTCGGGCGCGCTCGACGAGCTGCGCGCCAACGATCTCAGCCGCCGCGCGCTCGCCTCGCACCTGTCGAGCGGCTGGCGTCGCTGAGGGCCGTCGCGCCCGCCGGCGTGGCCGCGCCCGCCGCCGTCAGGCGTCCTTCTGCAGCTTGTCCTGCGTCTTCGTCTCGAAGTCGCTCGCGTCGTGACGCTCGTGGAGCTGCTCGTGCAGCTCGCCGGTCACGCGGTTCACGATGCGCCCACGCTTGACGGCAGGACGCGCCGCGATCTCGTCGGCCCAGCGGTTCACGTTCTTGTACTCGTGCGCCGAGAGGAACTCCGCCGCGCCGTACGCGAGGCCCTTCACGAGCGCGCCGTACCAGGGCCACGTCGCGATGTCCGCGATCGTGTACTCGTCGCCCGCGAGGTACTTCGCCTCGCCGAGGCGGCGGTCGAGCACGTCGAGCTCGCGCTTCACCTCCATCGCAAACCGGTTGATCGCATATTCGATCTTCACCGGCGCATACGTATAGAAGTGCCCGAATCCGCCGCCCAGGTACGGCGCGCTGCCCATCTGCCAGAAGAGCCACGAGAGCGCCTCGGTGCGGGCCGCGGGATCCTCGGGGAGGAACGCGCCGAACTTCTCCGCGAGATGGAGGAGGATCGAGCCCGACTCGAACACGCGAACGGGCTTGTCGCCGCTCCGGTCCAGCAGCGCCGGGATCTTGGAATTCGGATTCACGGCGACGAAGCCGCTGCCGAACTGGTCGCCCTTGCCGATGTTGATGAGCCATGCGTCGTACTCGGCGCCCGTGTGGCCGGCGGCGAGCAGCTCCTCGAACATGACGGTGACCTTCACGCCGTTCGGCGTGGCCAGCGAGTAGAGCTGGAAGGGATGCTTGCCGACCGGCAGCTCCTTGTCGTGCGTGGGACCGGCGACGGGGCGGTTGATGTTGGCGAAGGCGCCCCCATTTCCCTTTTCCCAGGTCCAGACTTTCGGCGGCGTGTAGGTGGGCTGATCGCTCATGAGGTCACGGTGTGATGCTCGGCCGCCCGGCCGCGTTTCAGGTCACCCCGCGTCAATCCATCCCGCGCGCAGCGCCGCGGCGACCTCCTCCGCCTCGCCTTCGTCGTACAGCCATACGCCTGCCGACCACGAGAACACCGCGGCGGGGCGCGCCGAGGGGCCGTCGTCGTACACGGGGATGGCGTGCGCATGGAGGTGCGGGAAGCTCATGGCCGGCGGGTCGGGGGCGCCCGGCAGCGCCGCCGGCGAGCCCAGGATCGCCGTGTACACGCGGCGCGGGCCGAGGACGTGCTCCAGCGTCAGCTGCGCCTCGAACACCCGGCGCTGCACCGCGAGGTACGTGGGGAGCGGCAGCTCCGTTGCCCGCTCCACGTGCTCGCGGAGGATGACCAGCAGGTTGCCGCGCGTCGCCGCGTAGCGATCGAGCACCATCACCGTGCTCGCATCCTCGTGGACGCGCAGCGGCGACGAGCGCGCGCCCTCGACCAGCATGCACATCGCGCAGCGGTTCGTGCCGCGCCGCGCGAAGCCGCGGGCAGCCATGTCGGCCTCCGCTTCCTCCTTCGTGACGCGCCTCATGCCCTCACGCCGTGACGGCGAACGGGTCCGGGACGAACCGCGCCTTCACGAGCTCCGCGATCAACAGATCGACGTTCTCGGGCGACGGCAGATACTGGGGAGACGAAAACGCGAGGGAGGCGAGATACCGGTCGACGACCGCCTCCGACAGACCGAATTGCCAGAGCCCCAGCATGCGACATTCCCAGTCGTGGTACGTCCGGGCGGGCAGGGCGCCCGAGCCCGCCAGCCACGCGCGCAGGATCTGGAGCTCGGCGATCGAGGCCTCGAGGCGGTCGAGGATGGCCGGCGTGCGATGCGAGAACGACGCGATCTGCGCCTCGTTACCCAGATAGATCTCGCGGTAGGCGTTGCCGCCGCCGCCCTGGCCGGTGCTGGCGCTTCCGGTACCGCACTTGCCGGCGACCGGGACGTCGTTCTCGAACAGGATGCCGCCCACGCGGCCGTACGCAGCGAGCGCATCGGCGACGGGCACCTGGGCGCCGGCGCTGTCGACGAAGCTGATCTCCGCCGTCGAGGCGAGGACCCGCGCGTACAGCGTGTCGGGCTTCATCGTGATGGCGAGGAGCTCGAGGCCATACGACTCGTCGGCCGCGGCGCCGCGCACCGTGCTCCACGGGTTGTGCCAGCCGAAGCGGCCCTCGAGCAGCTCGGGGCCGACCAGGCGCGCCGCGGTGGAGTCGCCGGCGTCGGCGCGGCGCTGGAGCACGTCGAAGAGGAAGCCGCGCCCGAGCGTGGGCGAGGTCGCCCGCGTGAAGAGCACGCGCCCCGAGCGGACCTCGGCGGCCTGCTCGCTCGTCGTCCACGACCACACCACGGCGGGCGGCGGCGTCGAGCGGCTGACCGGCCCGAAGGCGACGGACGGCTCCGGCGTCGGCTCCGAGCCGAAGACCGGGGGCGGATCGCCGCCCGGGGTCGGGGGACGCCCGGCCGGGGTCGTCGTCTCGGTGCGCTCGTCCTCGAGCCTGCCGCCGCAGCCGGCGGCGAGGACCGCGAGGAGCCCGGTCGAGAACCGCCGTCGGGTGAGGTTGCGCACGCGCCAAGCTTACGCAAAGCGGACGCGGCGCACCACGCGCGCGCGGCGTCTCAGGGAAGGAGCATGATCGCGGTGGCGATGCCGTCGGCCCCGTCGTTCACGCCCGGTACGCCGCCGGTGCCCTTTGCGCCCTTCGCGCCGAACGTCAGCTTGGTCGCGCCGTCGACCCCGGGCGGGCTTCCCTTGTACGCGATGGCCGCCGAGATGCCGCCGCTGCCGCCCGCGCCC
>JAQBQL010000175.1 GCA_028287035.1 Labilithrix sp. | reverse complement strand
GGGCGCGGGCGGCGCGGCCTCGCCCTGGTCCTCCGCCGCGGGCGGCGCGGCCGCGTCGGGAGCGCCGCCACCTTCGCTCGACGACGCGCCGCACCGGCACGAGGCAACGCCGCCCACGACGAGCGCCAGGCAGGCGCCGAACGCCAGACAAGGCATCGACGGCGTGCGGGACGAGCGCGGCGGCGGAGAGATCGTCATGGCTCGAGCGGTCTCCTACCCCAGCCGCGACCGCGAGACGGAACCTTCTTCGGGTCGTCCATGGTGCGCGCGCAGCCGCTCACGGCGTCACCGTGAACCCGAAGCGCTGGTACGAGGAGCGGCCCGGCTGGTCGATCCCGGAGCGCTCCTCGCGGGCCGTCTCGTCCGGCTCGGTCAGCGCGTCGACGTCGAGCCCCGGCGTCGTCGCGAGATCGACGACGTGCGCGCCCGGCTCGAGGCGCCCGAGCCCGAGGGCGATGAGCCGGTCGTACGCGAGCTGCGGCTCGCTCGTGAACGCGCGGAGTCGCTGCTGCCCTCGCGCCGCGTCCACGACGACCAGCGAGGCGAGCGCGCGCGTGTCGCCCTGCCACGTCAGGCCCGCGGCATGCGCCGAGATCTCACCGCCGGGCGCGGGCCGCAGCGGGACCGGCGGCGGGGCGAGGTCGAGCGTCACGTCGGGGCACGGCACCGGCAGGACACCCGAGCGAGCCTGCGCCGAGCGGTGGAACACCGGGCCCGCGGGCTCGTTCGGCTCCTGGGCCCAGGCGTTGACGCGCAAGCTCGCGCCGTCGAGCCGCGGGAGCCGGAGCACCGACGACGTGGCCCAGTCGTAGCGGAGCGGGATCGACGCGCCGCCCGGCAAGTCGAGCTCGGTCGCGAGGGTCCACTGCCATCCTTCCGGGAGCCCGGGCGCGCGGCCGGTGATCGTGACCGGCGCCGAGGCCTCGATCCCGCGCGGCGTCACCATGCCGAGGTCACGCGGCTCGCCGGGGCTCGCCGCGACCCCGGTGACGGCAGCGTACGCGTACCAGGTGTTCCGGGCGTCCCCGGCGAGGACGTGCACGTCGATGGTCTCGGCGGCGGGCGGAACGCTGTCGTAGTCGTACCCGTGCTCGAAGTCGTACACCGCGCTGACCGCGCCCTCCACGTACGACGCGGCGGTGCCGCCCCGGCCGCTCGCCGACGCGCTCGTGACGGTCACCCAGCACGCGCCCTCGGCGGCGCGGCACGGCGGCAGGACCACGCCGACGCGCAGCGGCTGGCTCGCAGGACGGCTCACCGGCCCCCCGCGCTCGAAGACCTCGAAGCGCGGATGGTCGCGGGTGAGCCCCAGGTACACGAGCGGCGTGATGATCGCGCCCGACGCGGCCGGCGCGACGACGACGTCGTACGGCCGGACGACGTCGCTGACCCAGAAGGCTCCGCCCTCGTCGGTCATGCGCGACACGTGCTTGCCGCGCGCATCGACCAGGTCGACCGGCCGGCCCACCACCGGCTCCTCGCGATCATCGACGACGACGCCGCCGACGTCGATGGCGGGCGGACTCTCCGCGATGACGTCGGTGCCGGCGTCGTGCGGCCTCCGCACCGGGAGCGCTCCCGCGGTCTCGACCGCCGCTTCCGGCGGAGCGTCGCACGCGGGCCCCGTGGCCAGCACCATGGGGAGGAGGAGGAGGACGAACGAGGAGACGGAGGCGGCCGGGGACGAACGCATGCGGCGCCCTCTTCACGGCCGGTGCCACCCCGCGGCCCCGTGGCCTTCCGCGAGGTTAGGCGAGAGGCGGAGGTGGCCCGGCCAGGCCACCCCTGGCCGTGGCCAGCGCGGTCAGTACTTCCACGGCTCGCGCCGGTGGGGATCGATGCGCGGCAGAGGGCTCCGCATCCGGTCGAAGCCAGGAAGCATGTCCTTCACCATCGCCGCCATGACGAGCTGCACGACGCGCGCGCGGTGCGGCCGGAAGCACGCGAGCGCCTCCAGCATCTCCTCGTCGCCGCCGCGCACGCCGGTGAGCGCGCCGCTCACCAGGTACGGGACGTGGAGATCGCCCACCGGAACCGCGTCCTCGTAGCCGAACGCATTCCGCGCGACGAGGTTGGCGGTCCACGGGCCGACGCCGGGGAGCGACTGGATGCGCGTGATGGCGTCCGCTGGCGGCACGTCGCGGAGCCGCTCGAGCGCCGCTCCGCGTCGCGCGCCTTCCCGCAGCGTCCGGCTCCGCCGCGAGCCGATGCCCATCGTGTGGAGCTCCCACGGAGGGATCCCGAGCACCGCCGCCGGGAGCGGCGCGGCCCGGAGCTCGGTGCCGGCGACCAGCTCGCCGGTGCGGTAGAAGAGACGGCGCACCGAGAGCTTCGCCTCGTACACGGTGACGAGCTGCTCGATGACGGCGCGGGCGAACGTCTCGAACACGGTCGGCGCGCGGTCGAGGTGACAGTCGAAGTGCTCGGCGAGCCGCGCCACCAGCGGGTGCTGACCTGCGATGGCCAGGAAGGGGCGCGGGTCGTCGTCGACCGCCACGAGCCCGCGCGCTGCCGCCATCGCGCGCTCGAGATCCTCGACGTCGTGCGCGGGCTGCACGCCGAGCAGCGTGATCTCGACCTCGCCGGCGACGAGCCGGAACGCAGCGGCGAGCCCGTGGTGTCCGCCGCGCAGCGCGCGAACCGGCCAGCGCCTCACGCGCCGCACGTCGTAGCGCCCGCGGGGCCGGAACGACGCGGTGCGGACCGGCACGAGGACGCGGGTCGCCGCGTGGGCGCGCGCGATCGCCCTTCGCCGCAGGTCCTCGAGCGCGCGTGCCATCCCGAGAGGCTGCCAAGGCCGCGGCCTCGCGGCAAGGGGCCGCCGGGTTTCACCGGGCGCCGCGAAAAAGCGCTGGCGGCGAGGCCGCCCCGACCGGCAGACTGCGGTGCCCTGATGGCCGCCGCCGCGTCGAGACCCAAGAAGAAGGCCGCCGCCAAGGGCGAGGTCGCGGCGCCGGGCGCCAGCCCCAAGCGGTCGGCGCGCCGCGGCGCATCCGGCTCGGGACTGACCGCCGCGCGCATCCGGGACGAGGCGCTCAAGCTCATCGACGCCGAAGGGCTCGACTCGTTCAGCACGCGGCGCCTCGGCGCGGCGCTCGGCTGCGAGGCGATGGCGATCTACTGGTATTACCCGAGCAAGGAGGTCCTGCTCGATGCCGTCGTCGAGGCGCTGATCACGCGCCTCCCGCTCGACCCCGCGCCGGACGGCGACTGGATCGAGGCCCTCCGCAAGCTGGCGCGTGGCTACCGGGCGCTCGCCCACCAGCATCCGCACGCCTTCCCCCTCCTCGCGATGCGCCGCTTCGCAACCGAGCCGACGTGGCGCTTCCTCGAGGGCGTGTTCGAGCTCGCGGCGCAGGGCGGCCTCGACAGCGAGACCACCGCTCGCTACTTCCGGCTCGTCGCGAGCTACTGCAGCGGCGCCGCGCTCGACGAGCTCGCGGGGCTGCGCGAGGCCGAGCGCGCGAAGGCGGCGCCAGGCGAGGCGCTCCAGCAGGCGGCCGCCGCAGCCGAGGCGTTCCCGAACCTGTCGAGCGTCGCGAGCTATCTCGAGCCGGCGCACTACGACGACGTGTTCGAGTTCGGCCTCGAGCTGCTGCTGGGATCGCTCGCGCAGGCCGCCACGCGTGGTGCGGGCCTCGCGAAGCCGCGTCCGAAGCGCGCGTGAGTCGCGCGCCGCGTCATCGGGAGACGTTGGCCACTTCGACCTTTCGTGCTTGCGCCGCCGATTTTACATTGTAAAGGAGAGACATGCGCACCCGGTCGTTCGTCCCCGGCGTGCTCGTCCCGCTCGTCGTCGCGGGCTGCCTGCTCGCCAGCACGTCGGCGCACGCCGTCGAGCCGTGGTCCGACGCGGACCCCGGGGCCCTTCCCTCGCGGCTGTCGATCGGCGACTCGCTGGCCGGCTTCCGCGGCGGGCTCGAGTACCGCGCCAACGCTGCGCTGGTCCGCCCGCTCGATCTGCAGGGAACACAAAGCCGCCACTTCTCCTCGATCGAGCATCGCCTCCGGCTCGACGGGGCGATCGACTGGGACGACAAGATCCGCGTCACCTCCTCCGTCGACGTGCTCGACGGCGTGCTCTGGGGTGACAACGGCTCGCTCGGCACCGATCCCGAGCCCACCACCGGCGCCAACCTGAGCACGAAGAACCCGAACTTCGCGACCACGTGCATCCAGCAGCGTCCGGGCTCGCCGCCCACCGAATCCAGCAGCTACCAGCTCGGCCTGTGCGGGGCCGATCCCGTGTTCGTGCGCCGCCTCTACGGTGACGTCGTCACCCCGATCGGCCTCTTCCGCATCGGGCGGCAGGCGTTCACCGAGGGCGCGTCGATCGCGGTGAACGACGGCGACGGCCGCAAGAACCGCTTCGGCTTCGCGCGACGTGGCAACAGCGTCGACCGCGTGCTCTTCGCGACGAAGCCGCTCGAGGGCTTCAAGCCGAAGGACGAGCGCGACAAGCGCGAGGACCGAGGCCTCTTTCTCATCCTCGCCTACGACCGGCTCGTGACCGACGATCCGCTCCAGTTCTCGGACGATCTGCACGGGACCGTCGAGGCGCTGCGCTACCTCGCGCCAACGCACCGGTGGGGACGCGACACCGAGCTCCGCCTCTTCCACTCCTATCGGTTCAGCAGCGACAACGGCACCGGCGTGAACGCGTTCGGCGGCCGCGCGATGACGACGTTCGACACGCGCATCGGCGCGCTGAGCGCGGGCTTCGAGGGGACGGTCCTCGCCGGCAGCACCCGCGAGGTGAGCGAGGCCTTCCGGCTCATCACCAACGATCCCGCCGTGTCGCAGGCCATCACCCAGGTCGGCGCGCGCGCGGTCGTGAAGCTCGATCGGCCGAAGTGGACCGGGTACCTCGAGTTCGATTACGCGTCCGGCGACTCGGACCCGCAGACGCGAACGCCCCTCACGCAGTTCCGCTTCGCCGAGGACACGAACGTGGGCCTCCTCATGTTCAAGCACGTGCTCGCCTACCAGAGCGCGCGGGCGGCCGCGGCGGGCGTCGCGCTGCTCCAGAACCTCGGCGCGCCCAGCTACCCGGTCGACGAGATCGCCTCGAAGGGCGCCTTCACGAACGCGTTCGCGATCTTCCCGCAGTTCGACTTCCGGCCCGTCGACACGCTGCTCTTCCGCGCGGGCGTGCTCATGGCGTGGGCGCCGGCGAAGGTCGTCGACCCGATCGTGAGCCTCCAGCGGAAGGACGGCATCGACATCACCGACGACCTCGTGAACTTCGCAGGCGGCAAGCCGAACCGCTACTACGGCACCGAGCTCGACGGGCGCATCCAGTGGCGCTTCATGGATCACTTCGCCGCCGACCTCGAGGGTGCCATCCTCTTCCCGGGCGCCGCGCTCGAGGACGCGAACGGCGACGCAGCGCGCAGCTTCCTCCTCCAGGGGCGCGGGACCTTCTTCTTCTGAGGACGACCATGGCGCATCCCCTACGCATCCTCGTGCTCTCGGTCCTCGTCGCCCTCGGCCTCGCGTCGACGGTGCCGGCGTGCGGCGCCTACGAGTCGCCGCCCACCGTGACCATCGACGGCCTGCAGGGCGGCGTCCTCTACGACGCCAAGGCCCCGCTCTCGTTGCACCTCGGACAGCCGGTCGAGATCGCGACGCTCAGCGTGAAGGTCGCCTTCTACGACGTCGACCTCGAAGGGAACCTCCCCGACGAGGACGCCGACCCCAGCAACGACGCGCAGCTCCGCGTCATCATCGCTCACGACGCGCTCGACGGGGACCGCGGTGGCCACACCGAGATCGGCGCGGACGGCGCCTCGCTTAAGCTCGTGCCCGACTCGGCCTTCCCGGTCGGCCCGAAGCTCGTGCTCCTCGTCGAGGCCGGGCTGAAGGGCACGAGCGGCCGCACGCGGAACGTCCGGACGCGGATCCCCTTCTCGTACACCGTGGTGTGCACGGCCGGGACGCGCTCCGACAAGCTGAAGAGCGGCGTGTACTTCGTCCTGCTCGACGTCGCCGAGCCGCTTGGCTCGCAGATCCAGCTGTACGGCGCATTCGACGTCGACGCCGCGACCGGCGCGTTCGTCTCGCAGTTCACGAACGCCGACCGCAACCCCGACGGCGCGCGCTGCGGCGGCGCCTGCAAGTCGACCGAGGCCTGCCGCCTCCTTCCCGCCCAGGCCTGCGTGATCCCTTCGCAGCGCGCCGGCACCGACGACGAGTACCCGGACTTCGTGCCCAACGTGACGCCGCCGGTCGGCTACTCGTTCACCGTCGAGGGCTGCGCGATCGACGGCGACAACGGCGCCGGCATCATCACCGCGCCAGCCACGATGGTCGTGCAACAGCCGGCGGTCACCGTCGAGGGGCTCACCATGACCGCCTTCTTCGGAGCCGACGCGTCGGGCGCGGTCCGCGCCACGGGCAGCCTCGTCGCCGACACGGTCCGCCTCAACGGTAACCGCATCGGCGCGGGCCGCGGCAACATGACGGCGCGGCTCATCCCCGCCGGCGAGGTGCCTGCCGGCGTGCCCCCGGCGCCCGCGCGCACCGGCGCTGCCGCCGATGGAGGGACCGATGCTGCACGCTGAACGCCGAGGAGAAGGGCGCGGCCCGGGCCTTTCACGCCGCTGCGCCACGCGGGGCGGCGACGCCCTGTGTCACCACCGCGAGCACGATCATGCCGCCGCCGGCGAGGGCGAGACCGCTCGGCACCTCGGTCGTCGCGAGCACCACCCACACCGGCGAGAGCACGGGCTCGACGGTCGCGAGCAGCGAGCTCTCGAGCGCGCGCAGGTGCCGGACCGCGCTCGCGTAGAGCACGTAGGGCAGCCCGATCTGGAAGGCGCCGAGCGCCGCGATCACGAGCCACGTGGTGCCGGCGGCGGGACCTTCGATCGGATGCATGACGAGCGCCGGAAGCGCGCCGAGCACCGCGAGCGCATTGCCGAGCGCCATCGCCACCATCGGTGCATGCGTCGCGGTGCGGGCGCCGGAGAGGGCGTCCTCGGCGAGCAGGCGCCGCTGGTCGAGGCGAAGCAGGATGGGCAGGCCCGCGAAGCCGAAGCTCGACACGATGGCGAGCACGTTGCCGGCGGTACGTCCGCCGCCGAGCTCGCCGCCGAACGTGAGCGCCATGCCCGCGAGGCACAGGACGACCGCGAGGCCATCGGCCTTGTTCATCCGCTCGCCCAGCAGCGGCCCGCCGAGCAGGGCCACGTACACGTTCGCGGTGTACTGGAGGAAGATGGCGTTGGCCGCCGTGGTGCGCTTCGCGGCCAGCACGAAGCACACGACCATCACCGCGTAGGCGAGCGCCGCGCCCCACACGAGCGGCCGGCGGAGCAGCTTCGCGATGACGCCGGATCCCTCGCGGCTCCGCAGCAGCGTGAACGCGAGCACGACGCCCATGAACGCGAGCGCGAAGGCGCTGCGCAGGCCCGCGATCACCATGGGCTCGGCGTCGGCGACCTTCACCCCTACCCCGCCGGTGCTCCACAGCACCGCCGCGGCGATGACCTGGAGCACGGCGACCTTGCGGTGCCCGGCGGCCTTCACGTCACCGTCGCTCATGTTCGTCGGCACTCTAGTCGCTACGCCGCCCCGGAGAGCAAGGAGCAGTCATGAAGATCCCGCAGAAGGGCACGCCCAAGGCCGATGTCGCCCAGCGCATGGAGGACTACCGGAGCGCCGACGGCGACGCGGCAGGCGCGCGCCTCTTCAGCCTCGTCTACGGCACGCGGCCCGACGTGCTCGAGGTCGCGAAGGACGCGTACCTTCGCTTCTTCTCGGAGAACGCGCTGAACCCGATGACGTTCCCCAGCCTGCGCAAGCTGGAGAACGAGGTGCTCGGGATGGTGCAGGACCTCCTCCACGCGCCGGACGGCGCCGCCGGGTCGATGTCGAGCGGCGGGTCCGAGAGCCTGCTGCTCGCGGTGAAGACGGCCCGTGACTGGGCGCGCGCCGAGCGGCCCGACGTGAAGGAGCCCGAGATGCTCCTGCCCATCACCGCGCATCCGGCGCTCGCCAAGGCGGCGCACCTCACGGGCGTGAAGCCGGTGCTCGTCCCCGTGAAGGCCGACTTCACGGCCGACGTGGACGCCGCGAAGCGTCTCGTCACCGATCGCACGATCCTCGTCGTCGGATCGGCACCGCAGTATCCGCACGGCGTCATCGACCCCATCGCGGACCTGGCGGCGCTCGCCGAGAGCCGCGGGATCCTGTGTCACGTCGATGCGTGCATCGGCGGCTTCATGCTGCCGTGGGTCGAGAAGCTCGGTCACGAGGTCCCGCCGTGGGACTTCCGCGTGCGCGGCGTCACCTCGATCTCGGCCGACCTCCACAAGTACGCGTACGCCGCGAAGGGCGCGTCCACGATCCTCTACCGGACGCGCGCGCTCCGGCGCTACCAGCACTTCGTCCACGCCGACTGGCCGGGCGGTCTCTTCGGCTCTCCGAGCGTCCTCGGAACGCGTCCCGGCGGCGCGATCGCCGCGGCCTGGGCGGTCATGACGTACCTCGGCGAGGAAGGTTACCTGGACCTCACGCGGCGGGCGCTCGACGCGACGGGAGCGGTCATGCGCGGCGTCGCCGAGACGCCGGGGCTCCGCATCCTCGGCAAGCCCGCGATGACCTGCATCGCGATCGGCGCGGATCCCGCGGCGGTGCCTGGCCCGAACGGCACCGGCCTCGACCTCTACGTGCTCGGCGACCTCCTCCAGGAGCGCGGCTGGCGCGTCGACCGCCAGCAGACGCCGCCGAGCCTCCACCTCACGCTGAGCCCCGCGCACGACGCGATCTCGGGCGAGCTCGTCGCCGACCTCCGCGCGTGCGCCAAGGACCTCGCCGACAGCGGCAAGGTCGCCGAGGGCGCGGCCGCGATGTACGGGATGCTGGGCCAGATCCCCGACCGCGTGATGGTGCGCGAGGCGCTGCTCGACTTCATGGACGGCCTCGAGACGATGGCCGATGCGGCCGTCGACGAGGCGATCGCGCGGAAGACGCCGCCGCAGAAGGACGCATCGTGACGCTTCACCCCTCCCGCTTCTCCTCGCTGCTCGATCTGACGCGGCTCCCATGGTTCTCGCTCTCCGAGGAGGGCCGCCTCGTGATGAGCGACCCGAGCGTCGGCCCGATCGCGGACGTGCACACGCACCTCGCGCTCGCCTACGTGCGGCCGATCAGCGTCGACCTCCACAAGCTGCACCCCGAGACCGAGCACTACCTGCCCTCGTGCTGCGCGATCGACCTCGACGTGTACGTGAACCGCAACATGTCGCCCGAGATCGTGAAGGCGCTCACGAAGGACCTCACGCTGGGCAGCCTCGGGCCGCGCGGAATGCGGGCGACGCACACCATCCCGAACCTCACGCGCGAGATGGACGAGACCGGCATCCGCGCCGCGAACCTCCTGCCCATCGATTTCCCGTTCCTCTCGCACAACGCGGAGACCGCGCTCGGAGCGGCCGCGAGCACGTCGGGCAAGCTGCGCTCGTACGGGTCGGTGCACCCCTACGCGAAGAAGCCCGATGTGAAGCTCCAGGACCAGCACAAGCAGGGCGCGCGCGGCATCAAGATGCACCCTTCGGTGCAGCTCGTGCGACCCGACAACCAGCGCGCGATGGCCCTCTACCGCATGTGCGGCGAGCTCGGGATGACCGTGTTCTGGCACTGCGGTCCCGCGGGCATCGAGCCCAAGCTCGGCCAGTACCTGAACCAGGTGAAGTTCTACGAGGGCCCGATCCGCGACAACCCGCGGACCACGTTCGTGCTCGGCCACGCCGGGGCGCTCCAGTTCGACGAGGCGCTCGCGCTGCACCTCAAGTACCCGAACGTGTGGCTCGAGACGTCGTCGCAGTCGCTGCGGAACGTGACGCGCATGGTGAACGAGGCGGACGTCACGCGCGTCATGCACGGGTCGGACTGGCCCTTCTATCACCCGGCGATCAGCCTCTCGAAGATCCTGATCGCGACCGAGGGCCGGCCCGAGGTGCGGCGCCGCCTCCTCTGGGACAACGCCTCGCGGCTGCTCCAGCTCGACTGAAAGGCTTGGACCGCCGGCGTGGCGCGCCCTATGGAAACAGGGTGGGCTACGACCTCCTCGCGGCGGTCTCTTTCATCCTCCTCACGCCCGTCGTGATCGTGGGCTTCATCGCCTACTGGATCGTCAACGCGCGGGACCACGAGGAGCTCGCCGGCGTGTGGGCGTCGTATGCGCGCGCGCGCGGCATCACCTTCGAGCCCCCCGGCGGCGAGTGGCCGAACCGCACCGCGCCCACGTTGCGGTGGAAGATCGGTCGCGCCGAGCTCCTCCTCGTCGTGGTCGGTCGCGAGTCGAAGGTGCACACGCGCCTCGTGGTCCGGCCGCGCTCGCCCCTGCTCGGCACGCTGGTGTGGGCGGCCTTTGGCCCGGGGTCCGGCGAGATCCGGCAGCGTGAGCATCCCCGGGCCTTCGGCGCGCGCCTCGTCGACGAACGCGTGCACCGCGCGCTCCTCTCGCTCCGGCAGCGTGACCGCGTGAGCCTCGCCTATCGACGCGGCCGCGTGGTCGTCGACTGGCCGGGCGGCGAACGGAGCGACGCACGGCTCGACGCGGCGCGCACCCTCGGCGCCGAGCTCCTGCGCGCCATCGACGAGCAGTACAACGCACCCGCGCGCGTCGCCGACAAGCCCGCCGCCTGACCCGACCTACTTCGAGAACACCTGCGCGGCCGCGAGGCCCTGCCCGGAGGTCGCGCGGAGGATCACCTTGCCCTGGCCCGCGAGCGGGGTCGGGTTGCGCCAGCAGCCGGTCGCCGCGCCGCCGAGCGTCGCGTTGGGGCCCGTGGTCGTGCTCTGCGCCACCACGATCGGCTGCATCAGCGGCGTCGGCTGCACGACGAGCTGGATGTCGAGCTGCTGGATGCCAACGCTCGCGCCGAGGATCGTGTAGCAGCCGTTTCCCTTGATCGGGATCGTCTGCTCGAGGGTCTGGCCAGCCGCGAACTGCCCGGCGAACGGCACGCCGTCGGGCTGGCCACCCTGCGCCTCGGTCTGGCCCATGTTGACGAGCACCGGCTGCACCACCGCGGCTGCCATCGGCGCGATCGGCGTCGCCGGGCCGGTGCCGGTGAGCGTGCCTGCGGTGGTCGGCGCAGCGGTGGCGGTGGGCGTCATCGTGCCGCCCGCCGGGTACGCGTTCGGGTCGGTGGAAGGCATCGTCGTCGCCGAGGCGTTCGCCGAGCCGCTGCCACAGGCGGTGAGCGCGGCGACGGGGACCGCGACCGTGACCGGCAGGAGGGCGGCGAGAGCGAGACGAAGACGGACCGTGCGTGCGAGCATTCGCGCAGCGTCGGCCAAGTCGCCCGGGGTGTCCAGCCCTTCAGTTCCGCAGGGTCTCGCGCTAGGGTGCGCCGCCTCATGAGCGTTCTCGCCGCCCTCGATGTGTCCAAGGCGTACGGCGACCGGCAGCTCCTCTCGCACGTGTCGCTCACCCTCACCGACGGCGAGCGCATCGGGGTCGTCGGTCGGAACGGCACGGGCAAGAGCACGCTCGCGAAGATCCTCGCCGGGGTGGAGACGCCCGACACCGGCAGCATCGCGGTCCGGCGCGGCGCGCGCGTCGCCTACCTCGCGCAGGAGCCGACGCTCGACCCCGACGCGACCGTCCGCGAGTCCGTGGAGGAGGGGCTCGCCGCCTGGGTGGCCGCCCGCCGGCGTCACGAGCAGATCACAGCGCGCATCGGCAGCGAAGGGCACGCCTCGGAGGCGCTGCTCGCCGAGCAGCTCGAGGCGTCGGGCGAGGTCGAGCGCCTCGGCGGCTGGGAGCGCTCGCACGAGGTCGACCGCGTGGTCGCGCACCTCGGCATCATGGACGCGATCGACCGGCCCACCGGCTCGCTCTCTGGCGGTCAGCGGCGACGCGTGGCGCTGGCGCGCGTCCTCGTGAGCGCCCCCGACGTGATGCTGCTCGACGAGCCGACCAACCATCTCGACGCCGACACGATCGACTGGCTCGAGCGGTACCTCGTCGAGTCGTTCCGCGGGACCGTGCTGCTCGTCACGCACGATCGCTGGCTGCTCGACCGCGTCGCCGATCGGACGCTCGAGGTCGAGACCGGCAACGTTCACTCCTACGAAGGCGGCTACGCCGATTTCCTCGCGGCCAAGGCCGAGCGCATGGCGCTGCAGAACCGCACCGAGCGGAACCGCCAGAATTTTCTCCGCACCGAGCTCGAGTGGCTCGCCCGTCAGCCGAAGGCGCGCTCGACGAAGCAGAAGGGACGCATCCAGCGTGCCGAGGCGGCCAGGGACATCGAGCGCCCCCGCGAGGAGATGCAGGTCGAGCTGTCGGCGCAGGTGACCGATGCCGGGCGCGCCGTCCTCGACCTGAAGAAGGTCTCGCTGGCGGTGCCGGGCGGCGAGCGGCTCCTGCTCGAGAACTTCGACCTCGCCATGACGATGGGCGATCGCCTCGGCATCCTCGGGCCGAACGGCGCCGGCAAGACGACGCTCCTGCGCGCGATCCTCGGCGAGACCGCGTTCGCGAGCGGCGAGATGGTCCTCGGGCGGCGGGTGCGCCTCGCGTACCTCGATCAGCAGCGCGCGGCGCTCGACCTCGACACCACGGTGTTCGACACCGTCGCCGCGGCCGTGCCGTCGGTCGACAAGGAACGCATCGACCCGCGCTCGTACCTCGAGCGGTTCGCCTTCGACAGCAACATGCAGAAGAAGAAGGTGGCGGCGCTCTCCGGGGGCGAGCGCGCGCGCCTCGCCCTGGCGCGGCTCCTCGCCACCGCCGCCAACCTGCTGCTCCTCGACGAGCCGTCGAACGATCTCGACACCGACACGCTCTCCGCGCTCGAGGAGTTCCTCTCCTCGTACGAGGGCTCGCTCCTCGTCGTCACCCACGATCGCTACCTGCTCGATCGCGTCACGACGGGCATCCTCTCCTTCGAGCCGGGCGGCCACGTGACCCGCTACGCCGGCGCCTACCAGGCGTACGCGACCGCGCGCGAGGCCGAGGCGAAGAAGAAGGCCGCGACGAGCAAGGCGCCGGACGCACCGAAGCCCGCCGAGAAGGCGAAGCCGTCCGGCCTGTCGAAGAACGAGCAGAAAGAGCTCGACGGGATCATGGACAAGATCGACGCGGCCGAGCAGGAGGCCGCGAAGACGGAGGCCGAGCTCGGCGACGCCGCGCTGTATGCCCCCGGCGCCGATCCGAAGGCCGCGGCCGCCGTCCAGCTGCGCCTCGATCAGGCGCGCGCGAAGGTCGAGCGCATCACGGCGCGCTGGGAAGAGCTCGAGGCGAAGAAAAGCTCCTAGAACGCGGCGACGAGGGCGCCGCTCGGGAGCGCGCACGTGCCCTCGGCGTTCGGCTTGCCGACGGACCGGATGACCTCGTTGGGCTCCGGCTCGACGTGGCGGCCCGTCATCTCGTTCTCGATCATCCGGACCATCGCCGAATCGAGTCGCGTGACGCTGTAGCAAGGGATGTGCGGCTCGGCGTGGTCGTTGCCGACGCCGGAGTCGTTCGTGAGGAACACGTA
>JAQBQL010000074.1 GCA_028287035.1 Labilithrix sp. | reverse complement strand
GGCTTGATTTCGCGATGGACGATGCCCTTGTCGTGCGCCGCGATGAGGCCCGAGAGGACCTGGATCATGACGTCCGCGATCTCGTCGAAGGGGAGGCCGCCCTCGCGCGAGATGCGATCGGCGAGCGTCGTGCCGACGAGCTTCTCCATGACGAGGTAGGGGCTACCGTCGTCGAGGAGGCCGAGGTCGTAGACCTCGCAGATGTTCGGATGGCCGATGGCGCCGGCCGCTCGGGCTTCCTGCTGGAAGCGCTTCACGGCGACGCGCTTCTTCGCCTGCGTCGGGTTCAGCACCTTGATGGCGACGGAGCGGCCGAGGCCCGTGTGCTCGGCCTCGTAGACCATGCCCATGCCGCCCTCGCCGAGGATGCTGCGGATCAGGTAGCGCTCGCCGACGGTGCGTCCGATGAGGTCCTGGGTGAGGCTCCGCGTGATGGGCACCGAGCTCGTCGCGTGCTGGCGGTGCGCGGGCGGGGGCGCCTCACCGATGCGATGCTTGGCGGGGTCGAAGCCGAGCGGCTCGGGACGGCGCTCGGGCGGCGGCACCTCGCTCATGCGCGGCCGCGGCGCCTGGCCTGCCTCGACGGGCATGCGCCGCCCGGTGGTCGGACACACGCGCTCGGCCGCATCGTGCGGCATCTTGCAATGGGGGCAGCGAACGAAGCGATCCATGACCGACGCCGAACCCCAACGATAGCGTACCCGCCCCTCGGCCACCCCGCCGAACGCCGGCGCGGCCACCCCCCAGGCCGCCCGGGCCACCCCCCACCCCCCACCAAACCGTCCTGGGTTGTGGGTGCGGAGCTGGAAAACAAGGGGGATTGTGAAGGGGCCGAGGCGTGGCGCGGGGGGTGCAACGGGGCGGCGTCGCATGGGAAGCGCGAGCACGATCGGCGGGGAGGCGAGGGGGCCGCTCGATGCGGTGCTCGTCGTCGGGCTCGGCGCATGCGCCGGCGGGCTCGCGTGGGCGGCGCCGTGGCCGAGCGCGCTGGCGACGGCGTTCGTGCTCGTCGCGCTCGCCCGGCGCGGCGCGCCTGGCCTCGCGCTCCTGGCCGCCCTCGCGTTCCTCGGCACGGCGGCGCGGGCGAGCAGCGTCATCTGGCGCTACGAGCATGCGCGCAGCGAGGTGGTCGAGGGGACCTCGCGCTGGCCGGCCCGCTGCGTGGCAAGCGGCGTCGTCGCCCGCTCGCCGGTGCTCCTCGGCGACGCTTACAAGGTCGACGTCGACGTCCGGCGCGGCGAGTGCGACCAGGGCCGCTTCCACGGCCTCGTCACGCTCCACGTGCCGGTCGCCGGCGCGCCGCCGCTCGCCCGCGGGGACGAGGTCGAGGCCATCGCCCAGCTCGCGCCGGGCTACCGCTTCTGGAACGAGGACACCGGCGACCCGCGACCGGCCCAGGCACGCCGCGGCGTCCTCCTCTCGGGCGGCGCCGACGACGTGATCATCACACGCGCCGGACGAGGCCCCGGCGCGCTCGTCGACCACCTGCGGGCGCGCCTCCGTGCTCGCATCGTCGCCACCTTCCCGCGCGAGACCTGCGCGATGGCGCGTGCGCTGGTGCTCGGCGAGGACGACCTCGGCGCGGCCGACCAGACCGCGTTCCGCCGCAGCGGCCTCGCCCACCTGCTGGCGGTCTCCGGCATGCACCTCGTCCTCGTCGTGGTGACATTCGTGGCGGCGCTGCGCGCCGTCCTCCTCCGGATCCCCGCCGTGGCGAGCGGCGGCGTGGCGGCGGCGCGCATCGCCTCCGCGGTCGGGATCCCTCTCGCGTGGGTCTATGCCGACCTCGCCGGCGCGAGCGGCTCGGCCTTCCGCGCCGCCTGGATGACGAGCCTCGCGCTCGCCGCGGCGCTCCTCGCGCGCAAGCCCGACCCGCTGCGCTGCTTCGGCGTCTCGATCGCCGGCATGGTGCTCCTCGACCCGCTCGTCGCGTTCGACCTGTCCTTCGCGCTCTCCGCCGCCGCCACCGCCGGCTTGATGGGCCTCGGAACACGCTTCGCCGCCCCCGTCCTCGAGCGGCTGCCCGAGCGCTTCCAACGCCTCGCCCCGGTCGTGCGCGCGCTCGCCACCTCGCTCGCGGCGTCCGTCGCGTGCGCGCCGGTGCTCGCCTGCATGACCGCCGACCTCCCGGTGGCCGGCCTCGTCGCGAACCTCGTTGCCGTGCCTCTCGGGGAGCTCGCCGCGCTGCCGCTCTGCCTCCTCCACGCGCTCCTCGAGCCGTCACCGGCTGCCGAGAGCGGATGCGCGATCGCCGCCTCGGGGGCCCTCACGCTCGTGCGCGGGGTCGCGCGGGTCTTCGCCGCGCTCCCCTGGGCCGCTGCGCCGGTGCCCGTGCCCACCGCAGGGCAGCTTGCCGTCATCGGGGCGACGGTGAGCGGCGCCTCCGCGGGCCTCGCGCGTCGCCCGCGCCTCTGGGCGGCCTCTGGCGCCGGCCTCGTGCTCCTCCTCGAGGTCGCGGCGAGCGTCCGCGGCTCTCCGCACGGCGAGCTGCGCGTCACGTTCCTCGACATCGGCCAGGGCGACGGCGCCATCGTCGACCTTCCCGACGGCACGGCGCTCGTGATCGACGGCGGCGGGCTCGTCGGCAGCCCGGTCGACACGGGAGAGCGCGTGCTCGCCCCGGTCCTCCGGGCGAGGCGCCGCCATTCGGTCGCCGCAGCGCTCCTCTCGCATCCCCATCCGGACCACTTCGGCGGTCTCCGGCGCGGCCTCGCGGCGGTGCGGCTCGGCGCCTTCTGGGACACGGGCCAGGGCGAGCACGAAGGCGCCGGCGGCGACTACGCAGCGCTCCTTGCCGACCTTCGCGCGCGAGGCGTGCCGATCGTGAGGCCCGACGCGCTCTGCGGCTCGCGCGATCTGGGGGGCGCGCGCATCGACGTCCTCGCGCCGTGCCCGGGCCCGCAGGACGACCGAGGCGCGAACGACAACTCGTTCGTCGTGCGGATCACGTTCGGCGCGCGGTCGTTCCTCTTCATGGGGGACGCCGAGCACGCGTCGGAGCACGACCTCGTCGCCGATCCCCGCTCACGCGCGCTCCTCCGCGCCGACGTCCTCAAGGTCGGTCATCACGGCAGCCGGACCTCGACGACGCCGGAGCTCCTCCGCGCGGTCGACCCGGAGCTGGCGGTAATCTCGTGCGGCGTCCGCAATCGCTTCGGGCACCCGGCGCTCCCCACGCTCCTCGCGCTCGGTCACTCGCGCGCCCGGCTCCATCGGACCGATCGCGAGGGAGGTCTCGTCGTCACCACCGACGGCACGAACCTCGACGTGAGGGCGGCCGCCGAATGATCAGGTCCGCTCGACGACGCCGATGTACGGCAGGTTCCGGTAGCGCTCCGCGAAGTCGAGGCCGTACCCGATGACGAACTTGTCCTCGATCGTGAAGCCCAGGTAGTCGATGCTCACCTCGACCTTGGCGCGCGCCGGCTTGTGCAGCAGCGAGCACACCTTCACGCTGCGCGGGCTGCGCGTGCGGAACAGATCCATGAGGTGCGCGATGGTCAGTCCGGTGTCGACGATGTCCTCGACGATGAGCACGTCCTCCTTCGCGATCGGCTTCGAGAGGTCCTGCGTGATCTGCACGACGCCACTCGACTCGGTGCCCTCGCCATAGGAGCGCACCCCCAGGAAATCGATGCGGAGGTTCGGGTTGTCGATGGCGCGGCACAGGTCGGACGCGAAGATGAAGCTGCCCTTCAGCACCACCACGAGCGTGAGGTTCCGTCCCTCGTAGTCCGCGGCGATCTGCGCGCCGAGCTCCTTGATCCGGGCCGCGATCTGCTCGGCCGACAGCATGGTGACGATCCGTTCGCTCATGGCGCGCTTCCTTCCCCTTGACGCGGGCCGGCGTAAAGTCCTTTGCTGCCCGTCACATGAGCGACGCCGCCGCCAAAGCCGAGAAACGCCTCGCCTTCCTCGAGAAGATCACTGCCGCCGGGAGTGACGACCCCATGGCCTGGTATGGCCTGGCCATGGAGTACCGGAAGCTCGAACGCTGGGAGGACTCCCTCCGCACGTTCGTGGCGCTCCGCGACCGGAAGCCCGACTATGTCGCGATGTATCTCATGTGCGGTCAGATGCTGGCCGAGGCGGGTCGCAAGGCCGAGGCACGCACGTGGATGGACGACGGGATCGCACAGGCGCGCGCCAAGGGCGACTCGCACGCGCTCGGCGAGCTCGAGTCCGCGCTGGCCACGCTCGACGCCTGAGCGGTACCCGCGAAGGGGCGCGAAGAGGCGCGAACGCTCAGCCCCTCTCGTCGACGACCGTGGGCGCGAGCGAGCCGCGCACCTCGGCGAGACGCTGGACCACGCGGTCGATGTCGACCGGCTTCGGCAGGTGGTCGTCGAACCCCGCGTCGAGCGCGCGCTCTCGGTCGGCGCGGCCCGCGAACGCGGTGACGGCGATGGCGACAACCCGTCTGGCATCGTCGGCCGCCGCCTGACCGTCCAGGAGGCGCAGCTTGCGGACGAGCGTGTACCCATCCTCCTCCGGCATCGCGATGTCGGAGACGAGAACGTGCGGCGGCGACGCCTTGAGGAGCTCGAACGCCTCGGAGGCGCAGGTCGCGGTCACCACGTTCGCGCCGCGGTGCAGGAGGACGGCGGCGAGCAGCTCGCGAGCGTCGGGATCGTCGTCGACGAGGACGACCCGAAGACCTTCGAGGACCCGGCTTCTCACCTCGACGAGTTTACTCGGATCGTTTGTCGGGACAAACGGAGAAGCCCGTTTTTGCGCCGCGGCGCAGCGCCCTCAGGGGCGTGTCGCCGCTCGCCGACCGTCGAGCGCGCCGCGGACCAGGCCACGCATCGTCTCACTCAGCTTCTTCATCGAGAAGTGACGCGTGAGGTCGACGAGCTTCTGGCGCGCGTCGTGCTTCGGGAACGTGAGGAGATCCAGCGGAAGCACGCCGAGCCCGTTGGCGATGAGCTTCAGCGTCTGGATGTTCGGTCGCACGAGCCCGCGCTCGAGGCTCGAAAGGTGCCCCTTCGAGCCGAGCTCGCTCGTCTCGGCGAGCTCCTGGATCGTCATCCCTTCTTCTTCACGAAGCTCACGGATCCTCTGGCCCACTTCCAGAGCCAGAGCGTCTGGTTCTTCCCGTCGCGGCATGCTCGTGCTTCGGAGCAAACGATGTTCCATCGGGCATTTTCGCGGGCTGTTCCCCCGCTCTAGAGCTGCCCGCGTCGCCCGTCGCCTCGGACCGTGGCACTTCGTCACGCAACCCGTCCTGGGTTGTTGCCACAGCGGCGCGGAGGGCGCCCAGGCGGGCAGCGATCCGCACCTCCTCGCCGTGGGCGGAGGGCGCGTAGATGGCCGCGCCGACCAGCTCGTCGGGCAGGTAGTCCTCCCCGGGGACCACCCCCTCGTCGTAGTCGTGCGCGTACTTGTACCCGGCGCCGTATCCCTCCTGCTTCATCAGGCTCGTGACGGCATTCCGCAGCTTCATCGGCACCGGCAGGCTGCCGTGCTCCTCGACGAGCGCCTTCGCTCGGTGCCACGCGTTCTTGATGGCGTTCGACTTGGGCGCGCACGCCAGGTACACGGCGGCGTGCGTCAGCGGGTAGAGCCCCTCGGGCATCCCCATCCGGCGGAACGCCTCGTCGGCGCTGGTCGCGACGAGCAGCGCGCGCGGGTCGGCGTTGCCGATGTCCTCGCTCGCGAAGATCATCATGCGCCGCAGCACGAAGAGCGGATCCTCCCCGGCCTCGAGCATCCGGATCATCCAGTAGACCGCGGCGTCGGGGTCGGACCCGCGCATCGACTTGATGAACGCGCTGATGACGTTGTAGTGCTCCTCGCCCGCCTTGTCGTAGAGGAGCGGCGCCTTCTCCTCGGACGCGGCGAGGGTCTCGGTCGTGATCCGCGGCTGCTCGCGCGACCGTGCGTACTCGGCCGCCGCCTCCAGCATCGAGAGGGCACGCCGCGCGTCACCCCGCGCCAGCCGCGCGATCGTGCGGACCGCCTCCGCATCGGCCTCGATGGCGCCGCCGAGCCCCTGGTCGGCGTCGTCGAGCGCACGCTGCAGGATCGCGACGAGCGCCTCCTCGCCGAGCGACTCGAGCCGGAACACCTTGCACCGCGAGAGGAGCGCCGCGTTCACGGCGAACGACGGGTTCTCGGTGGTCGCGCCGACGAGCGTGATGGTCCCCGCCTCGACGTGAGGGAGGAACGCGTCCTGCTGCGCCTTGTTGTAGCGGTGGTTCTCGTCCACGAACACGAGCGTGCGCTCGCCGCGGTAGTCGAGCCGCTCCTTCGCGGCGGCGACGATCTCGCGGAGCTCGCCGATGCTCCCGAGCACCGCCGAGAAGGCGACGAAGACCGACTTCGTCCGCGCCGCGATGACCTTTCCGAGCGTGGTCTTCCCGACGCCGGGCGGCCCCCAGAGGATCATCGAAGGGACGCGATCCTTGTCGATGGCATTCGCGAGCAGCTTCCCCGGGCTCACGAGATGCGTCTGCCCGAGGTAGTCCTCGATGCGCGTAGGACGCATGCGCTCGGCGAGCGGGACGGCTCCCGTGCTCGTCGCCTCGCGGCGCGCCGCTGCGGCGAAGAGCGTGGACGGTGCCGCGTCGAAAGAGCCGCCCTTGCTGCTGCGCGGTCGAGCCACGCGGGCACCTTAGCACGCAGCATCAGGATGGAACGGCGGCGGCGCGAGACGCAAATCGCAACCACGTCAAGCCGCTCGTCGATCGCGCGCCGGTGATCACCAACAAACGATCGCGATGGCGATCGTTCGATCGCCCAGCTTGTCATTCGCTCCGCCGCACGGCATGAAAGATCGAATGCCGAACCCGCGCGCCGTGGTCATCCCGTTCGGAGTCCCGGACGACGGACGTGGTCTCGGTCTCGGTCTCGCGGCGCTCGTCCACTCCTACGCGCAGATCGACGGCGAGAGCGTGGCGCTCGCCCAGCTGCTCGCGCGCTCGCCCTCGCCGACCTCGTCACGCGCCGCCGCGGACGACGACGACGATGACGACGAGGAAGCAGAGCGCAGCCTCCAGAGCGCCCCCGACGAGGACGCGCGCAGCCCCGTCGAAGCCTTCGTCCCGCCCCGTGCCTGGAAGGATCTCACCGGCGAGGGCGCCGATCCGAGCGGCGTGAGCTTCGTCGTGACGGGCGCCTTCGAGCCGCCGGTCGGCGGTCGTGGGCTCCTCCAGCTCCTCGTGTTCGAGACGAAGGGCGGACGGACACGCGCGCGCGTCGAAGCAGCCGTCGATGGTGAGAACGCGGGCCGCGCCGTGGTCAACGCGCTCGACGAGCTGTGGTCGCAGCTCGGGCCCGAGGGCGCCGGCATCGGCATCATGCGCGACATCGGCGAGCTCTCGTGGGAGGCCCTCGAGAGCGTGCTGCGCGCGGAGCGCTGTGCTCTCCACGATCCGATGCGCGGCGGTCCTCACGATCGCCTCGCGGCGATGGTGCACCTCGGCCGCGCCATCGGCGACGCGCCCGACGCGCGCTTCCCGGCGTCGCGCCTCGCATCGATCGCGCTCGACGTCGCCGCCGGCACGGGCGCGCCGACCAGCCCGGGTGATCGCAAGCTGGCCGAGGCCGCCCTGCGCGCGCTGGAGCGGGCGACGACGGACGCGCCCGACAACGTCGACCTGCTCGAGGCGATCGCGGCGCTCACGCTGCGCACGGGCGGTCTCGACTTGGCGTCGCGGGGCCACGAAGCAGAGGTCCGCACGCTGGCCGCGCTCAGGCTCGATCCGTCCCGCCCGCGCCTCTACGCGCTGCTCTCCGAGGCGCGCCGCGCCCGTGGCGATCTGGAGGGCGCCCTCGCCGCCATCGAGGATGGGCTCCTCCGCGGCACCTCCGATCCTCTGCTCAACACCGAGCGCGGCATCGTCCTCGCCGAGCGCGGGCAACATGCGCAGGCCGAGGGCGCCTGGCGCATGGTCCTCGAGTCCTCGCCCCAGCAGCCGCTCTACCCGCCGGCGTACACGAACCTCGCGTCGCTCGTGATGGAGCGCCGGGACCCCGTCGCGGCGGCGCGCCTCGTCGACGACGTGCTCGCGCGCGGGCCCTCCCATCCCGAGGTGCTGCGCCGCGCGATCCAGCTGTCGCTCGCCGCCGAGCCCGAGGGGATGGCGCGCGCCGCCCGCGTCGGGAACCTCGCCCAGTCGCTCGCCGACCGCACGCCCAACGACGCGTGGGCATCGCTCGTGCTCGCCCGCTCCTTGGCCCAGACCGGCGACCGTCTGCAGGCGATCCGGCGGTTCGCGACGGCCGAGGAGCTCGCGCCGGGCTCGTCGGTCTCGGCCGAGGCGCAGCGTGCGCGCTTCGCGCTCGAGGAGCCGCAGGCGTCGCTCGAGATCGACGCGGTCCTGCGCGCTGCCTATCAGGCGCCGACCGAGGACCTCGAGACGATCGCTTCCCGCGCCCGTCGCCTCGCCGCCGTTCACCCGGTGTGGACGGCCTGGTTCGCGGCCGGCATCGCGGAGCGCCGCATCGAGCGCTGGCAACCGGCCTGCGCCGCGTTCACCGAGGCGCTGCGCGTGGCGCCCGGCTGCACGCCGGCGCATCTCGAGATCGTCGGCGCCCACGTCGCGCTGGAGGATCCGGCGAGCGCGCTCGAGCATGCGCAGCGCGCCTGCGAGCTGGACGGCGAGACGGCACGCACGCTGGCGGTGCTCGCGACCGCGCACCTCGCCAGAGGCCAGCGCGAGGAGGCCGAGGCGGTCATCGATCGCTGCCTCGCGCTCGACGCCACGGACGAGACGAACCGCGCGCTCGCCGAGCGCATCCGTGCCGGGCGCCTCCGCCAGAGCACGCTCACGCGTCTTCGCGACAAGCTCGCGCGCTGGACCCGCCGCTAGGCGCTCGGCTCAGCGCGCGCCGAAGATCGCGCTGCCGACGCGGACCAGCGTGGCGCCGCACGCGACCGCGACCTCGAGGTCGTCGCTCATCCCCATGGAGAGCTCGGGAAGACGCGACCGCCCGCCGTGCAGGCTGCGCAGCGACGCCAGCGCCTCGAAGGCGCGGCGCGCGCCCTCGAGGTCGTTGGGCGGCATCGTCATGAGCCCGCGAAGGCGCAGCGTCGGCTCGGCGTCGACCGCCGCGAGCACCGACGCCAGCTCACCGGCGGAGGCGCCGTGCTTCTGGGCCTCGCCGCCCACGTTCACCTCGACGAGCACCGGCAGTGGCTCGCCGCGCTCGGCCTTGACGAGGCGCTTGCCGAGCTCCTTCACGAGCGCCGGCCCGTCGATGGCGTGGATGACGTGCGCGACCTTCGCGACGTAGCGCGCCTTGTTCGTCTGCAGGTGCCCGATGAAGTGCCAGCGGATCTCGATGAGGTCCGCGAGCTCCTCGGCCTTAACCGCGAGCTCCTGCGCGTAGTTCTCGCCGAAGTCGCGCTGCCCGGCGGCATACGCCTCGCGGATGTCGTCGGCGGGCTTCGTCTTCGACACCGCGATGAGCCTGATCTCGGCCGGTTCGCGCGAGGCAGCACGGGCCGCGCGATCGATGCGGTCCCTGACCTGCGCGAGCGCGTCGGCGATCGTCACGCGCGCCTCCGGCGGGCGTGGAAGATCATCGTGTCGGAGTCCTGCGCGAGCGGCCCGCCGTGGAAGTCGCCCTCGATGCGCTCGGTCTCGAAGCCGTTGTAGTGGAGCAGCATCTCGAACTCGCGCGGGAAGTACTGCCGGTGCGCGAGCGGCACGACGAACGGCTCACGGTCCGGCGTCTTCGGCTCGAAGCACATCGACACGAAGAGGATCTGCCGCACGCGATCGTAGTCGAAGATCTCGCGATACCCGACCGGACCCGCCGACGGATGCGTGAAGGGTCGCATCGCGTACGAGGTGCCCGGCGGATCGGCGAGGTCCTCCAGGATCGGCATCGACAAATCCATCACGAGCTCTCCTCGCGGAAGCAGGTGCTCGCGAACGCGCGCGAGCCACTGTTCCACGTCCTCACGAGAATAGAGGTGGAGGACCGTGTTGAACGGACAGATCACGAGCGGAAAGCGCGCGCCGAGCTTCACCTTCCGCATGTCGCCCTTGCGCGTCTTGATGCGTCGCCGGAGCTCGATGGGTTGACGCAGGAGGCGCGCCTTCAGGTCGGCGAGCATCGCGGCCGACATGTCGATGCCGGTCACACGGCCGCCGGCACGCGCGATCGGGATGGCGATGCGCCCGCTCCCGATGCCGTACTCGAGCGTGTGCTCGTGCTTCTCGGCAAGACGCGTGTAGAACGCCACGTCCTCGCGGCGCGTGGCGTAGCTCTGCGCGTAGTAATCCGGGTCGTCGAAGTGGGCGGTCGCGCCGGCTTCGAGCTCCCTGTCCCGCGTGCGACCTCGTGTCGGGGCGCGCGGGCTGGGGGAACGGGACGCTTTCAGTAGATGCCGCTACGCGCGACGTGGTCGATCCACTCCTGGACGACCTCGTTGCTCGTGCGGTCGAAGTGGACCTTGCCGGTCGCGATCTCGCGCAGCGCCGTGACGGCCGCCTTGTTCTTCGAGTGGACGAGGGGCGCGGCGCCCTTCATCAGCTGGCGGGTGCGGCGCGCTGCCAGGATGACCAGCGCGAAACGGTTCTCTTCACGCTCCAAGCAATCTTCGACGGTGACGCGCGCCATGGCTGACTCTCGCTTACGAAGCCGAACGAGCCAAAGCGGCTCGCCGGGGGGGAGCGAAACCTAGTCGTCAGCCCGGATCGCCGCAAGCTTTTCGGAAATGATAGTGATCTCGTCCGCTTGCCGGGTTCAGCCGGCGAGCAGCTTCCGGGCGCCCGACTCGAAGAGGATGTTGGCCCGCCCCGGCTCGACGCCGATGACGACCCCGGCGCCGAACTTGGGGTGCTCCACGACGTCGCCCGCGGCAACCTTCGCGGTCGCCGCGTACGTGGTGCGCGCGCCCTTGGCGGCGGCGAGCTGCGTCTTCCACTCGCTCGGCGCCGCGCTCGCCGGGATGGACGCGATGGTCCGGCCGATGGGCTTGCCCCCGCTCGTCCGGTCGTGGAGCTCGCGAACGACGTCCGACGCGAAGCGCTGGAGCCGTTTACGGGCCGCGTCCGGATCGCCGGAGCGGAGACCGACGCGCGCGCGGATCCGGTCGAGGCGCGCGGCGTCCTCCTCGCCGAGGGGGTGCAGCTCGTCCTCGGCGAGCGCGACGAGATCGCGGACCTCGGGGTTCAGCCGTCCGCCCGAGCCGTCGAGCACCTTGCGGACCTCGGCGAGGAAGGTGGTGGGCGTCCAGGCGCTGCTCTTGCCCGACGCGAGCTCCTCGTAGGCGCGGAACAGGAGAAAGCGGGCATCCTCCGGGTAGCGCTCGGCGAGCACCGCCCACGACTGCTCCGGGCCGAGCCCGACCGCCTCGTTGCGGGTCCAGATGGCGTAGACGAGGAGGCGATCGCTCGACGCGCGATCGATCGACAACGTCTGCGGGGCGCTGCGGGGTTCCTTGTTGTCGTCGATGTCCTCGAACATGGGTCTCGCCTCGCATCTTACGACGGACCGCGGCGGCGCGAGAGCGCTTCCGATCAGCGAAGCCCTCGGCCGAAGCCGGACACCGTGCCAGGAGGCCCGGCGAGCGTCTCCTGCAGCACCGTGCCCTCGTAGATCGCGATGCGGGTCCCGTCCGCGGCCGCCGCCGCCCAGCGCGCCTTTCCCGGGCGGCCCGGCCAGATCGTGGTGAGGCGCACGCCGAGGCCGGGGTCGCCGATCGCGGACGCGCTCGCCGCACCGGCCACGATGCGCACGACGCGTACGCCTGCGACTCCGCCGACCATCACCGAGGCGAGGAGCTCGTCGACGCCGTCGCCCTCGAGGTCCGCGGCGGTGAGGCTCGCGCCGAGGTCGACCTCGCCCGGCCCCGCGGTGAGGCACGGGCCGGCGGCGAGCAGCGTGTCCCGACGGCCGTACCAGACGCAGAGGCGCGAGGCGCCGGACAGCGGCGTCGTGACGGCGAGGTCGTCGAGGCCGTCGCCGTCGAAGTCGCCCGCCGCAAAGGCGACGGCCCGCTTCGCCTCCGGAGCGTCGAGCATCGTGGGCGCAGCGACGCGCTCGCCCCGATCGCCGGGCGCCACGAACGCGCGGGCGCTCGGCTCGTAGGCGCTCGCGAAGGAGAACGCCACGTCCGAGAGGCCGTCGCCGTTCGCGTCGAAGCCGCCGAAGGCGACGCGCGTCGTCCCGGGGGCGCCGACGTTCGCGCCCGGTCCGATCGGCAGGAGCGCCGGCTGGCTGGAGAGCGTGGCCACTGCGCCGAGCACGACGTAACCGACGTCATCCATGCCCACGACCGCGTCGCCGTAGCCGTCCCCGTCGACGTCGCCGCCCTCCCGGACCGAGGGGACGCCGCTGGACGGCGCGCCGGTGAAGAGGGGTCCGCCCCGGTCGAGATCGAAGGTGAGGTCGGAACGGCCGCCGGTCGCGTACGTGACGCTCGCGTCGAACCACGTGGCGCCCTGGTCGACGTGCGCGTAGCTGCCGGCTTCCAGCAGATCGGTGTACCCGTCGCCGTCGAGATCGGTGCCGCCGCCGAGGCTGATCGGGCCGTCGTACGCCGAGCCGCTGACGCCGAGGAAGCCTTCCTTGCCGCCGCTCGAAAAGCCGCGGTCGGCGGTGCCCGGGTAGAACAGCACGACGGGCGACGCGTCGCCGCTGTCGTCGGCGGTGGCGGCGACGAGCAGATCGGCGAGGCCGTCGCCGTTCATGTCGACGAGGCCGCGCGAGGGCGCGTCCGACTCGCCATGCGCCGCGGGCCCCCGCGCGAGCACCTCCCACACGACGCTGCGCTTCGTGCCGACCGCCGCGCCGGCCGCGCTGCCGAGGCGCCAGAACCAGATGCCGGGCTCGAGGTCCGCGGGCACCTTCAGCTCGGAGCCGGCGGCGGAGAAGGTCTTCACCTCCTTCGCGAAGTCGCGCGTCCGCGCGAGCTCGACCACCGCGCCCGTCGCGCCGCGGGCGAGCGACCAGGTGAGCCGCGGGCGCGAGGACGCGACCATCGACACCGAGACCGGTGAGACGGGCCGCGGCGCCTCGAGCGTGTCGTCCTCCCTGACGCCGCCCGTGACACCGTCGAAGGACGACGGCGCCGCGCACGCCGGAGCGGCGAGCAGGGCAGCGACGAGGAGGGCGCGCCTCGTCACTTGAGCCGCGCGCGGATCAGCTGGAAGTACCGGTGGGCGACGCCGCTGGCGCGGGCCGCCTTCGTCACGCTGCCCCCGTGGCGCGCGAGGACGCGCTCGACGTAGCGCCGCTCGAACTCCTTCACCACGCGCTCGCGGGCGCTCGGGAAGGGGAGGTCGTCCTCGATGACCGCGCTCATGAAGTCGAGGCCGGCGTTCTTCGCCTCCTCGGAGCGGTAGGCCTGGCCGAGCTCGCCGAGCGTCTTGCGCGCGACGACCGCCGACTTCAGCTCGCGGACGTTGCCGGGCCACGGGTAGTGCTCGAAGCGCGGGAGGAAGTCCTCGGGGAGCCCGGAGGCTTCGGCTTCCGCGTCGGCACCGTTCTCGGCGAGCTCGCTCCAGAAGTGCGCGGCGAGGAGCGCGACGTCACCGTCACGCTCGCGGAGCGGCGGCAGCTCCACGCGACCGCCGGCCAGCGCGAAGAAGAGATCGTCGGCGAAGCGGCCGCTCGCGACGTCACGGTCGAGATCGCGGCGCGTGCCGGCGATGACGCGGACCTCGCCCGCGCCGACCAGATCCTTCAGCCTGGCTTGCACGTCGCGCGAGAGGTTGCCGACCTCGTTGACGAACAGCGTGCCGCCGCGCGCCTGCTCGACCAGGCCCGGCTCACCGGCGGCGCCGAAGAGGCGGCCCTCGAGCTCCTGGGTCGGCAGCGCGCTCGCGTCGAGCGTCACGAAGGGCGCGTCCTTGCGGCGGCTCGCGAGGTGGAGCTCCTCGGCAACGAGCTCCTTGCCGGTGCCGGCCTCGCCTTCGAGGAGGATCGCCTTGTCGGTGGCGGCGAGGCTCGCGAGCACCGGGTACAGCTTCTTCATCGCCGAGCTCGCGCCGGTGACGCGCCCGAACGACGCGGCCTGGGCGAGCTCGACGAAGCGGGGCGCCTCGCGCTGCACCTTGATGACGGTGCGGCCGACGCGGATCGCCTCGCCCCCGTGGAGGCTCGCCTCCTTCACGCTGACGCCGTTCACCGTCGTGCCGTTCGTCGAGCCCAGCTCGATGAGCTGGAGGTGCGTCGAGGTGACGGCGAGCGACGCATGACGGCGGGAGACCTCGGGATCGGTGAGGCGCAGCGAGCAGACCGGGCTCTGCCCGAGGAGCGCGCGCGGCCCGCTCGCGTCCAGCGTGATGACGAGGCCGGTGTCCGGGCCCTCGACGACGGCGAGCACGAACGTCGACGCGGCATCGCCGGTCGGCTTGGGGCGCGCGAAGCGTTCGCGACGAAGAGTTGCGATGTCACCGGGGCGAGAAACGAACGAACGGTCCATGATGGGATGAGCCTCTTTCAGGTCAGCGTCAGCGTCAGCGTCGGGGGTCGAAGAGCCAGGTGGCAGCGGCGAGCGCGAGGGCGCCGAGCCCCACGCCGAGCGCGACGTTCGCCACGACGAGCTTGTCGCCGAGCGAGTCACGCGCCGACGAGTCACACGCGGGGGCGCACGTCTCGTGGAGGCGCGCGGCATCGGCGTTGGCGTCGAGGCGGAGGTAGAACGATCCGCCGAGGGCGAGCAGGCCCGCGCCGCCGAGAACGACGGGGAGGGTCGGGAAGCGTCCGGACTCGGTCCTCGGCTTCACGGGCGCGGGAGACGGCGCGAGCGGCGCGGGGAACGAGGCGCTGACCGCGCGGTTCTTCTCGCCCTCGCGCGCCACGATGCCGATCTCCACGGTCCCGCCGCCGGGCCGCTCGAACCGGGCGCTGTGCAGCCCGGGATCGACCGGGACCGCGTGACCGTCGAGCGCCGATGCGACCGCGCGTCCGTCGAGGAGGACGCGCACGTCGACGAGGTCGCGGCCTCCCTCGCGCGCCGCGAACACCAGCGTGGGGAGCGAGCGATCGAGCTCCACCAGCGAACGCGTGCAGTCTTCACGCACCAGCTCGGGGCACGCGTCGGCGGTGCACGCGAGGTACTCGGCGCGCGCGCCTTCGAGCTTGCGGGCGCTCTGCAGGGCCTGCGCGCGATCCAGCTGCGCGACGCAGGCGGCCTTCGTGCTCGCGACGTCGTCGGCGCGTGCCGCTCCGGCCGAGGTCAGAGCGCCGAGGAGCAGGCCGGCCGTCACGAGGCGGCGGCCGCTCACAGGCACTCCACCTTGTAGTGGCGGTGGCCTTCGCCATCGACGACGTACGGGACGCGGCACGAGACCGTCGCGTCGGCCGCGGGCGGCGGTACGACGGCGGGCGCGACGGCGGTGCTCGCCGCAGGCTTCGCGGCCAGCGGGGCGGCGGGCTTCCGGGCCGTGGGGCGGGTGACGGTCGCGACGGCCGCGGCGCTCTCGTCGCCGACGGCAACCGTCGTGACGGCGGGCACCGGCTGGGGGAGGACCACCGACGCGGCACTGATCGTCGTCGCCGCCGCGTGATGTGCGGCCTCGGCGTGCGCGGTCTCCGGCTGCATCGTGCGACCGACGAGGACGCCGGCGAGCGCGAACGAGATGACCCCGAAGAGCATCGTGAGGCGGGAGGTCGGCGGAGCGACGGGCCGGGGGGCGGTCTCGACGCCGACGAGGCTGGGGCGCGACGCGCGCGGCGTCGACGGGAACGGCGCCGCCGCTTGCGTGGCGCGCTCGAGGACGCGGACCAGCGCGCCGCGGCTCCCCGACTCGGAGGCGAGGGCGAGCGACGAGGCGGGGGCATCCCCCGGGAGCGTGCGCGGCGGCGCGAACCGCTTGATGAAGGCCGAGATCTCGGTGCGCGGCGGCAGCGTCGTGATCGTGGAGAGCGCCTCGGCCATCGCGAGCGCGGTCGGGAAGCGGCCGTCCGCGTCGTTGCAGAGCGCGCGGAGGACGAGCGCGTCGAGCTCGGGCGAGATGCCGCTCGCCAGGGTGCTCGGCGCGGCGACGTCGCCAGCATCGATCCGGCGCACGAGCGACTCCTCGCTGCCGCCCTCGAAGAGGCGGCGCCCGACGAGCGCCTCCCAGAGGAGGACGCCGGCCGCGTACACGTCGCAGCGGCGGTCGACGCCCTCGCCGAACAGCTGCTCGGGCGGCATGTACGGGAGCTTGCCCTTGATCTCGCCCTCGTTGCTGTGGTGGACGCGGCTGCGCGCCTTCGCGACGCCGAAGTCGAGCACGCGGGCGAGGCCGTCGAGCCCGACGAGGACGTTCTGGGGAGACACGTCGCGGTGCACGATCGAAAGAGGAGCGCCGTCGTCGTCGGTCGCCTCGTGAGCCTCGTGCAGCCCGAGGAGGAGATCGTGGATGATCGCGCAGGCCACGTTCACCGGGATGCGGTCGCCGGCGTCGCCCACGAGGCGGAGGAGCGACGAGAGCGACTCGCCCTCGACGTACTCCATGACGATGAGCAGGTGGCCGCCGTCGGCGACGATGTCGAGCGTCGGGACGATGTTGGGATGGCGGAGACGCGCCGTGAGGCGAGCCTCGTCGAGGAACATCGACGCGAACGACGGGTCCTTCGCGTACTGCGGGTGCATGCATTTCACGGCGACGAGCCGCGCGAAGCCCATCGGACGGCGGAGGCGACCGAGGTAGACCGTGGCCATGCCGCCGGTCGCGATCTCACCGAGCAGCTCGTAGCGCTCGCCGCCGCCGAGGGTCTCGCCCGACGCCTCCGCGGGGGGCGCCGCCTTGCGAGGGGCTGCGAACGTCGTCGTGGTTCCCGTCATCGTCACGGATGGCCACTGACGCAAGGACAGTGCCGTGGGGTGATCAGCCCTGTTGTTCCGTGAGCATCGCTGTTTTCGTGGCGACGCGAGATCGGCCACGGCGGAGTGCTCCGAGGGTGCCGGATCACGCCTTCCAGGGGGCCGCGGCTCCCCCCTGGATCGTGATCATCGGCTCTCGCAGAGCACTGTCGCCTGCGAAACGCCGTCAGGATGGGGGTGAGCCTACATCGGGGCCCGCGTGGTCCGAGGTCTGCACCAGGGTCGAGGCACAACCCCGGAGGTCCCGATGAACCGCTCGCCCCGCATGCTCTTCGCTCTCGCTCTCACCCTCGTCGCCGTTGCCTGCAGCGCTCCCGCGACCGTCACCGACCAGGGCGAGGACGACAACTCCGGAGGCACCGACAAGCCGTCGTCGTCGAAGAATTCTGCCGACAGCAGCACGCCGCCCAGCAACCCGGGTTCCTCGACCCCGACCTCGAGCCCGGACGCCGGCGGCAGCACGCCGGCTCCGACCGCCGCCGACTGCTCCTCGTCCACCAGCTACGACGCGTGCTTCTCGTGCTGCGACGCGCCCAGCGGCGGGCAGCTCGCGGCGGCCGACCAGACGTGGGGCGCCTGCGCGTGCGAGGCCGGCGGCGCCTGCGCGAGCGTCTGCGCCGCGACGTTCTGCGGTGGCGCGGCCCCCGACGCCGCCTGCGAGCAGTGCCTCACGGGCACCTGCGATGCGCAGGCCGACGCAGCGTGCTCGAGCGCCGGCTGCCAGGCCGCGTCGCAGTGCCTCCAGACGAGCGGATGTGATTCCAAGGAGTGAGGCGCGGCGCGTAGACTGAGCCGATGAGCGAAGCACGCGTCCAGACCGGCGGCTGTCACTGCAAGAAGGTCCGCTACGAGGTGAAGGTCGCCGCCGACTCGGCGATCGCCTGCAACTGCTCGATGTGCACGAAGAAGGGCACTCTGCTGACGTTCGCAGACGAGGCCTCCTTCACGTTGCACTCGGGGGAGGACAACCTCACGGACTACCTCTTCAACAAGCAGGTCATCCATCACCTCTTCTGCAAGACGTGCGGCGTGACCTCGTTCGCCCGCGGGAAGATGCCGGATGGAACGCCGATGGTGGCGATCAACGTGCGGTGCCTCGACGACGTCGACCCCGAGAAGCTGACGATCAAGCACGTCGACGGCCGAAGCCGGATGTAAGACCTTTTCCGCGCGATCGGCGAGGAGGACCCTGAAGGGGAGCGGCGAGGTGGCCGCTCTACTCGTGGTCCCCTTGCACGAGGTCGCATGATCCAGATCGCCCACGGCCCGCGGCTCGCTCGATGAGCGCGTCGCGTTCCCATCATCGCTCCTCGGCCGCGCCGGAGGCCCACGAGCCGCCCTCGCGACCGAGCGTTCCTCTCGGCTCCCTGTCCGGCCGCATGCCCGTTCCGAGCTATCGGCCGCTGACGATGGGACGCGCCGAGGCGCTCGCGCTCATGAATGCGGAGCTCGAGATGCGCGTCAGCGCGCGCACGATGGAGCTCGAGACTGCCAACGATCAGCTCATGCTGACCGCGCAGGATCTCGCGACGACCCTGACCGCTCTCGCGGAGGCGAACGATCGGCTGGAGGAGGAGAAGGCCGGGCGCGAGCGCGTGGAGGGCGAGCTCCGTCTCGCCCAGCGCCTCGAGGCAGTCGGTCAGCTCGCCGCGGGAGTCGCGCACGAGATCAACACGCCGATCCAGTACCTGTCGGACAGCGTGCACTTCCTGCAGGGCGCGTTCTCCGACCTTCTCCCGGTGCTCGCGCGCGTCGTGGAGCTGCCCGCGGTGCTGGAGCGCCACGGCGTCCTCGACGAGGCGGCGGAGCTCCGGCGCGTCTGGAACGTGGCCGACGGTGAGTTCGTCGTCGAGCAGATCCCGGGCGCGATCGAGCGATCGCTCGACGGCATCAGCCGGGTCGCGGCGATCGTGCGGGCAATGAAGGCCTTCGCGCATCCGGGCAGCGAGTCGAAGGCGCCGGCGAACCTGAACGACGCGCTCTCGTCGACCGTCGTCGTGTGCCGCAACGAGTACAAGTACGTGGCGGACGTCGAGCTCGACCTCGGTGAGCTCCCGCTCGTGCCGTGTCAGCTCGGGGAGCTGAACCAGGTGTTCCTCAACCTCGTCGTCAACGCGGCGCACGCCGTGGGCGAGCGGGTCGAGGGCACGGAGCAGCGCGGCACCATCAACATCGCGACCTACTGTCACGAGCAGTGGGCGGTGATCCGGATCTCCGACACCGGATCGGGCATCCCCGCCCACCTCGCGCAGAAGATCTTCGATCCGTTCTTCACGACGAAGCCCGTCGGCAAGGGGACGGGCCAGGGCCTGACGATGGCGCGGTCGATCGTCGTGAAGCACGGCGGCACGCTGACCTTCGAGTCCGAGCGCGGGCGCGGCACGATCTTCGAGATCCGCCTGCCGCTCGAGCCGGCGGCGGGAAGCGCCTCGGCCCCATGAAGCGCATCCTGTTCGTGGACGACGAGGCCAACGTGCTGGACGGGCTCCGCGCCTCGCTCCGCAAGCACCGCAACGACTGGGCCATGGAGTTTGCGCTCGGCGGCGAGCGTGCGCTGGCGCTCCTCGAGCTCGGCTCGTACGACGTCATCGTCACCGACCTGCGCATGCCCAGGGTCGACGGGGTCACGCTGCTGAAGCACGTGCGGACGCACCACCCGCAGACCGTCCGCATCGTCCTCTCCGGCGATCCCGAGCGGAACAAGGCGCTGGCCGTCATTCCGTATGCGCACCAGTCGCTGACGAAGCCCTGCGGGCTCGCCGAGCTCGAGGGCGTGCTCGCGCGGGCGTGCGTGCTCGGTGATCTCGTCGCCGACCCGGAGGTCCGCTCGCTGGTCGGGAGCCTCGGGGCGTTGCCGCCGCTCCCGCAGACGTACGCCCGCCTCGTGCGCGTGCTCGAGGACGACAACTCGTGCACGGTCGACGTCGCGGCGGTCATCGCGTCCGACATCGCGGTCACCGCGAAGGTCTTGCAGCTGGCGAACTCGGCATTCTTCGGTGCCGGTCGTTCGGTGACCACGGTGACCCAGGCGATCCCGCTCTTCGGCCGCGAGGCCCTGAAATGCCTGACGCTGTCGACGGGTCTCTTCGACCCGAAGACGATCTCTCCGCACATCCGGCAGCTCGGCGAGCAGCTCCACGAGCACTCGCAGCTCGTGGCTTCGCTCGCCTCGGACCTCGCGCCCGAGCGCGACCGGCGCGACGCCTTCTCGGCCGGCATGCTGCACGACGTGGGCAAGCTGGTGCTCGCCTCCGGCATGCCCGATGCCATGGAGGATGCGCGCCACGCGAAGGTCGGCGCCTATCTGCTCGCGCTGTGGGGGCTGCCGGCGACCGTCATCGATGCGGTCGGGCGCCATCACGACGACTGCGTGGGCCGGCCGCCCACGGTGGCCGCCGTCCACCATGCGGAGCGCATCAACGACGAGGTCCTCGGCGGTCTGCGGTCGGCGACGGTCTCCGAGATCGAAGAGATGAAGCAGAGGGTCGCCGCGCTCGTCGCGGAACGCGACGCCGAGAAGGCCGCGTGAGGACCGAGGGGACTCGAGGGGAACACTCATGAAGAAGAACGCTGCAAATCAAGACGTCGCACTGCACCCCACGGTCATGGCCGGCACCGAGACCGACGTGCCGGGCGGTGACGTGAAGCCCCGGATCCTCCTGGTCGACGACGAGCGACAGGTGCTCGACGGGCTCGCCCTCCACCTGCGTCGGAACTACGAGGTGGTGTCGCGGACCAGCGGCGCCGCGGCGCTCGAGGTGCTCGCGACGACGACGTTCCTCGCCGTCATCTCCGATCTTCGTATGCCGAAGATGGATGGCATCCAGCTCCTCACCGAAGTTCGTAGTCGCGCCCCCGATACCACGCGGATCCTGCTGACGGGCTTCGCGGACGTCACCAACGCGATCGCGGCGGTGAACCAGGCGGGCGTGCATCGATTCTTGACGAAGCCCTGTCCTCCGGCGGTGCTCGCGAGCGCGCTCGAGGAGGCGATCGCGTCGGCCGAGGTCTCGCGCCATCCCAGGGTCGACGCCCAGATGACGCGGCTCGGTCGCCAGGCGACGCTCGGGACGATGGCGGGCTCGATCGGGCAGGAGATCGGGACGCTCGTGAGCGCCCTCTCGAACTCGCTCGAGCTCGTGCAATCGCAGATCGACCGCGGCGAGGTGCCGGCGAGCGAGGACATCGGCGTCCTCGGCCTCGTGAAGAACCGCATGCAGGACCACACGCGGGCACTGACCGAGCTCTCGCGGCCGCGGCGGTCGCGGGTCGAGCACCTCGACATGGGCATGCTCGCGTGCAGCACGGTGGAGCTGCTCCGGAGGGCGGGGGTGCTGAAGGGCGCCAAGACGAATCTCGTGCTCCCTCATTCGCCGCTTCAGGTCGAGGCCGACCGCGGCGTGATGGAGGGGGTGCTCATCAACCTGCTCAAGAACGCGGCCGAGGCGCTCGACGAGAAGATGTTGAAGGCGGCGCGCGCTCCGTCGCTCGACGACGGGTACGAGGAGCCGCGGATCACGGTGAGCGTCGAGCGTCGCGGCGACGCCGCGATGGCGATCGTCGTCGAGGACAACGGACCGGGCGTGGCCCCCGAGAACGTCGACCGCCTGTTCGACACGTACTTCACGACCAAGCAGGCGCTCGGCGCGACGGGGCTCGGCCTCGCGATCGTCCGCGAGATGGTCGACCAGTCGGGCGGGCGCGTCGAGGTGACGAGCACGCGGGGCAAGGGGACGCGCTTCACGGTGCTGCTTCCCCAGGCGGGGAATGCCAGTCTGGGTGATGACTCGCGGAGCGCCTCGATCCCGCCGAGCGGCAGCATCGTGCGGCTCGCGCCCCGTCACGTGTGACGGCGGTTCAGGCGTCGAGCTCGCGGGCGGGCAGCGCCTGGAGCGCGCGCATCGCCTCCGCGTGTGGGGCGGCGAGGGACTCGTGCTCGCGGAGGATGTCGAGCAGCCGGTCGTAGAAGACGTTCCCGTCCGAGAACGTGCGCTCGGCGAGAGCGCGGGCGCCGCCGACCTCGGCGAGGATGTCCTTGTCGTCGAGCTCGACGAGCAGCATCGAGAGCGGCCGTAGCCAGGCGAAGCTGTCGTGCCCGATGACGAGCTGGAGGTACTCGCCAGGGCTGCCGACGGGCCCGTGGTCCTTCTCGTAGCGGGCGCGCGTCACGTCCAGCAGGTGCTTGTGGAGGTCGAGCAGGCTCGCATGCAGGTCGCGTTCGAGGTCGGGTGCGGGCATCGCCATGACATGGCGCCCCCGGCGGCGCGCTGCAACCATCGTGCTCGCCTGCCCCCGCCCGCCGCGCGCACTCGCCCCCCCCCGCCCCCGCCTCGGCTACGCTCCAACAACAACCCAGGACGCGGCGCGGCCATGCGAGAGATGCGGAAGAAGACCCAGCCATTCGACGGGGTGACGCTCGACCAGCTGCGCGTGCTCGTCGCAGTCGCCGACGCCGGCACCTTCTCGGCCGCCGCCCGCGACCTGGGTCGTGCCCAATCGGGCATAAGCCAGGCGATGGCGGGCCTCGAGGCTCTCGTCGGCTTCAAGGTATGGGACCGAGCCGAGCGGTCGGTCGTGCTCACCGCCCGCGGGCACACGGTGGTTTCGGCCGCGCGACGGGTGCTGGGCGAGGTCGACCGGCTGCGCGACATCGCGAAAGGCCTCGAGACCGGCCACGCGGAGCGGCTCGCGCTGTGTGTCGACGCGGTCTTCCCTCCGCGGGGCCTCGTGGCGCTCGCGCGCGCCATGCAGGAGGCGTTCCCGGCGCTCGAGCTCCGCATCGAGACCGACACGATGGCGGCGGTGGGCGCGCGGGTAGCCCGTCGCGACTGCGACGTTGGTATCGCGACGCCACTCGCCGCATCCGAGGCGCTGGAGCGCGTCGCCGTGGGCTCGGTGCTGCTCGTCCCGGTCGCCGCCCGCGGGCACCGGCTGGCCGCGATGGTGGGGCCAATCCCCAACGCTGCGGTGTTTGGCGAGACGCAGATCGTGCTGAGCGAGCGCGACACGGGCGGCCCCCGCTCCCCCGACCAGGGCGTCCTCTCCGCCCGAACCTGGCGCGTCGCCGACCTGTCCGCCAAACGCGAGCTCATCGCGGGCCTCCTGGGTTGGGGTAACCTCCCGGAAGCACTCGTCCATGACGACCTCGCGCGCGGCGACCTCCTCCGCCTGGAGCTCGAGGCCTGGAGCGCCGAGCAGCACCGCCTCCCCCTCGCCCTGGTCTTCCCCGCCGGCCTCCGCAAGAAACCCATCATCAAATGGCTGGCCACCACCCTTCCTGGGTTGTGCGCAGCGTGGGGAGTCGGGCTGGAGCGCTGACCCATCATGCCTCGTGATGAGAGGCGTCACGTCGCCGAGGATTCCGGCGCCGCTGGACCGGCACTACCTTGGGCTCATTCGAAAGGAACGGCCTCCCATGACGACCACGAACCTCACGATCCGCCGCGCGAACGAACGAGGCCACGCCCAGCACGGCTGGCTCGACAGCTTCCACACGTTCTCCTTCGCGGACTACCACGACCCGAAGCACATGGGTTTCCGCGCCCTTCGCGTCATCAACGACGACACGGTCTCGCCCGGCCAGGGCTTCGGTACGCACGCGCATCGCGACATGGAGATCATCTCGTACGTTCTCGAGGGCGCGCTCGAGCACAAGGACTCGATGGGCACCGGTAGCGTCCTTCGCCCCGGCGACGTCCAGCGGATGAGCGCGGGCACCGGCGTCCGGCACAGCGAGTTCAACGGCTCGAAGGAGGAACCGGTCCACTTCCTCCAGATCTGGATCCAGCCCGACAAGTCCGGGTACGCCCCCGGCTACGAGGAGAGGCGATTCTCCCCCGAAGAAAAGCGCGGAAAGCTGCGCGTTGTCGCAACCCAGGACGGCCGCGAAGGCACCATCTCGGTGCACCAGGACGTCAGCATCTACGCGGGATTGTTCGACAAGGGTGAACAGACCACCTTCGAGGTGCCGGCCGGCCGGCACGCGTGGCTGCACGTCGCGAAGGGCAGCGTGACGGTCAACGGCGAGCTGTTGAACGCCGGCGATGCCGTCGCGGTGGCCGCCCCGGGTAGGCTGGAGATCGCGGGAGCCGCCGCCGCCGAAGTCTTGGTGTTCGACCTGTCCTGAGTTGAGGTCGAAGCGAGCGGAGGGGCGGCCGTTCGGACGAGCGGCGCGCCCTCGCGGCGCCCGCCGTGCCCTCGAGCGCTGAGGAGGAGACCTTCCGCCGCGGAGCGCGTTCTGTCCCGGGTTGCGGTTGAATCAACAACCCAGGACGGGGCGCTGGCGCCGGTCCCTCTCCGTCAGACGGGCAGCTTCGCCTTCGCGAAGTCGTCCCAGACCGCGTCGTAGGACGCCTGAGCGAGCGGGGTCTCGGTGGCCCAACGCGTCGGACGGATGACCGCGCGGCTCTCGAACATGAACGCCATCGTGCCGTCGATCTTGTGGGGCACGAGGTTGGCATTCACGGCGTTGTCGTAGGTGACGCGGTCGGGGCCGTGCCCGGACATCTGGTTGTGGAGTGAGGCCCCCCCGGGCACGAAGCCCTCCGCTTTGGCATCGTACGCACCGACGATGAGGCCCATCAGCTCGCTCATCACGTTTCGGTGGAACCAAGGCGGGCGGAAGGTCCCCTCGGCGACCATCCACCGCGGTGGAAAGATGACGAAATCGCAGTTGGCAGTCCCCGGGATCTCCGTCGGTGACGTGAGGACGGTAAAGATCGACGGATCGGGATGGTCGAACGAGACGGTGTTCACCGTGTTGAACCGCCGGAGATCATACCGCACGGGCACGAGGTTCCCGTGCCAAGCGACCACGTCGAGCGGAGAGTGTCCGAGCGTCGTCGTCCACAGCTGTCCCTGGAACTTCTGGATCACCTGGGTTGTTTCCTCACGATCCTCGAAACGCGCGTGGGGCGTCTCGAAGTCGCGGGGATTGGCAAGGCTGTTGGAGCCGATCGGGCCGAGCTCCGGGAGCCGGAACAGGCTGCCATAGTTCTCGCAGACGTACCCTCGCGCGCTGTCGCTGCGAAGGCGCACACGGAATCGCAGACCCCGCGGAATGACTGCGATCTCGAGCGGCGCGACGGAGAACGAGCCAAGCTCCGTATCGATGATGAGCTCCCCGAGTTGTGGCACGATGAGAAGCTCACCGTCGCTGTTCGTGAAGACACGTCCTTCCATCGAGCGGTTCGCGACGTAGGAATGCGCCGCCATCCCATGCCCGGCCGCCACGTCGCCGTTGCCACCATAGGTGAGGAGCCCATCGACGAAGTCGGTCGGTTCGGTAGGAATCGGGATGGCGTCCCAACGCAGCCGATTCGGGCTCGGCGGGATCTCGTTGAAAGGTGCCGTCCGAAGAAGCGAATGTCGTCCGTATGGCTCGAAGCGCGCGTGACTCGCCGTCGGCCGTAGGCGGTAGAGCCACGAGCGCCGGTTCTCCGCGCGGGGCGCCGTGAAGGCGGTCCCGCTCAGTTGCTCCGCGTAGAGCCCGAACGGCACCCGCTGCGGACTGTTCTGTCCAATGGGGAGGGCGCCTGCGACGGCCTCGCTCGAGAAGTGGCTGCCGAACCCGGAGAGAAGAGGCTTCACGAGGTCACCTGCGCCGCAATGTACCACGCTCAGCGGGCCCGACCTGGTCCTACGCTCCTGGCTTGTGGTCGCATGCTCTCCTGGGTTGAGCCGGCGCGGCAGAGGAAAGGGCGTCAGCGCGGTGCGAGTTGCTCCTTCGGCCGGCAACGCGCCCCTCGCTTGCGGGCGACCTGCGCGTGCTCCGATGCGCCGGCCGCACGTTTCGCTCGGTCTGCGGTCTCCTCGTGACGACCTTACACGCACGTGACCGCACTGCGACCGGAGCGGTTCCGCCGCACTCGCGGACCCTCCCTCGCGAGCGAAGCTCCACAACAGCACGAGCCTTCCGCTCGACCGCTCGCTCGTCCCTCGTCGGCGCGGCCCGTCCCTCGAGCCCGACCTCAGGCCGTTGCCAAGGACGGCGCTCGTCGAGCGTCTCGCTGGTCCGACCCTGCAACGGTGCGCGTCACGCCTGGGGCCGAGACCACGGTTCGGTCCAGTGTGCGCTGGAGCTCCGCGTCATCGTCGGCAATCACGATGAAACCTCGCGCGCGGAAGGTCCCATAGGGAAATACGACATCCCGCTCACCCGCGAGATGTCGTTCGAGTGCCTCGCGTCGTCGGCGTCGAAACACCGCAAGGGATGCGAGCGCGTTCCGCCGTGCCGCCCCGTTGCGGCAGGCGACGTGCGGGCGGAGCCCTCCCCGTTCCGCCATGCTGGACGGCACGTCCGTGGGGCTGACACGCAAGACCGCCTTTCGGCCGAGCACGCGTAAGCCGTCGCGCAGGCGCCGCCGTCGCGCGTCCTCCTCCACGGAGCTGATCGCGCGCTGAAGCTTGGCAGTCCACTGCAGCTCGCTGAGGGACTCGAACCCGAGGGGGCGCTCGATGCGCAGCGTAGCGTGCGGGGGCATTCTCCCGTCCGGATCGAAGAACTGGCGTGGCCGTGCGATGGTGAGAGGCCGACCCGAGAAGTGGAGTCCAAACGAGCAGGCGCCTGGCCAATCCCGTGCATGTTCGACGAGATGGTCGTTGACGGGATTCGTGAGAACGTAGACGAGCTTGTCAAAACAGTCCGAGGGCTGAACCAGATGAACCGCGTTCGGTTGCTCGGTCGCCCAGAAGTTCTCCCAGCGACCGCGCAGCACGTTCATCGTCTTGGCGATCATCTTGTTCAGGTGCGCGAGGAAGTCGGGAAAGTTACCGGTCGGATCTCGAATGACGAGATGCTGATGGTTGCTCATCGCAATGAAGCCATGGAGCACGACACCGTACCTCTCCACCGCCTCGGCAAGGCAATAGAGGTAGATTCGATCCGTGTCGACGTCCGGACGCAACAGCATCTGCCGCTGAGTGCAGCGTCGACTGATCAGATAGGTACGGTTCGGCACGACCTGACGTGCTGCTGTCATCCGATTGCTCCGCGTGCGTCCGCCGTGGCGCAAGGCAAGTGCCGGGCCGCTCCGCGCAGCACTCCGCCGCTGCACGTTTCGGGCATCCGCCACTGACCGGGCCGGCCCACCGGCTGGCCCGGCCACCCCCACGCGTCGCGCGGCCACCCCTAACCCAGGACGGTGCTGCCCATCGCCGCGCGGTAGTGGGCCACAACCCCGGACGGGGGAAGGAAGGAGCGAAGGCCTGTGGGATGATAGCGATCCGCGGCGCCGGAAGTACCGGGCCACTGAACCGTCGCCGCGTCCGCGCCCGCGTAGAATTGGGGCCGGGCGCGAGGGCGGGTTCATTGCCGGCGGTTCGGCATGTCAGGGGTCGCGGGGAGCGTCATGTCGCCCATCGGGCCTGTGCGGATGAGCCCGCGACGTCCGTGGAGCGCGACGGCCGCATCGCAGGACGCCGTCAACCCCCCTCACGGGTCAAGCGTCAACTCACGTCACCCGGGTTGTCACCGCCCTACCCGGGCTGTCGGCGCCCTTCCCTGAAGCATCGACCTCCCGGCGCTCGCCGAATACCATCTCCTGGGTTGATGAAATCGCTGGGAAGGTGGGGGAGGGGTGGGGGGCTGCAGGTCGCGGCGCTTTTCACCGTCCTCACGACCTACCTCCTCACCAGCTCACCCGACCTTCTCGGAGGTGACGCTGGTGAGCTCTCCGCCGGCGGGATCCTCCACCCTCCGGGGTACCCGCTCTTCACGATCCTGCAGCGCGCGCTGCGATGGCTCCCTGCCGCGTCGCCCGCCCACCGCACAGCGCTGGTCACCGCCGTGGTCGCGAGCGCCTCGGTCGCCGCACTGGCTTGGGCCGCGCGCGCCTGGGGAGCGAGTCGTGCCAGTGCGATGTTTGCCGCCCTCCTCTATGCCGCCGGCCCGCTCGCCTGGGATCTCGCCACCCACGCCGAGGTGTTCACCCTCAACGTCCTCCTTGCCATGGCGATCGTCGGGCTCTCTGCAGAGGCGCCGCCCCGCGCGAGCGAGCCACTCCGCGCCCTGCTCCTCGCGCTCCTCGCCGGGCTTGGACTCGCCAACCACCACTCCATCGTCCTGGTGGCGCCACTCGGGCTCTTCGCGTTCGTCCGCGCCATCAGCCGCTCGCGCCGCCGCGCGGCAGCCGTTGCACGGTCGCTCGGCGCGCTGCTCCTCGGGTTGTCCCCCTATGCCTATCTGCTCCTGGCGGCACGCCGCACGCCCCTCCGCGCCGGCTGCGTCTGGGGTGACCCACGGACAATCCGCGGACTCCTCGACCATTTTCTCAGAGCCGAGTACGGCACCACGCAACTTGGCATTTCCGACGCTCCGCTCGAGCCACTCGAGCACGTGCTGCTGCTCGCCGAGCAGCTCGTCACCGACCTGCCCGGCTCGCTGCTCGTCCTCGTGATGGCAGCTGTCGTTGCGCTCCGGCAGGGCAAGCGCCCGAAGCTCCCGTTGCTGCTGCTCATCGCTTCCTTTCTCCTCGCCGGCCCGCTGTTCGTCGCGTGCTTCAACCTTCCCGCGCGAGGCACCGCTCTCCTCGTCACCGAGCGCTTTCACCTGCTGCCGCTGGCGCTCGCGGCCATCCTGCTGGCCCTCGCCATCGACGCGTGTGCCCGCGCCCTGGCAGCCGAGCGCGGGGCGCCATCTTCAGCGCTCACCCGCGTGATTCTCGGTGCCGGCGCGGCCGTGGTCTTCGCCCGCGCGGCGCTCTCCTATCCCGACCTCCGCGAGCGGCAGCGCCCGACTGTCGACCTCTGGCTGCGCAACGTCATGGCGCTCCTGCCCCCGGACTCGATCGTGCTCCACACCGGCGACCATCGCGTCAGCGCGTTCCTCTACGCGCGCTGCGCCCTGCGCGAGCGGCCCGACGTCACCGCCATCGCGCCCCGGCTCCTGCTGACGGATTGGTATCCCCCGCAGGTGAGCGCGCAGCTCGGATTCGAGGTCGTCCACGGCCAGCGTCGACCCGGCACAGGCGCGCCATCGCTCGCGTCGGGAGCCCTCGTCGAGCAGCTGCTGGCGACCGGTCGTCCGGTGTTCGTGACCGACCTCTTCGCTCCGGCGGTGGCAAAGCTTCCGAGCTACCCGTTGGGGCCCCTCGTCCGGATCGTCCGGCGGCCTGACGAGCTCCCCTCGGTCGCATCGCTCGTCACGACGAACGAAGCGGCGTTCGCAAGCATGCAGCTCGAGCCCACCCTGCCGGCACGGCACACGTGGGCCGCGATCACGATCAGCGACTACGCGCGCGCGTGGACGATGCTGGCCCCGGCACTGGAGGCGAGCGGCGACACCGAGGGCGCCGCTCGCTGCGCGAGCCGTGCCGCCGCCCTCACGCCGCCTTGACCTGGGCCCCTTGAACCGCGGCGGCGCTCAGGGAGCGGTCATGAATTCTCGCCGGGGAAGGCATCGATCCTCGCGAGCAGCTTGGACCACGTCTTCGCGTGGACTGCCTTGCGCGGGAGGACGCGTCCCATGGGCGTGCCGGCGGGGTTCGCCTGGCGCACGCCGAGCTCGAGATGCTCGAGATCGAGATATTCGTCCCCGTTGTCGAGCCGGTCCGCGGTCTCGGCGGTGCTGACGCTCGCGATCTCGTCGTCGGACAGCGCCTTGAGGACGCGGCTGCGGGTGAAGTAGGCGTTGCGTGCGTTGGGTTGCATGCCGCACCGACCTGCACGTCCAGTGCCTGGTCCCCGCCGACAACAACTCAGGAGCCCGCGACTCGGCGGTCGTGGATGACGATGAGCACGATCAGCACGGACGCGATCGGGATTGGCATGGCGATCAAGAGGAGCGGCTGCGTCCCCGCATAGGCCCGTGCCAGCGCGACGAACGTGCCAACGAGCGCGAACAGGAAGAGGCCCGTGAGCACGTCGATGACGAGGTGGTGGGGCAGCGCGTGGACCACCGAGGTCAGGATTCCGGCGTCTGCATCGGCCCCTCGGGCGGGGACGACCCGGCTTCGCCCGATGCGCCGGCCGATTGCGCCGAGTAGACGCCGCGCACGGCCGGCGGGTGGCGCAGGTTCGGTGCCCCGAGGTCGCCGCCGCTCACTCCGATGTCCGCATCGAGCTGACGGTCGACCGCCGCTTGGTCCCCGAGATCCTGGTCGACGGCAGCGACCGCGAGCGCCCCCACGACCCCGCCGATGATCGCCCCGGCCAGCGCCCCGGGCGGGCCGGCGATTGCGCCGACAGCAGCGCCGGCGAGCGCGCCGCCAAGGCCGCCCTCGGCCTCGTGCTGGTGCCGGCGACTCGCGGTCTTCTCGTCCGGCACGGCGCGCGTGGGCTTCTTCATGTTGGCAGCGCGAGGATGCATCGGCCGTGCCGCCGTCACCCCGCCGGCCCCCGCAGCACCGGCGACAACAACCCAGGAGGGCCCCGGGGGGCGCGCAATCGGCGCGCGGGGGTGCATGATGTTCGTCGCGGGTAGCCCCCGCTCCCGCCGTTCCGCCGATGCGGCACGAGGCGTGCTGCAGGCCCGCCATGATGAACACGAAGACGGACCGCCAGTTGAAGCTCGATATCGAGACGGAGCTCGCGTGGGACCCGGAGCTGAACGCCGCGCAGGTCGGCGTCAGCGTCGACGACGGCGCGGTCACGCTGCTCGGCGCCGTCGACACCTACGCCCAGAAGTGCGCCGCCGAGGTGGCCACGAAGCGCATCTACGGAGTGAAGGCCATCGCGCAGCGGCTCACCGTCAAGCTCGCCCCTGACCACGAGAGGACGGACGAGGACCTCGCCGCCGCCGCGCAGAACGCCCTCCGCTCGAACGTCACCGTCCCGAGCTCGGTGACCGCTCACGTCGAGCGCCGGGTCGTGACCCTCCAGGGCGACGTACGCTGGAACTTCGAGCGCGAAGCCGCGGAAAACGCCGTGCGCTGCCTCACCGGGGTTGAGGTTCTGAGGAATGAGGTCGCAGTTACGACCACGCGTCCCCCGGTTGTGGAGGTGAAGGACCAGATCCGCGCCGCGCTCGAGCGGCAGGCCGCCAAGGACACGAGCTCCATCCACATCCACACGACCGGCCACACGGTGACCCTGACGGGCCACGCGTCCTCCTGGCAATCCATGGAGGACGCCGCCGCCGCCGCGTGGGCGGCGCCCGGTGTCACCCATGTCCTCGACTTCGTGAAGCTGCAGATCTCGACCTCCTGAGGAGGTCAGACGGGGGCTTGCTCGAACTCCCCGTCGACCACGCCGCCCTTCTTCCCGGCCGGCGGAGGCGCCTCCGCCGACCCCGACCCGCCCGACGCCTCCTGATACGCGGCGCTGGCCATGCGCTGCGACTCCTTCTCGAGCTTCTCGATGGCCTGCGTGATCCTCGCGTCGTCCCGGAGCTCGAGAGCGTCCCGCGCATCGTTGATCAGCGTCGCCAGCAGCGCCCGGTCCGCCGGAGCGATCTTGGCATTCTTGCTCCCCATGCTCTTCCCGAGCGTGTAGCAGAGGTTGTCGAGCTTGTTGCGTCGCTCGACCTCGGCGCGCCGCGTCTTGTCCTCGCTCTCGTGCGCCTCGGCCTCGCTGACCATCTTCTTGATATCGGCCTCGCTGAGCCCGGAGCTCGCGGTGATGGTGATGTGCTGGTCCTTTCCGGTCGCGAGGTCCTTGGCGTTGACCGACAGGATGCCATTCGCGTCGATATCGAACGCCAGCTCCACCTTCGGCACGCCGCGCGGGGCCGGCATGATGCCGTCGAGGCTGAAGCGACCGAGAGTTCGATTGGATTGCGCCTCGACGCGCTCGCCCTGGAGGACGTGAACCTCGACGCTCGGCTGACCGTCCGCCGCCGTCGAGAAGGTCTCCTTCTTCTGCGTCGGCAGCGTCGTGTTTCGCGGGATCATGACCGTCATCACGCCTCCCATCGTCTCGATACCGAGCGAGAGCGGCGTGACGTCGAGGAGGACCATGTCCTTCACGTCGCCCGAGAGCACGCCCGCCTGGATCGCCGCACCGACCGCCACCACCTCGTCCGGATTCACGCCCTGGTGAGGGGTCTTTCCGAAGAACTTCTCGACCGCGTTCTTCACCATCGGAATCCGCGTCGAGCCGCCGACCAGCACGACCTCGACGATGTCGGCGACGGTCTTCTTGCTGTCGGCGAGCGCCTTCTTCACGGGCTCCATCGTGCGCTCGACGAGCGGCTCGATCATCTGCTCGAGCTTTGCCCGCGTCAGCCGCAGGTCGAGGTGCACCGGGCCCCCGGGGCCGACCGTCAGGAACGGCAGGTTCATCGACGTCTCCTGGAGGCTCGACAGCTCGATCTTCGCCTTCTCGGCGGCCTCGCGAAGACGCTGCAGCGCCATCTTGTCCTTGCTCACGTCGATGCCGCTCGACTTGCGGAACTCCGCCGCCATCCAGTCCACGACGACATCGTCGACGTCGTCGCCGCCGAGGTGTGTGTCCCCGTTGGTCGATATGACCTGGACGATGTTCTCGCCGACCTCGAGGATCGAGATGTCGAAGGTGCCGCCCCCGAAGTCGTAGACCGCGATGATCTCGTCCTTCTTCTTGTCGAGCCCGTAGGCGAGCGCGGCGGCGGTCGGCTCGTTCACGATGCGTTTGACGTCGAGACCAGCGATGCGTCCCGCATCCTTGGTGGCCTGGCGCTGGGCGTCGTTGAAATAGGCAGGAACGGTGATCACCGCTTCCGTCACCTTCTCCCCGAGATAGTCCTCTGCCGCCTTCTTCAGCTTCGCGAGCACCTTGGAGCTGACCTCCTGCGGGCTCGTCGTCTTTCCTCGGATCGAGAATGCGCAATCGCCGTTCGCCGCGCGCTCCAGCTTGTAGGGCACGCGCTTCCGCTCCTCGGTCACCTCGTCGAACTTCCGGCCGATGAAGCGCTTGGCGCTGAATACGGTGTTCTCCGCGTTCGTGACCGCCTGGCGCTTCGCGATCTGCCCGACGAGCACGTCGCCCTTCTCGGCCCACGCAACGACGCTCGGCGTGATGAGCGCCCCTTCCTCGTTGACGATCACCTTCGGCTCGCGGCCCTCCATGACTGCGACGACACTGTTCGTGGTCCCAAGGTCAATCCCGATGATTCGGCTCATGGCCGGCGGCAACGCATCGATCGTGCCGGGTAGCCGAGTTGCTCGGGGTTCTCGGTCGAGGAGGCGCCGACACCTCGGCCGTGCACGCACAATCCGCAGTGACGCGCAGACCTTGCACGTCGCCACTACCGAAGAGGCGGAGAACCGCGCACGGCACGCGTGGTGCAGCGCGGCGCCCTCATGACCACCAAGATGCGGGCTGCGATGGTCGAGGCGTTCGGGAAGCCGCTCGTCCTCCGCGAGCAAGAGATTCCGTCTCCGCGTGCCGACCAGATCCTGGTGAAGACCGAGGCTTGCGGCGTGTGTCATACCGATCTGCACGCGGCGCGCGGTGACTGGCCGGTCGTGCCGCGCCTTCCGTTCATCCCGGGTCACGAGGCGATCGGCATCGTCGCCGCCGTCGGCGCGGCGGTGAAGAGCGTCAAGGCAGGTGACCGCGTCGGCGTGCCCTGGCTGTACTCCGCCTGCGGGCACTGCGAGTTCTGCCTGGGCGGCGCCGAGACGGTGTGTCCGGAGGCGCGCTTCGGCGGATATACCGAGAACGGCGGATTCGCAGAATACCTGCTTGCCGACCCGGATTACGTCGCGCGCATTCCGGCCGGGCTCACCGCCGCCCAGGCCGCCCCGCTCATCTGCGCCGGAGTGACCACGTACAAGGGCATCAAGGAGACCGGCGCACGACCTGGCCAATGGCTGGTGGTCTCGGGTGCCGGCGGCCTCGGGCACCTCGCCATCGAATACGGAAAAGCGATGGGCCTCCACGTCTGCGCGGTCGACATCGACGAAGGCAAGCTGGCGCACGCGAAGCGCCTCGGTGCCGATCTCGTGGTCGACGCGCGGAGCAGCGATGCGGTCGCGGCCGTGAAGAAGGAGACCGGCGGCGGCGCGCACGGCGTGCTCGTCACCGCCCCCTCGCTGCCCGCGTTCAAGCAGGGAATCGGCATGACCCGCCGAAGGGGGACCTGCGTTCTCGTCGGGCTGCCCCCCGGCGACTTCCCGGTGCCGCTCTTCGACGTCGTGGCGTCCTGTATCACGATCCGCGGCTCGTTCGTGGGCACGCGCCAGGACATGGCCGAAGCGCTCGCGTTTGCCGCCGAGGGGAAGGTGAAGGCCGACTTCGAGCTACAGCCACTTTCATCGATCAACAGCGTGTTCGAGCGTCTGGCGCAGGGTAAGGTGCCCTCCCGCGTCGTCGTCGACTTCGCGCCCAGCTGAGAAGGAGCTCATCATGTCCAAGCATGTCGTCGTGTGGCTCGATCACCACGAAGCCCGCATCTTCCACCTTTCCCCCGATAGCGTCGAGGAGGCGACCCTCACCGCGCCGACGCACCATCACCTGAAGCACTCGGACGCGAAGGGCCACCCGGACGACGCGAAGAAGTTCTTCCACGAGATCGCGCGCCTCATCTCCGATAGCGAGGAGATCCTCGTCGTCGGACCGTCCACCGCCAAGCTCGGCCTCATTCGCCATCTGCACCAGCACGATGCGAAGCTCGAGCCCCGGGTCGTGGGCGTCGAGACCGTCGACCATCCGTCGCCCGGCGAGCTCGTGAAGTACGCCAAGCAGTACTTCGTCGCCGCCGACCGCATGCGCTGACCGCGCCAGCGCGCGCGCAGGTCTGCCGCCACGCGCGAAAGGCGTCAGACCCAGCGCAGCTCGAACACGATCTCGTCGCCGTCGTCGGTACCGCCCGCCACCACGAGGGCCCGCACCGCCTGGGCGCCGCATGCCTCCAGGATGCCGATGGCCCCGCCCATCGACGACTCGAAGACGTTCGCGTCGTAGCCGACGCAGGAGTGGTACCGGACGCGCGTCATGCCGGGCCTCGCCTCGAGGATCTCGGCAACGCCCATGCTGTCGTAGAGGCGATAGACCCGCGCGCTGTTCTTCAGCAGGCTCTCCGGTGACACCACGCGGCTCGGCCTCCGCGGTCGTCCGGATCCTGAAGTCGCTTCCCACCCTCGTCACGTTACCGCAGTTCCAGCGACGGCGTGGCTGACCCGGGGTGCGCGCCGCTCGTCCGCTGGTCTGGTGAGGTGACCCGCTGCCGTCTACTGCTCGACGCAGTAGAGCGCGGCTTGCGCGTTGCACACTGCGCCGGAGCACTGGCACGTCCATGCGCCGTTGCTCAGCGAGGAGTTTCCTGCGCAGCCGGAGTTCCCGGCCGCCTGGGTGACCGAGCTCCAGCTCGAGCAACTACCGTACATCGGCGTGCCGGAGTTGCTCGTCCCGGTCCACACGTTACAGATGCCGACCTGCGGCGGCGCGGGCGCACCGCCGGACTCGGTCTTGTCGATGGCGTGGCGCAGGCTGCCGCTGACGAGACCCTCCCAGCCATTGGCCACGATGGTGCCATCGACCAGGGCATAGGGAACAGTCGTGTGGGCGAAGCGGCTCGCTGGTGACGTTGCATCGTCGCTCACCCAGGCGAGGAACGTTCCGGTGAGGCCGGCCCCGGTGGCGGCGGCTGCGCAGTTCGCGTCGGCGCCGGCGTGGCCGCCCATGGATGCCGGATAGACCGCGCTCGTGACGAAGATCTTCTTGGGTGTCGGGCAGGTCGTCCCGGCCGTCTCGCAGCCGTCGCTCGGGTCGTCGTTGCAGTCGGTGAAGCCGGCATTGCACGAGACGATGGCGCAGGCGCTCGCCGTGCACGCCGGAGTCGCGTTGGCGAGGACGCATTCGTGGCCGCAATATCCGCAATTGGCAACGTCGGACGCGAAGAGCGAGCAGGAGGTGGGCGGAAGGCCGGTCCACCTGGGCGGGCACCGATCGAAGCCCGGATCGCAGGCGAGCAGCGCACACTCTCCGGAGACGCAGACGTTCGTGGCGTGGGCGGTGTTGCAGGCCTTGTCGCACGATCCGCAATGCGCGGGATCGTGCTGGGCATCGACGCAGGTGCCGCCGCAGGTGGACAGGGCGGCTGCGCAGCTGGCCTCGCAGCTGCCGCTCGAGCAGACCATTCCGGCAGCGCAGCTGGCCCCGGGAGCTCCGGCATCGGACTCGCCGCAGCCCAGCGTCGCGCCGCAGTGGTCTCGGTCCGACGCGGGGTCGATGCAGATGCCGTCGCAGGCGATCTGGGTCGACGGGCACACCACCGGGCAGCCGCCGTCCGGGCAAGCATCGCCCGCGGACGCGTCCTCGGCGTCCGCATCCGGCGGATCATGGGAATCGGCGACGTCGCCCGCATCGTCCGGGCCAGCGTCCGCAACGACGATCCGTGCGTCGGGGGAGGCGGCGTCGGCGATCACGATCCCCGCGTCCGCGTCGGTCGGAGTCTCGAGCGAGACTCCGGGATCGCAGCCGCCTGCGAAGCAGAGGGCGACGATGAACGCCGCGCATCCCGCACCCGGGAGCGTCGCGCGGAGTGACCTGAGCTGGCTGCGGCGGGGATTCATGGATCGGACAACGGCTCGCCGCGCCGTCCGTGCAGCCGAAAGTGTTTGTCACGGACCGTGCCAGAGGCGCGCGACCTCGGAGCCCGCGAGGCGGGCGCGAGTGCTCTTCGCGTGCGGCCTCGATGCGCGAGGCGAAAAGCACGTAATCCTCAGCTTCGCCGTGCACCCCGGCAACATTCTCACCGGTCTCGTCCGGCGAGCGTCGCCCAAGAGGCTGGCGCGTCGGGCGTTGGTGCGTCAGGCGGCTTCGACTCGCTCCAGGTACGCCGCGACCGTCTTCTTCCAGGCCGGACGGCCGGTGCAACGCGTGCGGTAGGCAAGAAGGTTCGGATATGACTTCAGCATCTTCTCGTCGGTCCCCGCGTCCAGCACGTGGGTCATGAGGATGTCGGCGACGGTGAAGCCGTCGGTGGCGATGAACTCGCGACCTGCGAGCCAACCGTCGAGCTGCTGCAAGCGCATCTCGGCCCAGCCATGCAACGCCTCGCTCGGCTTGCTGCCCTTGCCACCCATCAGGTCGACGAACCAGAGCGAGAGCACCGGGACCTCGATGGTGGTCAGCGCGGTGAAGCACCAGCGAAGCACCTGTGACTCGGCCTCGAGCTGGCGCGGGATCAGAAGGCCGCTCTTGCGCGCCAGGTAGATCAGGATCGCGCCGGATTCGGACACCACGACCCCGTCGTCCTCGATCACCGGGAGCTGGCCGAACGGATTCAGCGCCCGGAACGCGGGGGCATCGAGATCGTGGTTCGGGTGGTCGATGCCCGCAATCTCGTAGGGCAGTCCGATCTCCTCGAGCGCCCAGAGGACACGCAGGTCACGTGTGTTGCCGCGCGCGCCCGCATTCACGCGGGCAAAACCGTAAAGGGTAATCATGCGCGCCAGGCTACTGCAACCGGCGCGCGAGACCGAGCTTCAGCGCTGCGCCGACGAGCATGGTGAGCGCCGGCACGATCTCGCGGCCGCGCTCCGTCAAGGCGTACTCGGCCGATGGCGGGCTCGTCGCGAGGGGCGTGCACGTCACGACCCCCTTCGCCTGGAGCTCCCGCAGCCGGGCGCTGAGGACGCGGGCGGAGATGCTCGGGATGTCCCTCCGCAGCTCGCCGAAGCGACGCGGCTGCTTGCTCAGGTACCAGATCACGTGCGGGGTCCACGCGCCGCTCAGGAGGCCCGCCGCCTCGTCCATGGGACACGCCGGAGGAATGACGGCCTTGTTCTTTCGTACACGAAGGGACATTTGTCGGTAACCGACCGGTTACCACAAGTTGGTAGTAACCGCGAGTTACTGCCTCGCGTGCGGCCGGGACATCGCTACCTTCGCGATGTCGACATCGTCGTCGACATCAATGGAAGGAGTCGCGATGCACGTGTTCGTCACCGGCGGTACGGGGTTCGTCGGCAAGGTCATGGTCCCGGAGCTCGTCCGTGCGGGTCATCGCGTCACGGGGCTCGCGCGCTCGGAAGTAGCGGCGCGAGCGCTCGTCGCCGCCGGTGCCGAGGTGCAGCGTGGCGATCTCGAGGACCTCGACGGCCTGCGGCGCGGCGCGCTCGCCGCCGACCGGGTCATCCATGCGGCGTTCGAGCTCGACCTGGGCAACTGGGTGAAGGGCGGCGAGGTGGACCGGCGAGCGGTGGAGACGCTCGGCGCTGCGGTTGCAGGGTCCGAGCGTCTCCTGCTCGTCACGTCGGGCGCGTTCGCGATCGATGCCCGCGGCGTGGGGACCGAGGAGAACGACGCGCTGCAATCGCTGCCGCGTGTGACGGAGACCGTTGCCGCCGAGGCGTCCGCGCGCGGCGCACGGATCGCGCTCCTTCGCCTCGGCGTCGTGCACGGCGACGGTGACCGACATTTCCTGCCGGCACTGATCGCGATTGCGCGTGCAAAGGGGATCTCCGCCTACGTGGGCGACGGCGCGCAGCGCTGGCCGATGGTCCATCTCCTCGATTGTGCATCGGCCTATCGGCTCGCCATCGAGAAGGGAGCTCCCGGCGCGCGGTATCACGCCATCGCCGAGGAAGGTGTGCCGGTCCGCGCCATCGCCGAGGTCATCGCCCGGAAGCTGGGGGTGCCGCTCGTCGCGCAGACACCCGAGGAAGCGGCGGCACACTTCGGCCCGCTCGCGATGTTCGTCGCCGCCGATCGCCCGACGTCGAGCACGCGTACCCGGACGGAGCTCGGCTGGCAGCCGGAGCATCGCTCCTTGCTCGAGGACCTCGAGCAAGGGACCTACTTCACGGCCTCGGCCTGACGAACGACGCACGATCCCTCAATCCTGCGCGCCGACGTTGTATTCGATGCTCTCCATTGCAAACTCGGCATACGTGTAGCCGCCCTGCGGACCCTCGTAGCGAGCGTCGCCGCGCGAGGCGAGCTGGTACGGGCCGAAGGCGCGGTAGCGACCGAGCGGCGTCGACCAGCGCTGGCGCGTGAACGTCTTGCCGTTACCATCCAGCGAAGGCCGATCATCCGAGAGGAAGTCGACGAGGCGTCCGTCGTCATCGAAGATCAGGGTTGCCGTGATCGTGTGACCCGCCGCCGTGAACGCGGCGCGGGCGTGCGTCGCGTCGACGGGCTCCCAGCGGATGGCGGTGTCGATCAGCGTGGCAGGCGCCATCACGCACATGTCGTCGAACAGCGTGACCGTCTCTGCGGCGGTGAATGCCGGACCGCGCGCATTCACCATGCTTACGACTGACAGGACCTTCACGCGCATGGACGCCTGCACGTCGACATATTCGTGTAACGCCTCCACCGGCAGCCCGAACATCCGAGCTTGCATGAAGAAGAGCCGCGTGGGCTGGTCGGCAAAGCTGTATTGCTCGGCCCGGAGCGGCAGCCACGGCGCGTTCGGGCCACTGCGGATTCGCCCCGTGAAGCGCACCCGGAAGCTCTGTACCCGCGGGTGCCCGACCACGCCGACGTGGCGCAGGTAACGCTGCACGGGGGCCGGCAGCAGTGCGAGGTCCTGCTCGGTGACGAGCGCCTGGGGCGTCCTCCGTGCGAGACCGCGCGCTACCTGGCGATTAAACTCCGCGCGCAGGCTGAACGGCCCCGTGGAGAGAAAGCCCCAGGCGACCCCGAGCAGCACGAGCGCAAAGCCCAATCCGTGAACCGACAGGAGGAACGTGAACGCGAGCTTCATCGTCCTTCGGTCGAGGCGCCTGGGTATCTCGCGAGGAACGCTTCCATGACGAGCCGAACGCAACCTCCAGGCCGCGCGCCCGAGCCCCGCCGCCCCCTCTGCCACGTCCCGCGCGGACGCAGGGGCTGCGCGAGAGCGAACCGATTGCGCGGCGTCATCGGCGTGGCGTAGGCGTCACCCGGCCCGAGCACCCTACGTGGAGCGGGCGGTGTTCTCGTTCTCATCGGGACCGAGCGCCCAGTGGCTCTCGGTGGTCCATCCGAGAAAGCGCCTGCCGCCATCAGGAGCGACCCCGGCGTCGTCGAATCGGCCCCCTCCAGCAATGAAGCGAAGACCGCGAGTTGCCGGGCCGAAGCGCGCTCGGAACGGCGCGGGCTGGCGCTCGAAGTGTTCCTCTGCCCATCGAACGAGCTCCTCGACGGAGCTGTCACCTATCGAGAGGAAGAAGAGCATCTGCCGCCATGCGTAGGCGGTATTCTTGAGCATCTGGAGCTGAGCTCTCCAGTCCCTGCGCTTCAGCTGCTGCTGGCGGCACACCCAGACAAAACATCGGCGCGCGAGGTCGGGGACGTCACCCCGGAGCCGGTCCTCGAGTCCCGCCCCCGCAACGAGCGTCGCCAGATTGTGAGTCGTGAGAATCTGCTGCTGCTCGATGATCGTCCCGTTCCGCGCAACCGACCATCTCGTCGGCTTGTGTGCGCGGGCCAGTCTCCTGCAAAGAGCGGCGAAGGACGGAGAGGACGCCGCACCGTACTCCGCCTTCTGAACATCGTCGATTGCGAGAACTTCAGCGAACGAGACGCCGTAATACCGCTCGTACAGGCTGCCCTCGAGCAGTCTGGCTGACGCTCGAGCCGCGCGAAGAAACTTCTCGGAGAACTCGCCCATGAAGATGTCCGCTGCGAGCTCTTCGACGAGTGGCAGGCTCAGGTCCGAGCTCGTCGCCAGAGCTCGAAGCTCCTGGAGAAGCTTGTTGGGCAGGATGGTCTGCGGAAAGGAGGTGACGGCGAGCAGCGATAGTTGTCTCAGAGTCTCGAGGGCCGTCTCCCGAGCGGAGGTCTCTCGCTCTCGGAACGGGCTCATCGCACGGATCCAGGGCAGTTCCTCGAGCTCGACCTGGTGCTCGAGGTTCAACAGGAGGAGGGACCGACGACGGCGGAAGGCTGCATAGACCGCCGCATAGAGTCTTCTCAGGGCCGGGTCCGCGATCCCTGCCGCGCGAATGCGGGACGTCATCTGAGGGAGCACGAGACCAAGGCTCTCGCTGGAGGGGATCACGCCTCGCTGAACGAGCTCTTCGACCGGTGCCTCGAGTGAGCGTTGCAGCTTCCGCATGACGCTGCTCGGCATCCGCTGTCCGACACCGAGGTGAAGCCGACTGCTTTCGGCTTCGGTCACCGGAGCGCCGACGACGTCGAGCGACGGAACGCCGTCCTCCGGGGAGAATGCCGCAAGTCGATCCAGCACCACCCTGCGAAGAGCGCCGTGGGTCGGGCGACTGCCGACGTCCACCTGTTTCGCACGCAGGTTCGCGAGCTTCGCGGAGCCAGGCGCTCCGCGGCGAGTGGCGAACGCTGCGAGGATCTTGCGAATCATCCCCACGTCGCGTCCGGTGAGCTCGCTCGGGTCGACCACGGCCCGTTCGATGTAGGCCCGGAGGCGGGCGAAGTTCTCCTTGGTTCCTTCCGGCTTCGTCGACAAGGAATGAGCGGCCCGCTCTCGTCGGTAGTCCTCGAGAAGAGTCTGCGCCTTGTGGGACCACCCAGCGGGATAGGTCCGGCACGGCCAACCACCGTCCACGTAAGGCTGTCCATCCGGGCGACGCACCAGCTGGCCGGCGTCGTTCGTGCGCAGCGAAGGCGCGGGTCCCTCGACGGTTTCGAGAAGCAGCGCGACGGCTCGATCGTAGAGAGGAGCCCAGATGGTCAGGGCCTCGTTCATGACCATGACACGCGGCTGCTGCCTGGTCGCGCGTAGGGCATCCGCCGTCTTGCCGATCGGTTGAAGCCGTACCGTCGTCCCGGTCACGAGCGCTCTCTCGTTCGGGACCGGGTAGAAGCGGAGTCGGTCGAAGAACGGCGTGATCGTATCCAGGAGCTCTTGCGCCAAGTCGGGTGCCCCGTGCGCGACCAACCATGCCACGGTTGGAAGCGCGCCCTCCTCAGGGACGTTGATGCGATAGCAACCACTCTCGAGCGCGGCGGTGAGCTCCTCGCGCCCCGCGTCACCGAGGTAGTAGAGGTTCAGCGCCGTCCGGCCGCGTCCAACACCGCTGGTATCGAGGCGTTCGAGGAGCACGGTCTCGTGGTCCTTAAGCGCCCCGCCAGCCAGCAGGCTACCCGTGGCGAACCCGCCGTGTGCAACCTCGAGAGTCGCCCACGCGGGTGTCGCCTCGACCGGCGTCCGGGAGCCGAGACCGAGCGACCCGCTGATCATGCCGTCGATCACTTGACGCCACTGGCGAGCCCTTTCGCTTGCTCGTCCGCGTACTGCCGCGTCGGGGTGGCGTTCCGCGCTCGCGAGCGCGCGGGTGAATTGCCCGACAACATACGCCGGGTTGACGGTGAGCTTCCGGTCGGTCACGGCGCCCCCGTGGGGAGGTCACCGAAGGGGCGGGCGAGACGATTCTTCATGGACTTGGAGGCAGGATTCGAACCTGCGCCCTGCAGGTCCAAGCCTGCTGCTCTACCGCTGAGCTACTCCAAGGGAGGGCCGATCGTAGATCGAATCCACGGAGCCGCGTGAGCGCCGAAGAGATCGCGCAGCGCGTCGGCTTCTCCGCTCTCGCGCCGGAAGAACTTGAGATCTCGGCGGAGGAGAAGGGATTCGAACCCCTGGACAGCTTGCACCGTCGGCGGTTTTCAAAACCGCTGCCTTAGACCACTCGGCCACTCCTCCGGAGCGCCGATCTCACCACATTCCGCCCCCGAGTGGAACGGCCTTGGGGTCGCCCGCGCCCGGCTCGACCCGGTGCCCGCCCGCCCCGTCAGCGCGAGCATTTCCCGGCGATCACGCGTCCGCTTGCGCCCGCGGGCGATCGCGAGCAAGAAGCGCCCGTGGCCTCGAAACACGACGCAAAAAGGGCGCGCGAAAGCTTCTTCCAGATGCAGGACAACCTCGCCCGGCAGAAGGGGCAGCAGTTCTGGATGCAGAAGCCCAAGCAGCCCAGCATCGCCCCCAAGGCCGGGGCGAAGCGCGCCGCGCCGGTCCCCCCGGCGCCGCCGGCTGACGCGTCCGCATCCGACACCGACACCGCCTCGCCTGCGACCACGCCCGACAGCACGCCCCGCCCGCCCACGCAGTGAGCCGGCCCGCGTTCGCCGTGCTGCGACGCTCGCGCCCTTAAGATCCGGCCTCCCTCCGCCGTCCGTGTGTTGGGGGGAGCGACCGCGATGATTGCGAAGCCTGTGGTGAACCATGATTGCGCGGCGCCGTCGTTCGACGTTGCCCTCGCCGTCCCAGCGCTCGTCGCGTCATCGGTCTGACAGGAGGGGGCGTATTGGCTACCAGACGGTTACTGCTCATCGACGACTCCGCTTCCGCGATCGGACCGACCAAGCGCATGCTCGAGGCCGCAGGCTTCGAGGTCCACGGCGTGCTCGCCAGCGATCCCGCGCTCGAGGCCCTCGTCCTGCGCGGTTGGGACGTCGTCCTCACGGAGTGGTTCCCCGCCGCGTCGGCGATCATCTCCACCGCCCGCAATCGCGGAAACAGCGGCGGCTCGCTGGTCGTCGTCGCGACCTCGAAGGCGGTCGCCTCGACCATCGATGCCGCGTTCCTGTCCGGCGCCGACGACTTCATCGCGAAGCCCGCGTGCCGCGAGGAGCTGCTGGCCCGCCTCCGCCAGCCGCTGCGCATGCGCGTCAAAGCGGAGAACCCCGCCATCGCCACCTACACGAAGCTCGCGTGCTGGACGACCTTCGCCGAGACCGCCCGCGTGTGCCTGCGTGACACGTTTTCCCGCGAATTCGAGGCCATTGCCCCGACCGACCAGGCCTTCGACCCGAAGCACGCCTCCACGCTGACGCTCTCGCTCCCCAGCGCCACCACCGAGCTCCGCCTGGCCGTCCAGCTCGAGGCGCGCGCCATCGAGACCATCGCCACGGCGCTCATGGGCGAGTGCAACGAGGCCATCGTCGCCGACATCATCAAGGAGATGGCCAATGCGGTGGGCGGCGCCTTCATGCAGGTCGGCCTGACCGAGTCCGTCACGATGACGACGAGCCTTCCGGCGGAGATCGACGTCCCCGGCTCGGTCCAGTTCATCGACCGGTCCGAGGTGAAGACCTCGTGCTGGGTGCGCGACCGGGAGTCCGGCAGCCTCATCGCGCTCCACCTCGGCGTCCGCGCCAGCCCCAACTGCGTCGTCACCGTCGGCGCGCTCCGCGAAGGCATGGTCCTCGCGCAGGACATCCTCACGTCGGCAGGCGCCCTCCTCCTCAAGGCGGGGACGCGCATCACCTCGTCGTCGTCCGAGCGCGTCGCAAAGATCCTCGGCGCCGACGTGGCGGTCGAGGTCGCCGGCCTCGCCGCGTAGCGCGCCCCCGAACGCCGAATCGGGCCGACCCCTGAAGAGCGCCCCGGGGAGTGCCGTACAGGCCTTCATGGTGAAATGCGACTCGGCCCGCACCCCGGAGGGGCTCGTCCTCACGATCCGCGGGCACGCCGACCTGAGCCACGTGGTGACGCTCCGCGAGCAGCTCCTCGCGGCCCATGTGCCCGGGTGCCCGGTGGTCGTGTCGCTCGAGGACGTCGACACCCTCGACGGCGCCGGGATCCAGCTCCTCCTCGCCTACCGGGCGACGGTGGGCCGCGATGGCGGGACCTTTCGTTTGGTGGCGGACGCCGAGGTCGCTGGCCGGGCGCTCGCGCTGGCCGCGGCCGCAGGTGCGCTCGGGGCGTGACGGTTGGTTCGTAACGAGGGCAGTGCCCGCAGGGACGGAAGAGAAGGAGGACCTCTTGGCGAAGTTTGCGCTGGTCGTGGATGACTCGATGGTGATCCGGAAGATGGTTTCGATGGCCCTGCAGGCAGCAGGCTTCGAGGTGTCACAGGCGGCGAATGGTCAGGAGGCGCTCGACAAGGCGACCGCCCAGCCGTTCAACATCGTCGTCACCGACCTGAACATGCCGGTCATGAACGGCCTCGACTTCATCCGCGCCGTGCGCGGGGTCGCGGCTCACAAGTTCACGCCGATCGTCTTCCTGACGACGGAGTCGGACGAGAAGCTCCGCGAGGAAGCGCGCGCCGCGGGCGCGACGGCCTGGGTCCAGAAGCCCTTCCAGCCCGAGAAGATCATGTCCGTCGTGAATCGAATCGCAGGCTGAAGATGGTCACGTTCGACCTTCAGAGTCTTCTCGGAACCTTCTTCGAAGAAGCGGAAGAGCATCTCGCCTCGTTCGAGCAGGGGCTCCTCGAGCTGGATGCGAATCCCGAAGACGCGGAGGTCATCGCGCGCATCTTCCGTGCCGCTCATTCGATCAAGGGTGCGAGCGGCACGTTCGGCTTGAACGACATCATGGGATTCACCCATGCGCTCGAGTCCCTCTTCGACCGGCTCCGCCAGGGCGAGCTCAGGTACGAGCCGGTGCTCGGCGCGACGCTGCTCGAGTCGCTCGACATGCTGAAGATCCTCGTCGCCCGCGCGCGGAATGGCGAGGATCCCCCGTTGGAGGTCTCGGCGCTCAAGAAGAAGCTCCTGAGCTTCGTCCCGAGCCGGACCGCAGCGCCGCCCGTGGTCGTGCTCGACGGGCCGCAGAATGGTCGGCGCGTCGAGGTCCAGTTCCGCCCGAAGGCGGCCTTCATGTCGAGGGGAATGGACCCGGTCCGCACCCTGCGCGACGTGCTCTCGTGCGGCGAGCTCGAGACGTGCGAGCTCGACGCCAGCGCCGTGCCGGTGCTCGAGGACCTCGACCCGACCACGATGATGCTCGCGTGGCGCGTCGTGCTGAGCACCGAGCTCTCGCGCGCCGACATCGCCGACGTCTTCATGTTCGTCGACGACCTGTGCTCCTTCGAGATCACCGACGTCCCCGACGAAGCCGCTCCCGCCGCCCCCGCCGCCGCGCTCGACCCCGCAGCGAACGCTCCGTCGCCGAAGCCTGCCGCACGCGCCGCGAATGGCGCCGCCGTCGCCGAGGCCTCCACGATCCGCGTCGCCACCGACCGCATCGACATGCTGCTCGACCTCGTGGGCGAGCTGGTCATCGCGCAGGCGATGATCGTCGAGGCCTCACGCTCGAAGCAGGAGGGCTCCGGGGCACGCCTCGAGGAGGCCCTCGCCATGATGGAGCGTCACACGCGCGACCTCCAGGAGCGGGTGATGTCGATCCGCATGGTGCCGCTCGCGACGGTCTTCCGCCGCTTCCCGCGCCTCGTCCACGACACCGCGCATGCCGTCGGCAAGAAGGTGAAGCTCGAGATCCAGGGCGAAGGCACCGAGATCGACAAGAGCATGGTCGAGAAGCTCGTCGACCCCCTCACGCACCTCGTCCGCAATGCCATCGATCACGGTCTCGAGGAGCCCGCCGAGCGCCTCGCGTGCGGCAAGTCCGAGGAGGGCACCGTCACCCTCTCGGCCCTGCACCAGGGCGGCAACGTCGTCATCGAGATCAGCGACGACGGACGCGGCCTCGACGGCGCGAAGATCCGAGCCAAGGCCGAGCGCCTCGGCCTCCTGTCGCCCACCGACGTCATCACCGACGAGCAGCTCCACGAATTCATCTTCCACGCCGGGTTCTCCACCGCCTCCGCGGTCAGCGACCTGAGCGGCCGCGGCGTCGGCATGGATGTCGTCAAGCGGAACGTCGAGCTCCTCAACGGGTCGCTCACCCTCACCACCGAACGCAACAAGGGTACGCGCCTCCGCCTCCGGCTTCCGCTCACCCTGGCCATCCTGGACGGCCTCTCGGTGCGCGTCGGCACGCAGACCTTCATCGTGCCCCTCCTCTCCGTCGTCGAGTCGTTCCGGCCCGCGCCCGGGCAGGTCCGAGGAATCTTCGGTGTGCCCGAGGTGATCGACGTACGCGGCGTGAGCCTCCCCATCGTGCGCATGCACGAGGTGCTCGGCGTCCCCCACGCGCAGACGGACGCCACGAAGGCGCTCGTGTGCATCGTCGAGACCAACGACGGCAACGTCGCCCTGCTCGTCGATGACGTGCTCGGCCAGCTGCAGGTCGTCGTGAAGAGCCTCGAGACCAACTTCGAGAAGGTCGACGCCCTGATGGGCGCCACGATCCTCGGTGACGGACGCGTCGCGATGATCGTCGACGTGCAGGCGCTCTCGCGGCGCGGCGTCGTGCCCATGAACGACCGAATGGCGAATACGCAACACCGGAGTGTGGAGTTCTGATGAATCTCGTGTCCCATGCCACTGCGCCCAGCGCCGGTCCGAGCAACGAGTACCTCAGCTTCGCCCTCGGCGAAGAGGAGTACGCGGTCGAGATCCTGCGCGTGCAGGAGATCCGCGGGATGTGTCCGCTCACTCCGCTGCCTCATGCTCCTTCGCGCGTCTGCGGCGTGATGAACCTGCGTGGCGCGATCGTTCCCGTCATCGACATGCGCGCCGCGCTCGGATTGCCGCCCGAGCAGCACGGTAAGTTCACCGTCATCATCGTCCTCTCGCTGGGGGACCGTACCGTCGGATTCGTCGTGGACCGCGTCTCCGACGTGCTCGCGCTCGACGGCGATGCCGTGGAGAAGGCGCCGGACTTCGGCGGTCACGTGGACTCCTCGATGATCAAGGGGATTGCCCGGACGCAGAGCCGCTTCGTCATCCTGCTCGACATCGACCGGGTCGCAGGGCTCGGCGTCGCGGCGCTGGGTGCGCCGTGAGCAACCTGTCACTGGAGCCTGCGGAGTTCGACGCGCTCCGGACCGTCATCCGTGACGTGGCCGGCATCCAGCTCGGCTCGAACAAGCAGCAGCTCGTGCTCGGCCGCCTTGCCCCGCGGCTCCGCGCGCTAGGCCTGTCGACCTTCACCGAGTACCTCAGACACCTCGAGCGGGACCGGTCGGGCGCCGAGATCCGCGAGCTCGTGAACTGCATCACCACCAACAAGACGAGCTTCTTCCGCGAGCCGCACCACTTCGAGCTGCTCCGCACCAAGATCGTCCCGGAGCTCATCGCCCGCGCGCAGACGACTGGCAACAAGCGAATTCGCATCTGGAGCGCGGGATGCTCGACCGGCCAGGAGCCATGGTCCATTGCCATGACGCTCGCCGACGCGCTCGGGTCGCTCGCCGGATGGGACATCCGCATCCTGGCCTCCGACCTGGATACGAACGTGCTCGAGACGGCGGAGCGTGCCACGTACGACGACCTGGCGGTCGGCGAGATCCCGCTGCCACTCAGGAGGAAGTATCTGGAGGTTGCGCCGAACGGCGAGAGTCGCGTGGTCCGCCCGCTGCGCGATCTCGTCACGTTTCGTCGGCTGAATCTCGTCGAGCCGTCCACGTGGACGATCCGGACGCGCTTCGACGTCGTCTTCTGCCGGAACGTCGCCATCTACTTCGATCGTGACACCCAGGAGACCGTGTTCCGTGGTCTCGCCGCGCACCTCGAGCCGACCGGCTACCTGATGAGCGGCCACTCCGAGAACCTCCACTGGCTCTCCAGCGTGCTGCGCGCGGTCGGCAGCACCGTCCACGTGCTCGCTGGCGTGCCTAGCGCCGCGTCGTCCCCCTCGGACGCGCCCGGGCGCTCGCTCGCCCCCCCGGGTCGCTCGATGGCTCCGCCCGTGATGTCGCTGCGCCCCGGCGCGGTCGCGTCGAACCCGCTCATCATCACGAGGCCTCCGGCGACTCGCTCCTTCTCGGTGGTGCCGGGCGCGCGGTCGCTCGGGCCCGCCGCCCGTGCCGTGATGAAGGTGGGCACGCTCCCGGATCCGGCGGTGCAGGTGCGCCTCTCGGCTCCGCCGCTCGCCCTTGCCTCGATCGCGCCTGGCGGCCAGCGCGAGGTCGCCATCCAGGTCGGCGGAATCCACGCGAGCGCGAAGGGGGCCCTGATCCGCACCACGCTCGGCTCGTGCGTGGCGGCGTGCGTCTTCGACCCCGAGGCGCGGATCGGCGGCATGAACCACTTCCTGCTGCCCGAGGACCGTAGTGGCTCGCGCGGGCCGACCAATTTCGGTATCCACGCGATGGAGCTCCTCATCAACTCCGTGATGAAGCTGGGTGGCGATCGTCGCCGGTTCGTCGCCAAGCTTTTCGGAGGCGCCGACCAGCACGGCGCCACCGCCCGCGTCGGCCAGCTGAATACCGATTTTGCAAAGCAGTACCTGGAGGACGAAGGAATACCGATCGTCGCGGAGAAGCTCGGCGGCATATCGGCGATGTCCATCGTCTTCGACACGACGACCGGCAAGGTCCTCGTGAAGCTCCTCGAACGCACCCAGGAGCTCGCCAACGCCGAGCGCGTCCACCGCGCCGCGCTGGCCGCACAGGTCAGGCCCGTCGAGGACGACATCGTCTTCTTCGGTACCTCATGAAGCGCAAGGTCCGGGCGCTCGTCGTCGACAGCTCGGCGCTCGTCCGGCAGCTGCTGACGCAGCTCCTCTCGGCCGACCCGGACATCGAGGTGGTCGGGACCGCCCCGGACGCTGCCATCGCGCGGGCGAAGATCGCCGCCCTCACGCCCGACGTGCTGACGCTCGATGTCGACATGCCGAAGGACGATGGCTTCACCTTCCTCCGTGAGCTCACGTCGGCGCGGCCGGTGCCGGTCGTCATCATCTCCTCGCTGTCCGAGGAGCACCATGCGAGGGCCATCGAGCTCGGCGCGCTCGACTTCGTCACGCGTCCGAAGCTCGACATGCAGCGAGCGCTCGTCGAGCTCGGGAGCGACATCGTCGCCAAGGTGAAGGCGGCGGCCCGCAGCAGCACCTGCCGCCCGCCTCCCCCGTCGGGGACCCGGCCCGTGCCGCCGCGGACCGCCCGCGCGATCCCCAAGGTCATCGTCATCGGCGCCTCGACCGGCGGCACGGAGGCGCTGCGTGCGGTGCTGACCGCGCTTCCGGCGAACGCGCCGCCGGTCGTGGTCGTCCAGCACATGCCGGCGAATTTCACGCGTCAGTTCGCGGAGCGGCTGGACGGCCTCTGCAAGGTCCGCGTGAAGGAGGCCGAGGATGGTGACGCGCTCGTCTCCGGCCAGGTGCTCATCGCGCCCGGCGGCGACGCGCACCTCGAGATCGTGCGGAGCGGCCTCGGCTACGGTATCCGGCTCATCAAGGGGCCGCCCGTCGGGCACCATCGTCCATCGGTCGACGTGATGTTCTCGTCGTGCGCGCGGGTTGCTGGCCCCAACGCCGTCGCCGCCATCCTCACCGGGATGGGCTCGGACGGCGCCAAGGGCATGCTCGAGATGCGCCGCGCCGGGGCCACCACCATGGCCGAGGACGAGAGCACGTGCGTGGTCTTCGGGATGCCCAAGGAAGCTCTCCTCGGCGGGGGTGCCGAGCAGGCCGTTCCGCTCGACCGGATCGCCTCGGCCCTGCTGCGAGCAGCCCAGTAGGGACCGCATCTCGGGGCTTAACGCGCGCGGGCGGCCGCCCGTTGATCAGCGAAAGGGCCTCGCGCCCGCTCTCCCCGAGGCCCTCTCGCTATGACCTGGTTCGCGAACGTCAAGACTGTCACGAAGCTGTGCATCTTCCTGGGCGTCATGGTCGCCATGTGCGCGCTGACGTCGTACGAGGCGAACTCGTCCGCGGGGTCGATGAAGGCGAACCAGGACGCGACGTTCCAGACGGACCTGCAGGCGCTCGGATTCGTGGACGGTCTCCTGACCGCGCGGCTGCGGCTCGCGTCGGTGTCCCGCGATGCGGTCATCGAGCTGAACGAGGCGAAGGAGAAGGGCTACGAGCGTGACGCCGAGCAGCTCGACGCGGCACTCCGCAAGCAGCTCGACAGCGCCGCCACCGTCGTCGAGGACGCGCGCGCCCGAGCGCTGCTCGGCGACGCTGCGCAGATGTATCCGCAGTGGTGGCAGAGCATCAAGGATGCCATCGCGGTGGCGCCGACCGGTGATCGTGCGGGTGACCCGGCCCGCCTCGCGGTGGCCCTCGAGCGGTCCAACGTGGTCGGTCCCCAGATCGACGCGAAGCTCGCGGCCGCCACGCAGCGCGTCCGTGACGTGGCCGCCGAGCGCGTCCGCGCATCCCAGGCCGAGTACGAGCGTCACCTCTGGGTGAGCAGCCTGCTCCTCCTCCTCGTGGTCGTGGTGGGCTCCGGCTTCACGTACGCCATCCATCGGGCCGTCGCGGTGCCGCTGCGCATCTGCGTGCGGCTCCTCGGCCGCGTCGCCGACGGCGATCTCACGGTGCGCCTCCGCCACCACGCGACCGACGAGGTCGGCCAGGTCGCGGACGCGCTGAATCGCTCGCTCGATGCGATCGTCGCGACGCTCACGAGCGTGCAGAGCATCTCGAGCGAGGTGTCGACCGCCTCGGCGGAGCTCGCGGCCAGCGCCCAGCAGATCTCGGCCGGCGCGCAGGAGCAGGCGGCCAGCCTCGAGGAGACCGCCGCGAGCCTCGAGGAGATAAGCTCCACGGTGAAGCAGAATACTGACAACGCCCAGGAAGCCGCGCACCTCGCGAACAGCGCCCGGGACGTCGCCGAGCGCGGAGGAGAGGTGGTCAGCAGCGCCGTCTCCGCGATGAGCGAGATCACGAAGTCGTCGAAGAAGATCGCCGACATCATCACCACCATCGACGAGATTGCCTTCCAGACGAACCTTCTCGCCCTGAACGCGGCCGTCGAGGCGGCGCGTGCCGGCGAGCAGGGAAGGGGGTTCGGCGTCGTCGCCGCCGAGGTCCGGACGCTCGCGCAGCGCACCGGCACCGCAGCGAAGGAGATCCGTGGGCTCATCGCCGAGTCCTCCAGCAAGGTCGAGGCGGGCACCCTCCAGGTGAACGAGTCGGGCCGGACGCTCGAGGAGATCGTCAAGGGCGTGAAGCGCGTCACCGACATGGTCGCCGAGATCGCCGCCGCCTCCCGCGAGCAGAGCACCGGCCTCGACCAGGTGAACACGGCGGTCACGCAGGTCGACCAGGTCACGCAGAGCAACGCTGCCCAGACCGAGGAGGTCTCGGCGACGGCCACGTCCCTGTCCGACAAGTCTGCGCACCTGCAGTCGCTCGTCGGCGCGTTCCGCCTCGTCGGCGGTGCGAGCCCGAAGACGTCCGCGAGCAAGCCGCGCCCCGCCGGCCGGGCCGCTGCGCCGGTCGCGAGCACCGCGCGCCTCCGCTCCGTCCCCCGCCGCCCGGCGGCCCCGGCGCCCACGAAGAAGGTCGCGAACGGCGGGTTCGAGGAGTTCTGATCGCGGCACGGCTCGCGCGCGCTGCGCTCTCGTCCCGGGAGGGCTGTCGAAGAGCCCCGGGCCGGCCGTACCAGATCCCGATGAAGCGCCGTACCTGGATCATCGCCGCGGCGGCCTGGGTCGCGCTCGTGGCCGCGGGTTTCGGTTGGACCTTCGGACACGCCGGCACGCCGGGGCATGTCGCTGCGGCTCCAGCTCGCTTCCCGGCGACGAGCACCCTGCCGCTCGAGGCAGCCGTCCCCACGCTCGTCGTCTTCGCGCACCCGCGCTGCGCGTGTACGCGCGCGACGCTGCACGAGCTCGAGTGGATCGTGACGCGCACGAGGGGCCACGTCCGGACGTACGTGGTGTTCGCCCGTCCACCGGGCGCCGGCGCCGACTGGCAGAGCACGACCCTGCACGCCGCCGCAAAGGCGATGGACGGCGTCACGGTCATCGACGACGACGGCGACGCGCTGGCCCACGCCTTCGGAGCCACGAGCTCGGGACAGGTCGTCCTGTATGCGCCGTCCGGTGAGCTCCTGTTCTCCGGCGGGATCACCCTCGGCCGGGGTCACGAAGGTGCGAACGCCGGCCGGGACGCCGTCCTGGCGGCAATCTCCCGTGGCTCCGCGGCAACGCTTGCGAGCGTCGTCTTCGGCTGCGCCCTCGATACCCCCGAAAAACGCCCATGAACCAGCTCGCCGAACGCACCCACGCCATCTGGTCCGCCCGCGATCGCAAGTCGGCCGAGCGCACCGATCGCTACCTCGCGAGGTTGCTCGTCCTCGAGTGGGTGGTCGGGATCGCCATCGCTGCCTGGATCACCCCGCGCGCCTGGGAAGGCCTCGACAGCACCGTGCACCCGAACGTCTTCAGCGCGCTGCTGCTGGGCGGCGCGCTCGCCCTCCCGCCGTGCCTCCTGGTCGCGAAGCTACCGAGCTCCGCCCTGGCGCGGCACGCCGTCGTCGGAGCCCAGATGGGAATGGCCGCGCTGCTCACGCATCTGTGCGGCGGGCGCGTCGAGACGCACTTTCTCGTCTTCGTGTCGCTCGCGTCGTTCTCGTTCTACGGCGACTGGCGCGTCTTCGTCACGGCGACGCTGGTGGTCGCGTCCGATCACCTCCTCCGCGGCATGCTGCTTCCGGTGTCGGTCTTCGGCGACTCCGCGGTTGCGCCCTTCCGGATCTTCGAGCACGCGGCCTGGGTCCTGTTCGAGGACGCGATCCTGATCGGCGCGTGCGTGAAGGCAAGGCGTGACGCGCTGGCGGCAGCGGGCGAGACGGCGGCAACGCAGATCAGGGGCGAGCATGCCCGCGCTGCGGTCGCGGAGGCGCAGGCGTCGATCGCCACCATCGTCGAGACCTCGCGCCAGTTCTCGGAGGCCTTTGCCTCGCTGGCAAGACGCAGCAGCGCCCAGGCGGCCAGTCTGCAGGGGAGCGCGGTGAGCACCGATCAGGTCGCCGTTTCCGCGAAGGAGACGGCGCGCACGACGAGCACCGCCTACGAGGAAGCAACGCGGATGGAGGAGCTCGCCTGCCGGAGCGGCCGGACGACCGCCGGGATGCTGGAGCGCATGAAGGAGGCGAAGGACGGCACGGCCGGCATCGCCCGCTTCGTCGATGTCATCGACAATCTCTCCTTCCAGATCAACATCCTGGCCCTCAACGCCTCGGTCGAGGCGGCGCGAGCGGGGGAGCACGGACGCGGGTTCGCGGTGGTCGCGTCCGAGGTTCGCAGCCTCGCCGAGCAGAGCTCGAGGTCGGCGCGAGAGATCCGGACCATCGTGTCGGCGAGCGCCGAGACGGTCGACGCGGGGCTCGCCCTCGCCGCGGAAGCAAGCGGTCAGATGACCAGGATCGTCGCCGACGTCGGGCAGGTGCGCCGCGTGCTCCAGCAGATCGCCCAGGCCTCCGCCGACCAGTCGAGCGGGATCGATCACGTTGCGCGTGCCCTGCAGAGCCTCGATGTCGATACGCAGCAGAACGCTCGGCTCGCCGTCGAGTCGGCGGAAGCCGCAGCCGTCCTCGATGCCGAGGCGAACGAGCTGGCGCACAGCATCGGGAGCTTCTCGCAGGAGGCGACCGCCGCGAGCGAGGGTCCCGCTCCGTTCGATGACGACGAGGAGCTCCGCCTCGCCAGCTAGCTGCCGCTCGTCACGGTAGGAGCGGCGCGGGAAGCGGGATGTCGCCGCCGCCGACCTTGACGCCATTACCCACGAAGAGGCTGTCCGGCGAGACGCGCACCTCACCGTCGCCGACCGCGTTCTCGGCGTCGGCCGACTCGACGAGGAAGGAGCCGTCCTGCGCCTGGACCGCCACGGCGTTCCTCGCGAACGTGCTGCCGGCGATCCGCGCGCGACCGCCGCTCGAGCCGAGCCCGACCACCTGGTTGTCGAAGACGGCGGTGCCGAGCAGCTCGACGAGCGCCTGGTCCCGCACCATGACGCCGTGCCCGTACTGCTCGCCGACCGATTGTACGACGCCGTGGATCGTGGACCTCTTCAGTGTCACGCGCGAGCCGGCGCCGCTGTAGGCGACGACGCCGAGCGCCCGCACGCGGGTGACCGCGCTGCCATCGAGCTCGATGCTGCTCCCGGAGCCGGCCTGGAGGCCGCCGCCCGACGGCGCGGGTGAGCCCTCGGCCATGTCGCGCACGAGCACGCCCGAGCCGGTGACCTTGCCGTTCTTGCCAGCGGTGATGCCGCCGAGCACCGAATGGGTGACCGCGACGTCCTCGAGCACGACCGAGGAGTCACCGGACGTGATCCCCGCGCCGATCGAGAAGCTCGGCGCCATCTTGCGCAGGAGGCCGCGGGTGTTCTCGATGACCGACGACCTCATGGTCAGCGTGGACTTCGCGGTCGCGTACGCGCCGTAGCCCCACGAGTCGACGATCGCGCTGTTGTCGACGGTCGCGGTCGCGCCCTCGAGGGTGAGGCCGATGCCGCTCCGCTCGCTCGTCACCTGGAACTTCGCGTCCGGGACGGCGCCGCTCTGCGCCGGGCCGCGGATCAGCGTGCCCTCCACGGTGATCGAGCCTCCCTTGCCGAAGACACCGACGCTCTCGACGTCGACGATCGCCGAGGAGTGCAGCGCCACCGCTCCGCCGGCGAGCGTCGCGATGCCGTACCCCCTGGCTCCCGTGGCGACCCGCACCCCGTGGATGATCGTCTCGGTCGCGTCGATGGTGCCCTCGTCGCCGAGGAGCCCGGCGTCGGCGACGAGGTCGCGGAACACCGAGCGCTCGACCACGAGGAGGCCGCCGATCACCGAGCTGGCGCCTCGCGGACGCTCCCCGGCGCCGCTCGCGGGCGGGCGCTGGCCGGACACGAGCGAGCCGCGGAGCGTTATCTTGGTTCCGGTGCTGGCGACGTACACGCCGGTCGTGCCGCCGCTGATCGTGACGTCCTCCGCGAGCACCTCGCTGCTGGCGCCGGCCGCGATGCCCCATGCGGCACCCTTCGCGTTCGGCGCGGGATCGGCGAGCTTGGCGCGCCGGATGGTCGCCTTGCTGCCGTCGACGATGACGCCCCAGCCGCCCGCGCCCTCGATGACGACGTCCTCGATGGTGGCGGTTGCCCCGGCGTAGACGAGCACGCCGCCCGCCGCGAAGCCCGACATCGTCAGGCCGCGCAGCGTGACGGCCGAGCCGCTCGTCGTCGTGACGCCGGCGACCGCCCCGCCCGGCGACGTCAGCGTGACCTCGGCGGGGCAGCGTCCGACGAGGCTCACCGGACGCGAGAGCGTCAGCGCCTCGGCATAGGTGCCGGCGGCGATGGCGACGGTCGCCCCGCTCGGCGCGGCGGCGAGCGCCTCGCCCACGGTCCTGAAGTGCGACCCGTCGAGCTGGGCGCCGGTGAAGTCGTCGTCGACGACGATCGCGCCGGCCGGAGGAAACGGCGCGTTGCAGTCGCCGACCGGGACGCAGGCGGCGGCGGCGAGCGAGAGGCGACTCGCTCCGGCGCACGCAGCGGCAGGAGCGGGGAGGTCGATGCAGCCCCAGCCCGAGGCGTCCTTCTCCGTCCCGGGCGGGCACGCGCCGACCCAGCCCACCGGCACGCACGCGGCGTTGCCGATGCGTGGCCGCGTGCCCGGTCCACACTCATCGGCGACGGTCTCCACGCAGAAGCCGCCTTCGGCCTCGCTGTTCCGGGTGAAGCCGTCGGCGCAGCCGCTGTCGGCGGGCGGGGTGCCTGCGTCCGGGCCGGCCGGCGCGTCGCCGCCGTCGCTGCACGCGGCGACGAGGCACACCAGCGTGACGAAGGAGGCCCGCAGCCCTTTGCGCATCCTCCGATGCTAGGCCTTCTTGCGGTCGATCTGGAACCCCGCGAAGCTCTGGGAGACCGGCATCAGCTCGAGGAGGTTCACGTTGAACCGGGCCGGCTGGGAGGCCGCCCAGAACACCGCCTCGGCCACGTCCTCCGGCCCGAGCGCGTCGGCGCCGGCGTACACGGAGGCGGCCTTCGCCTGGTCGCCGTCGAAACGCACCTCCGAGAACTCGGTCCCGCCGACCAGCCCCGGCTCGATGCACGTGACCTTCACCCCGGTGCCGTGGAGATCGCTCCGCAGGTTCAGCGAGAGCTGGTGGACGAACGCCTTCGTTGCACCATACACGTTTCCGCCGCCGTAGGGATACGACGCCGCGGCGGACCCGATGTTGATCACGTGTCCCCGCCCGCGCGCCACCATCCCGGGGAGGAGCGCATGCGTCACCACCGCGAGGCCCGTGCAGTTGGTGTCGATCATGCGCTGCCACTGGCCGAGGTCGGCGCGCTGCGCGGGCTCCATGCCGAGGGCGAGCCCGGCGTTGTTGACGAGCACGTCGACGTCCGCGAGGTCCGCCGGCAGCGCCGCGATCGCCGCCTGCACCGCCGCCGCATCGGTCACGTCGAGCTCGAGCGGGACGACCACCCCCGCTGCGTACTCGGCGGCGAGCGCGACCAGCCGCTCACGCCGCCGTGCCGCCGCGATGACCCGCGCGCCGTTCTGCGCGAACCGCCGCGTGATCGCCGCACCGAACCCCGCGCTCGCGCCCGTGACGAAGACGATCCTGCTCATGACGCTCTCCTTGCACCCTCGACTCGCACACCCCGCGCCGCTCCGCAACGCCGCTGCCGCGCAACCCGGGTGCCGGCTCGGTCATCGTCATGATCCCATGACGAGCCTTCCCGTTCACGCCAGCGGCACCTTCTCTCTCGGTGACAAGCAGGTCCACCGACTCGGCTATGGCGCGATGCGCATCACCGGCAAGGGCATCTGGGGTCCGCCCCGCGACCACGGCGAGGCGCTCCGCGTGCTCCGCCGTGCCGTGGAGCTCGGGGTCGACTTCATCGACACGGCGGACTCCTACGGTCCGTACATCAGCGAGGAGCTGATCGCCGAGGCGCTCCACCCGTACCGGGACGGCGTCCTCGTCGCGACGAAGGCCGGCCTGACGCGGACCGGGCCCGATCAGTGGCATCCGGTCGGTCGTCCCGAGTACCTGCGTCAGGAATGCGAGATGAGCCTGCGCCGGCTGAAGCTCGATCGCATCGATCTCTTCCAGCTCCACCGCATCGATCCGAAGGTGCCGGCTGCCGAGCAGTTCGGCCTGCTCCGTGACCTCCAGAAGGAAGGCAAGGTCCTCCACGTCGGCCTGTCCGAGGTGTCGGTTGAGGAGATCGAGGCGGCGCGCAAGATCGTGCCGATCGCCACGGTGCAGAATCTCTACAATCTCCGTAACCGGCAGTCCGAGGCGGTGCTCGATCACTGCGAGAAGCAGGGCATCGGTTTCATCCCGTGGTTCCCGATCGCGAGCGGCAAGCTGCTCGAGCCGGGCAGCGTCCTCTCGGAGGTCGCGAAGGAGGCCGGGGCCACGCCGTCGCAGGTCGCTCTTGCCTGGCTGCTGAAGCGCTCGCGGGTGATGCTGCCGATCCCGGGCACCTCGTCGGTCGCCCACGTCGAGGAGAACTGCGGCGGCGCCAGCGTGCAGCTGTCGAGCGCGCAGTACGACCGGCTGTCGAAGGTCGCGAGCTGACCCTTCACGGGACGACGAACGCAGGCTCCAGCGCCTGCGCCAGGAAGGCCATCACGGCCCGGACGCGCTTCGGCACGTTCTTGCCGTGGGCGTGCACGAGCGAGACCGGCATCGGCTCGCACGGGTGGTCGGGCAGGACCTCGACGAGCTCTCCGCGGCGCAGCGCATCGGCCATGCCGTAGCGCGGAGCCTGGATGATGCCGAGGCCGGCGAGGCAGGCGCTCTGGTAGGCGTCGGTGTTGTTGACGGTGACGACGCTCTTCATGGGCCGCGACACCCAGCGCGTCCCCTCGCGGTACTCGAAGCTCGGCTCCTCGCCCCCGGGCACGAGCGAGTAGCTCACGAGGAGGTGCCGGTCGAGGTCGGCGAGCGTGCGCGGCACGCCGTGGCGTCGGGCGTACGACGCGCTCACGCCGTTCACCATCGCGAGCACCCCGAGCCGCCGTGCCACGAGCCCGGACTCGACCAGCGACCCGATGCGGAGCACGCAGTCGAAGCCGTCGCGCACCACGTCGACGCGCCGATCGGTGGTGCTCACGATGAGCTGGAGATGGGGATGCTGCCCGAGGAGCTCCGGTAACCGCGGGATGATGAGGTTCCGCGCGAACGCGATGGGCAGGTCGATGCGCACGAGACCGCGCAGGGTGCTCGTGGCCTGGAACATGGTCGCCAGCTCGTCCGCCTCCTCCACGAACGCCCGCGCCCGCCCCAGGAACTGCTCGCCGTCGGGCGTGAGGCGGACCGCGCGCGTGGTCCGATGGAGGAGCGCGCTCCCGAGCTCGTTCTCGAGGTCCTTGATGCGCAGCGATACCCGGGATTTCGGCAGTCCCAGCTGCTCGGCGGCCCGCGTGAAGCTGGCCTGCTCGGCGACCCGCACGAACATCCGCACGCTCTCGAGATCCATCACTGTTTCGTATCACGAAACAGTGTGTGCGAATGTTCGTCCGTTATCGGCGTGGGCGGGACACGCTACTCATGGGACCATGAACAGCGAATCCAGCACCTCACGCATCGCGCTCGTCACCGGCGGCAGCCGCGGCCTGGGTCGGAGCATGGCCCTCCACCTCGCGGATCGCGGCGTCGACGTGGTCCTCACCTACAAGTCGAACGAGCGCGAGGCCGCCGAGGTCGTGAAGCAGGTCACCGCGAAGGGCCGCAAGGCCGTCGCGCTCCCGCTGGACGCCTCCAGGAGCGGCACCTTCGGCGCCTTCGCCGCGACGGTCCAGGGGGAGCTCGGCAAGACGTTCGGCAGGGACCGCCTCGACTTCCTCGTGAACAACGCGGGCACCGGCCTGCACGCGAGCTTCATGGAGACGACCGAGGAGCAGTTCGACGAGCTCGTGAACGTGCACCTGAAGGCGACGTTCTTCCTGTCGCAGAAGCTCCTGCCGATCCTCGTGGACGGCGGGCGCATCCTCAACGTGTCGAGCGGCCTGGCCCGGTTCTCGATCCCGGGGACCAGCGCGTACGGCGCCGTGAAGGGCGGCGTCGAGGTGCTGACGCGCTACATGGCGAAGGAGCTCGGCGCGCGCGGCATCACCGTCAACGTCATCGCGCCCGGCGCGATCGAGACCGACTTCAGCGGCGGCGCGGTCCGCGACAACGAGCAGATGAACAAGATGGTGGCGTCCGTGACCGCCCTCGGGCGCGCGGGCCTGCCCGACGACATCGGCGGGGTCGTCGCGCTGCTCCTCGCGCCCGAGAGCGGCTGGATCAACGGTCAGCGCATCGAGGTCTCGGGCGGCATGAACCTGTGACGATCAGCCGGCGGCGAGCGCTCTCTCGATGGCGGCGGTCACGAGCGGGTCGTCGGGCTTGATCTCGGGCGCGAAGCGCTCGACGACGTTGCCGGCGCGGTCGACGAGGAACTTCTCGAAGTTCCAGGTGATCTCGGAAGGGGCGCCGAGCTTCACGCCGTACCCCTGCAGCTTCGCCTTGAAGTCGCTGCCGGGCGGCTCGGTGGCCGCGCTGCGCGCCTTCGTCAGCTCGGCGTAGAGCGGGTGCTGCCCCTCGCCCTTGACCACGATCTTCGCGAAGAGCGGGAAGGTGACGTCGAACTTCGACGCGCAGAAGTCCTTGATCTCCGCGTCGGTGCCGGGCTCCTGCCCGCCGAACTCGTTGGCGGGGAACGCGAGCACCTCGAAGCCCTGCTCCTTGTACTTGCGATACACCGCCTCGAGGCCCTCGTACTGAGGGGTGAGACCACACTTCGAGGCGACGTTGACGACCAGGCGGACCTTGCCCTGGTAGTCGGCGAGGCTCGCGGCCTTGCCGTCGTTGGTCTTGACGGAGATCTGTTCGATGGGGGACGTCATCGGCACATCCTACCGTCAGGTGCGCGTCACGATGGTCTTCGTGACGCGCGCCGTCGCCACGAGCGTCCCGTCCCATTCCGCCCGCGCCTCGAGGAAGGCGATCTGCTTGCCGCGCCGGACGACACGCGCGGTGAGGTGGATCGTCGCGCCCACCGGAGCAGGGCGCATCACCGAGACGTGGAGATCGTGGGTGACCGCGTGCTCGCCCTCGCCGAGGAGCGGCGCCAGCGCGAGGAAGCTCGTGACGTCGAGGAGCGCGTACAGCGTGCCCCCGTGAACGAAGCCGAACGCGGCGAGCTCGCCCGTGACCACGAAGTGCGTGACGGTCCCCTCCGGGCCGCGTCCGTCGAACGCGAGGCCGAGCTGGCGATGAAGCGGCAGCCCGAGCACGAGCTCGTCACGTTCGCTACGCGTCGGATCCAGCGACGAAGGCGTGGTCATGCGCGAGGATTTTACCAGCTGCTCGGCCGCGCCGTTCAGCGGAGGTTGTAGCGTTTCAGCTTGTCGTAGAGCGTCCGGAGGCCGATGCCGAGCTTCGCCGCCGCGGCCCGGCGGTTGCCATCGACCGAGCGCAGCGTGCTCTCGATGGTCTGACGCTCGAGGTCGGCGAGGGAGCCCGCCGGTACGGCCGCGGGATCGCGGGGGACGTCCGCCACGCGCGCGGGAGCGTCCTCCTCGGACTCGAGCCACAGGTGCGAGGCGCGCAGCACGTCCTCGTCGGCCAGGATCATCGCGCGTTCGAGCGCGTTCCGTAGCTCGCGCACGTTGCCCGGCCAGTCCGCGTCGTGGAGGCGTGCCTTCATGGCGTCGTCGAGGCGCGGCGGCTCGCGGCCCGCGGCGCGTGCGATGCTGGCGACGAGCGCCTCGGCGAGCGGGACGATGTCCTCGCGGCGCTCGCGGAGCGGCGGGATGCGGATCGGAAAGACGGCGAGCCGGTGATAGAGGTCCTCGCGGAAGCTCCCCTCTCGCACCATCGCGCGGAGGTCCCGGTGCGTCGCCGCCACCCAGCGCACGTCGACCTCGATGCTCTGCGATCCGCCGAGCCGCTCGAAGCGCCGCTCCTCGAGCACGCGCAGCAGCTTCGCCTGGAGCGAGCCCTGGAGCTCGCCGACCTCGTCGAGGAAGAACGTGCCGCCGTCCGCGAGCTCGATGCGTCCCCGGCGCTGCGCGTGCGCCCCGGTGAAGGCGCCCTTCTCGTGGCCGAAGAGCTCGCTCTCGAGCAGGTGCTCGGTGAGCACTGCGCAGTTGATCGCGACGAACGGCTTCCGGGCACGCGGGCTCGTCTCGTGGAGATGGCGAGCGGCCACCTCTTTCCCGCTGCCGCTCTCGCCCTGGAGCAGGACGGTGGCGCTGCTCTTCGCGACCTTCGCGAGCGCCGCCACCACGGGCCGCATCGACGCCGCCCCGAAGCTGAGGGGCGAGCTCGTGCTCTCCGGCCCCGGCTTCTGGGCGAGCTCCACGCGCCGGCCGAGCGCGCCCTTCACGAGGTCCCGGATCGCCGCCGGTCCGGACAGCGGCTTCTGCAGGTAGTCGAAGACGCCGAGCTTCATGGCCTCGACCGCGGTGGCGACGTCGCCGAACGCGGTGAGCACGACGATCTCGGTGTCGGGCTGCTCGACCCGCAACGCGCGGACGAGCCCCATCCCGTCGAGCCGGGGCATCTGCAGATCGCTGATCACGACGTCGAACGGCTCCTCGCGGGCCGCCTCGAGGGCCGCCTGGCCGTCCGCCACCTGCACCACCTCGTGGCCGTCACGCTCGAGCGACTCGGCGACGAAGGTGCGGACGCCTTCCTCGTCGTCGGCCACGAGGATCCTGCCTGCGCGCTGCTTCATGAGGGCTCCTTGCGGTCAGGGAACCGCAGCTCGAACACGGCGCCTCCTCCTGGATGATTCGCGCCGGTGAGCGTTCCCCCGTGCTGCTCGGCGATGCGCCGGGCCACCGCGAGGCCGAGGCCCGTGCCCTTCACGCGCGTCGTGATGAACGGCTCGAAGATCTGCGCCTCCGATCCCGCCGTGATCCCGGGCCCGTGGTCGCGGACTGCCACCAGCGTGCCGGAGCCCTCCCGCGCCACGCGCAGCTCGACGCGCTCGCCGTCGGGCGTCGCTTGCAGGGCATTGTCGACGACGTTGTGCACGGCCCGCGCGAGGCGCAGCGGGTCGACCCGCACCTCCGCGGGAGCGTCGGCCAGGTCGACGTGGACGCGCGCGCTCGCCAGATGGTCGAGCGACCGGGCAACGAGCTCGGCCGGCGTGACCGCCGTGAGCTCCATGGGACCGTCACGCACGAAGTCGAGGAGGCTCGTCGTGAGCAGCTCGAGCCGCACGGCCTCCGCGACCACGCGCTCGGCCTTCTTGCGCGGCTTCTCGGCGCCGAGGTCCTCGAGATCCTCGACGAGCAGCTGGGCGTGGCCCTTCAGCGAGGCGAGCGGGTTGCGCAGCTCGTGCGCCATCACCGACGACATGCTGCCGAGCGCCACGAGCCGCTGCTCGCGCGTGGCCTTCGCCTCGACCTCGGCCAGGCGGCGCTCGCTCCGCGACCACGCCATGGCGAAGGCGAGGAGCACCGCCCCGGCGATGGCGGCCACCACCGAGATGCGCGTGAGATCGGCCTCGAGGCGCGCGACGACCGGCGGCTCGAGCTCGACGACCAGCAGCATGGGGCCCGGCGGCGCTCCCGGGCCGGACCGCGGACCATGCGGGCCATGACGCGGCGGGAGCAGCGGCCCCGTCACCTTCACGCGCTTGTCCTTCAGGGCCGACTGCCCCGGTCGTACCGGCACGTCGGAGAGGAGCGCCGCGCCGGCCTCGAGCTGCGGACGTCCGTCGTGGTCGACGAAGGCGAGGTAGCGGAGGCCCTGCGCTTCGTGCGCGGCGAGCTCCTGCTGGAGCAGCGCCGCGTCGGGCGGCGAGCCGGTCTGCGCGAGGTCGGCGAGCACGCTCGAGACGAGCACGTCGCCTTCGCCCCGGACGATGACCTCGGTGGCCCCGCTCAGCGCGTGCTTCGCGAAGAGCACCGTGGTGCCGAGCGCGACCACCGCCAACCCAGCCATGACGACGGCACTCTTCATCCGGGGGCGGTCCACGGTAAGCAAGCGGCTCGCCGCGAGCAATGCCGCGGGAGAACGGCGGATCGGACGCGGCGGAGATGCGGAATCCGCATCCGGCAGCTGCAGCTTCCGCATCCCGCACCCGGCCGAGCCGCACGCGGCACGCTGCCGACCCTGAAAAAGCGGGGGTTCGTGGGGAAGCAGCCGCTGGCAAAGCCATTGCAGTGAGGGTCATCGTGCTTCGTCGGATTGACGAGGCGACCGCCCACGTCTCATCGACCAGGAGAATGTTTTCATGATCTCGATCCGCTCTCTCTCGACCGTCTCGCTTCTCGGCCTGCTCGTGACGCTCGCGGGTTGCAGCGGCGAAGCGGCCTCCGGCACCGGCGCCGACACCACGGAGACGGTCCGCGCCAAGGAGACCGTTGCCGACTCCACCTCCGCCGATCCGGCGCGTGCGCAGCACCGTGGCCATCACCCCGGCGGCCCCGACTTCCTGCTCGTCGCCGCGCTCCACGAGCCGACGCTGAACCTGACCGACGCGCAGAAGACCACCATCCAGGGCGCGCTCGACGCGAGCAAGCCCGCCGCTCCCCCCGCGTTCGACCGGTCGAAGGTCTCCGCGCTCGCCGCGGGCATCCGCGCCGGCAAGGTCGAGGCGACGAGCATCGCGGCGCCCGCGCCGAGCGACCAGGCGGCGCGCCAGGCGGCGTCCGCGAAGGCGCTCACCACCCTGCACGACACGCTCACCGCCGACCAGCGGAAGGCGCTCGTCGCGGCCGTCTCCAGGCACGGAGACGAGCGGAAGGAGCACGGCCCGGAGGAGGGCCGTGGTCCGAAGGGCGAGGGCGCCGGCCGCCCCGGCCCGGGCGGAGAGCTCGGCCCGATGGGGCACATGCTCGAGGGCCTCGACCTGACGCAGGCCCAGAAGGACACCATCAAGGCGAAGCTCGACGCCAGCCGCCCCGCCGCGCCCAGCGAGGCCGACCGCGCCGCGATGCAGCAGCAGCACGAGGCGATGCGCGCCCAGATGCAGACGAAGCTGGCGACCTTCGCGGGTGACACCTTCGACGCGAACGCGTTCGTGCAGCCGCCGCCGGGCGCGAACCTCGGCCCGGCCCACGCCGATCACTTCGCGACCGAGCTGTCGATCATCACCTCCGTGCTCGAGCCCGCGCAGCGCGAGAAGCTCGCGCAGAAGATCGAGGCGGGCCCGCAGCGTCGCTGACCGCCGGCCGGGCGTGGTGGGTTCTCCCATCACGCCCGCTTCGTTATGCTGCGCGCGATGAAGATCGCCGTGCTCGACGACTACCAGGGGATCGCTCGCGAGCTCGCCGACTGGACGGCCCTCGAGCGGCGGGCGCAGGTCGACGTGTTCGAGGACCACGTCGTGGACGAGGAGGCGCTCGTCGCGCGTCTCGCTCCCTACGAGGTCCTGTGCGTGATGCGCGAACGCACCCCGCTCCCCGCCCGCGTCCTCGAGCGCCTCCCGGACCTCCGGCTCGTCGTCTCGACGGGCCGGCGCAACGCTTCCATCGACATGAAGGCCGCCGAGGCACGCGGCGTCGAGGTGGCCTTCACGGGCTACTCGTCGGCGCCAACCATCGAGCACACGTGGGCGCTGATCCTCGCGGGGGCCCGCCACATCGTCGCCGAGGCGAACGCGGTGCGCGCCGGTCGCTGGCAGCACACGGTCGGCGAGGATCTCCACGGCCATACGCTCGCCGTGCTCGGCCTCGGGAACATCGGCTCGGTCGTTGCGAAGATCGGGGGCGCCTTCGGAATGAACGTCATCGCGTGGAGCCAGAACCTCACGAAGGAGCACGCGCAGTCGGTGGGCGCCGAGCTCGTGTCGAAGGAGGAGCTCTTCGCGCGTGCCGACGTCCTCACCATCCACCTCGTGCTGTCGCAGCGCACGCGCGGCATCGTCGACGCGCCGGCGCTCGCCCTGATGAAGAGGACCGCGCGCCTCGTCAACACGTCGCGCGGGCCGATCGTCGACGAGGCGGCGCTGCTCGCGGCGGTTGCCGAGCGACGCATCGCGGGTGCCGCGATCGACGTGTTCGACGTCGAGCCGCTTCCCGAGGGTCATCCGATGCGCACGCTGGACGGGCTCCTCGTCACGCCGCACATCGGCTACGTCACGCGCGATCTCTACCGCACCTTCTACGGCGACACCGTCGCGCGCGTCACCGAGTGGCTCGACCGCCAGCTCGGCTGATCGGAACGCGCCTAGAGCGCCTCGGTGGAGACGATCCGGGATTTGACGACCCGGCGCGGGGCGGCGCCGATGTTCGAGACGTCCGGGATCGTCAGCTCCGGCATGCCGCCGGCGCCGCGCCTCGTGCCGACCGGCGCGTCCTGGCCGTTCGGCAGCTTCATGCCGGACGTCACCTCGATGCGCATGGCGAGGCCGTTCGCGCCGGTCGGCACGCGGAACCGCTTCGCCTTGAGGGCCTCGAACGCGAGCTTGCCCGCCTCCAGCCAGCCCGTGCCGCCGGCGGAGTCGAGGAGGTCGATGCTGGAGACGAGCCCGTCGCGATCGGAGCGCACGAGGAAGATCGCGCGGCCTTCGAGGGGCGCGATGCTCATGCGCGTCCCGTCCGAGAGAGCGCCGAGCGCCGGGCCCTCGGGACCGAGACCGAGCTGCGTGTCGTGCTCGAGGCCGGTGCCGCGTAGCCGCTCGCGACGCGGCTTGTCGAGCGATGCCTCTGGCTCCGCGCGCCTCGGCAGGAACGGATTGCTCTTGCCGATGCCGCCGAGGCCGAGCTGCTCGGGCGTGAGCGGCGGGGACGGGGGACGTTCGCCGCCCGGCGTGCCGCTCGTGGCCTCCGCGGCCGCCACCTCGCTCGAGGCTGCTGGGGCACCCTCGCGGACGCCGGCGCGGCTGCTCGCGATGGCGGCGGCGGCCATGGTGGGCGCGAGGCCGGCGCTCGCCGGAGCGGCGGTCGCTTCGGGGGCCGGGCTCGGCGCAGGAGGTGCCGCGGTCGTCGTGGTGGCGGTCTCGACCGCCACCTCGATCTCGCTCGGCGCGTCGACGGCGGGGGGATGCGCAGCCCCTCGCACCGGCAAGAAGGCGAGGGCGACGAACACCGCGGCGTGGAGAGCCCCGGCGGCGACGATCCAGATCGTCGCGCGGTCGCCGTGCTCACCGGTGGTGCCGCGCGGATGCGTCATTGCCCGCGCGAGGCGTAGCACGGATGCTGCGCTGCACCATGGTCGGCGTCGCCGCGCGGCGAACGCAGACGCTCAGCGCTGCATGATGGTGAGCAGATCGAGCGCGTGACGGACCTGCTCGGCGGTGAGCCCGGCGCGCGCGGCGATCTCCGCGGCGGTCGGTTTGCGACCGAGCTCGGGAGTGAGCTCCCGCGCCGCCCTGACGACCGCCGCGAGCTGCTGCTCGCCGTCGCCACCCTGCGGCCCCGACACCTTGCGGCCCCGGGCCTCGAGCGCGGCGATCATCGCGTCGATCTCGGGGCTCGTGACGCCACGGACGCCGATCGCCTCGCCGATCGCGTCGAGCGTCACCTCGCGCGACGCGCCGCTCGCGGCGAGGAGCGCGTCGACGATCTGCTGGAGCTCGGGCCGAAGCGCCACGCGTCAGGCCGCGCCGGCGTTCGCGGCCGGCCAGAGCTTCCGGAACCCGACCGCCACGACCGCGCCGTCGTCCCGCACGACGAGCCCGCCGTAGCGGCACTTCTCGACGAGCTTGCCGCCGAGAAGCCCTCCCGTGTCGTCCGCGTAGCGCACCGGCTGTCCCTCGGAGAGGCGCGCGAAGACGTGGGCGTCGTCGGCGATCCTCGTGAGCGTCGCCGGCGTCGCGAGCGCGCCCGCGTTGACCTCGACCGCGGCGGGGGGCACGCGCCGCAGCTTGGTGCCGTCGATGAGCACGTGGACCTCGCTGGGGTTCGCGAAGACCACCACCGCCACGTGCTTGGACCCGTCGTTCGCGAGCACCTGCACGATGATCCCCGGCGAGATGCCCGGCGGCCCCGGCATCTCGTGGGTGGTGCGTCCGCCGAGACGGTTGCGCGCGTCGTCGAGCGACGGCTTGTGCTCGGCCGGGCCCTTCGTCTTCTTCACGGCATCGCGTGGCTCGCCGGCCACGTCGCCCTTGCCCCGGCTGTCGGCGATCAGGGGCAGCTTCGTCTTCTTCGCCACTCCCGCCATCGTAGCGAATCTCGTACCGCGGTCAGCGACCGAAACGTACGAGCGTGAGCACGGGCTTGCCGGCCTCGCGCGAGGCCGCGAGGTCGACCGTCAGCTCGAGGAAGCCGTCGTGATCCTCCTCGGGGTCGAGGAGTGTCTGTCGCACCTGCCAGAAGGTGGCGTCCTCGCTCGGCGTGATCTCCAGGAATTTCGGGCTCCGCGCCTCGGGGTCGATGCGGAGCGACGCGTGATCGGCGAAGTACGGCGCGAGCTCGGCCTCCACGCGCGCCGCCTCGCGCACCTCGGACCCTGCGTTACCCACCTCGGCGACCGGCAGCACCACGCGCGCCGCCTCCGTCCAGTCGCGGCGCGAGATCGCGCGGAGCAGGCGGAAGATCTCGTTGCGGAGGAGCACCGTGAACGCGCGCGGATCCTTCGTGATGTCCTTCGAGCCGGCCGGCTCAAGGTCGTCGGTGTCGGGCCGTGCCTCGATGCGCTCGGCGGGGTTCTTGAGGCGCTCCCACTCGTCGAGGAGGCTCGCGTCGACCTGGCGCACGATCGCGCCGAAGTACGTGGCGACGTCGTCCACCGCATCGGTGCGCGCCCACTTCGGCACGTTCTGCACGAGCGCCTTGTAGACGTCCGACAGGTAGCGGAGGAGGACGCCCTCGACGCGCTCGAGGCCGTACTCGCGGACGTACTCCGAGAAGGAGATGAAGTTCTCGTACATCTCGCGCGCGATCGACTTCGGCCGGATGTTGTCGGCCTTCACCCACGGATGCTTCACCGCGAACGCATTGAAGGTGCCGTAGATGAACTCGGCCTGCGGCTTCGGGTACTCGAGCTTCTCGAGCTGGGCCATCCGCTCCTCGTACTCGACGCCCGCCGCCTTGAGCTCGGCGACCTTGTCGCCCTTCAGCTTGTCGAGCTGGCGCGCGAGGATGATGTCGGGGTTCTCGAGGATCGACTCGACGAGCGTGAGCAGATCCAGCTCGTACGCCGGGTCGGACGTCACGAGCAGCTTGGCGGTGTCGAGGAGGTAGAGCGACAGCGCGTGGTGGATGGAGAAGTCGGCACCCAGATCGGTGTTCACGACGATGCGCCGGCGCCCGTCGTACTCGTCGAAGTCGCGCGTGAGGATGCCTGCCTCCTCGAGGGACCGGAACATCTCGAGCGCGGTGCGGCCGAGCGCGCGCTGCTGCGGGACGCGCTCGTGCGAGCGCTTGATGAGCCGACCGAGCGCCATGCACCCGCCGTTCTCCTCGCGCGACAGCACGCTGACGACCATGCCGTGGGACACGTTGAAGCGCGAGACGAGCGGCTCGGGCTGCGCGGTGACGAGCTTGTCGAACGTGGCCTTGTCCCAGTGAACGTAGCCCCAGTCCGGCGGCTTCTTCTTCACGATCTTCCGCTTCTTCGCGGGATCGGCGCCCGCCTTCTGCTCGAGGCGGAGGTTCTCGATGACGTGCTCGGGCGCCTGCGCGACGACGTAGCCCTGATCGTCGAAGCCCTTGCGGCCGGCGCGCCCGCTGATCTGCTGGAAGTCGCGCACCTTCAGGATGGCGGTCTTCTCGCCGTCGTACTTGCACAGCTTCGTGAAGAGCACGGTACGGATCGGCACGTTCACGCCGACGCCCAGCGTGTCGGTGCCGCTGATGATCTTGAGGAGGCCCTTCTGGGCGAGCTTCTCGACGATGAGGCGGTACTTGGGGAGCAGTCCGGCATGGTGGATGCCGATGCCGTGCCGGAGGAAGCGCGAGAGCTCGCGGCCGTACGGGCTGTCGAAGCGCGCGCCGAGCAGCGCCTCGTTGATGCGCTTCTTCTCTTCCTTCGTGCAGTGGTCGACGCTCATCAGGTTCTGCGCCTCTTCGGCGCACGCCCGCTGCGTGAAGTTGACGAGGTAGATGGGGAACCGCCCCGCGTTCACGAGCTTCTGCACCGCCTCGTGGAGCGGCAGCTCGCTGTAGGTGAACTCGAGGGGGACGGGGCGGTCCTTCGAGCGCACCACCGCGGTGCGGCGCCCGTTGAGATCGGTGAGGCGCTTCTGGAACGGCTCCGGGTCGCCGAACGTCGCGCTCATCAGGAGAAAGCGGGTGTTGGGCAGGGCGAGGAGCGGGATCTGCCAGGCGACGCCGCGCTCGCGGTCGGCGTAGTAGTGGAACTCGTCGAGCACCGCGAGGTCGACGTCGGCGCGCGGGCCCTCGGCGAGCGCGATGTTCGAGAGCACCTCGGCGGTCGCGCAGATGATGGGCGCGTCCCGGTTGACGGTGGCGTCGCCGGTCATCAGCCCGACGTTGTCGGCGCCGAACGTGCGGACGAGCGCGAAGAACTTCTCGTTGGCGAGCGCCTTGATGGGGCTCGTGTAATAGGAGCGTTCGCCGCGGACGAGCGCGTCGTAGTGCGCGGCCTCGGCGACCAGCGATTTGCCGGAGCCGGTCGGCGTGTTGAGGATGACGTTGGACCCGTCGAGCAGCTCGAGGATCGCCTCCTCCTGCGCCGGATACAGATCGAGCCCCCGCGCCTGCACGTAGGCGAGGAAGTTGTCGAGGATGACGCTGCTCGGCGCGTCCTCGGGCGGAAGGGCACGGAGAGTGCCGTCGTTCGTCGTCACGTTCAAGGAGCGCCGACGATAGCAGGAAGCGCCCCCGCTGGGCCGCGCGCGATCCATGATCGACCACGGTTCTGCCATGGACGGGCGGTGCCCAGGGCGTCCGGCGCGGCGGAAACCGCGCTGCGCGACGATGATTGCAGGATGCACGCGGCGGCACCTCGCTTGCTACGAGGCCACGCATGACGCGTACGCAGACGGTGCTGCTCGGCTCGGCCACTCTTCTCGCCATGGCCTCGGTGGCGACCGGCTCGTACGCGGGTCCGAAGAAGCCGAAGAAGCCCGCCACCGTCGCGGCTCCGAGCGACGAGGCGCCGTTCGATCGTGCCGCCGCCTCCCAGGCGCTCGCCGCGGTCGACCTCGTGAAGTGCAAGAGCACCAACGCGCCGCGCGGCGACGGTCACGTCGTCGTGAAGTTCGGGCCGGCGGGCGTGGCCACCGAGGCTGCCGTCGACAAGGGACCGATGATGGGCACGCCCGTCGCGCGGTGCATCGTCACGCAGTTCAAGAAGGCGAAGGTGCCCGCGTTCACCGGGGACGTCGTCGCGGTCGGGAAGTCGTTCCGCTTCGAGTGACAGTGTTCTAACCTCGCCGCGTGCCCGGAGCCCCTGCCCGCCCCAGGGCGATCACCGCGATCGCCGCGATCACCGCGCGCGCTCTCGTGGGATGCTTCGTGCTCGCGTCGCCCGTGACGACGCACGACGCGCGCGCCGACGAGCCGAAGTACGATTATGCGGACGGCGTCGACGCCTGCAAGGCGTTCCACGCGCGGAACGACAAGGAGCTGCGCGACTGGGAGAGATCGCAGCCGCCGATCCCGTTCCGCTATCCGCAGGAGGACGACGTCGCCGGGGCGCCGTGGGGACAGCTCACGAGCGCGTTCGGGTCGTCCGTCGAGCTCCTGCTCGCATCGCTCATCCCGCACTTCGGCGCGGAGCTGCGCGTCGACACGCCCGCGGCGACCGTCTCGTGGCCCCTGTCCATGCCCATCGGTCCCGGGTTCACGTGCTCGCGCCGGCAGGGGACGTTCACGATGCGGGATTTTCGCTCGCACCGGCTCATGCTCGAGCCGGGCATCGTCTCGAGCACGCGCGGCACCGGCGTGTTCGCGCGGCCGGGCTACCGCTTCCTCTATCACCCGAGCGACTGGGTGGTCGGCGCCGGCGCCGGTCTGGGCTCGAGGATCGAGATCGCCGGCAGCCACGAGTCGGCGTTCCGTCCCTCGCTGTCACCGGAGGTGGTCGTGCAGTTCGGGCACTGCTGCGAATCGGGATACTTCATGCTCGCGTTCCGGTACGACCACTTCTTCGCGGGCACCGCGCAGAACGTGATCGGCGGCAATCTCGGGTACACGTTCTTCTGAAGGAGCACGCGGGCGTGGCGGAACAACCGAGGAACCCTCTCCACGGCATCACGCTGGAGACGATCGTGACGGAGCTCGTCGCGTACTACGGCTGGCCGGCGCTCGGCGAGCAGGTGAACATTCGCTGCTTCACGACCGATCCGAGCATCACGTCGAGCCTCAAGTTCCTGCGGAAGACGCCGTGGGCGCGCGAGAAGGTGGAGAGCCTCTATCTCTTCGTGCAGCGGGAGAAGGCGCGCGCACTGCGGTGACTGCCTGACTGCGCAGGTCGAGCAAAGGTCTGCGCAATTGCCGTTTTCGCCTTCGAGCGGCGAGCGCGTCGACTAGATCCCATCCTGATGAACCGGCTGCGAATCTCGGCGGCTGCCGCCGCTCTGGGCACGTTGACGGCGAGCACCGCGAACGCGGCGGTGAGCCACCCGTTCCCGGGCGTCACGCAGGTCACCGACCCGGACCGCGTCCTCGTCATCGCCGATCTCTGCGCGCCGGGCGTCTCGGGGCGGGCGACGAAGTACGCGGAGCGCGAGGCGACGCCGGCGCAGTGGGCAGCCAAGGCCGGAGTGAACGTCGATGTCGCCGTGAATGCCGACTTCTTCGACTTTCCGGGGTGGACGTACGTGGTCGGTCGCGCGCGGGGCGGTGGCGAGGACTGGCCGGCCGGGCAGCAGAACCGCGAGAATCGTAGCTACTGGCAGTTCGGACCCGAGATGGCGAAGCTCGTCGAGCCGGCCGCCACCGCGCCTTCCGCAGGCGTCACAGACATCGTGGGCGCGCACAACGTGCTCGTTCGCGGAGGGGCGTCCCTGGCGCCGAATTTCGATGGCGACGCGGTCATCACGACCGCGCACCGGCGCACCGCGATCGGCATCGATGCCGAGCGCGCGCACCTCTATCTGTTCGCGACGAACCTGAACCTCACGGGCAGCGCCGTCGTCACCTATGTCACGCAGATGGCGAAGGAGGGCGGGGCGCCCGCCGTGGACTTCCTCACGAACGAGGACGGCGGCGGCTCCTCGCAGATGTTCGTCCGCGGCCAGGGACAGGTCATCGACAGCGGCCGTCAGGTCAACAACCACCTCGGGATCCTCGCCAAGGGAAGCGGCCCCGCGCCGATGTGCCCGAACCGTGCGCCGCGCGGCGCGTTCGACGCGGCGACCTGCACCAGCATCGATGGCTGGGCGCAGGACCCCGACGTGCCGACCGCCAGCATCGACGTGCACGTCTACTTCGATGGCAAACCGGGCGCCGCCGGGGCGGCCAGCGTCACCACGACCGCCGCCAACGAGCGACCGGATCTCGACAAGCTCCTCGGATCCACGAAACATGGATTCGCGCTGCCGACGCCGTATGGCATCTTCGACGGCAAGGAGCATCCGGTATTCCCTCATGCGATCGACGCCAAGGGCAGCGGGAACCTGCTCCTCGGCACGAAGTCGGTGACCTGCACCGCCACCCCGCCGCCGAGCGTGCGCCGCCACATCACGTCGCCCGCGGTGCTGAAGGACTGGGGCGTGGTCATGTTCACCGATGCCATGCCGCTCACCGACGCGGCCATCGACGGCCTGGCGCCGGGCGTGGACGTCTCGGCCGCCCCGGCGTTGATCCGCGCCGACGACAGATCGCCCGAGGTGTGGCTGGTGGACGGCACGATGCGCCGCCACGTCGTCGATGGCGCGAGCGCTGCGGCGTGGCATTTCGATCTGTCGAAGGTGGTGACGAAGCCGATCGCCGAGGTCAACGCGCTCGCGAAGGGCCCCGACGTTCGCGCGCGGCCGCTCGTGGCGCGGTCATCGGACGGCGCGACGTACTTCCTGGACGACCCGGCGAGCGTGCCGCCGGGGTCGGTGCCCGGCCCGGGCGGCGGGGTGATCCCGCCGGTCGGCGGCGCGAACGACGCGCCAGGCGACGACGCGGGGGGCTGCGCAGTGGGCGGCGGCTCGGGGGGCACGTGGAGCGTGCTCGGGCTGGCGGCGCTCGGGGGTGTGTTCGCAGCGTCGCGGCGCCGCCGGCGGCGCCTGCGCAAGGAGTGACGTGGCCGCCGCCCTCAGTGGCGTGCGGGTGGCGACGTGCGTGCGCAGCCCGCGGTCGTCATGGTCGCGGGATTTCGCACGGGGAGATGAGGCCCGGCCACTGCCGCTCCCAGAGCTTGTTGAGCATGAGCGTGAGGGAGGGGGAGCACGGAGAGGTCTCGGCCGGCAGCTCCGGGCGCTGGATGAAGCGCGTGGACCACCGCGCAGACGATAGTGGGTCACGCCGGCCGGGTGCCACGAGGCCATGATGATGGCCATTCTGGAGCACGTACACGAGCGCGTGGCGTGCTTGCCGCCGGCTTGTCGGATCCACACGGAAGTAGCGATCGCCCCTCAAGATCAGTCACATTTCCATTGCAGGCACGATCGGCTCGTGATCAAAAATGGCGATGTCGGTCGAACATGAGTTCGCTGCAGCTCCGCTGAAGGATGAGCGTCTGTCGAAGAGGCTGGTGCTGCTCGCCCAGCAGTTTGTCGGGCAAGCTGATGCGAGCTTTCCCGCCGCCGCCGGCAGCGAAGCTGCACTCGAGGCGACCTATCGATTTCTCAACAACCGCGCAGTAACGCCTGCCGCCATTCTAGCGCCTCACTTGAAGGCAACGGCGAAGCGAGCCAAAGGGCGTCGAGTTGTGGTCGCGCACGACAGCTCGGAGTTCATCTTCCGTCGCCCAGACATGGGAGTGCTCGGAAGTGGGCGTGTCGGGTTCCTTGGACACTTTGCGTTGGCAGTCGGTATCGACGGCGTCCGTTCTCCTCTCGGCATAGTCGGCATGGAGACGATTGTCCGGTCTGAGACTCGCAAGGATCGTCCGAAGGTCAGTAACCGCGTACATCATACCCGGCCTGACAACGAGGAGCTGCGCTGGTGGCGTCTTGTTGAAAAGTCCGAAGAGGTCCTTGGTTCCGACTGCAGCCCCGTGCACGTGATGGATCAGGAGGCTGACTCTTATGCGACGTTCGCGAAGTTTGTCGAGAGCGAGCGTCGCTTCGTCATCAGGACCTACTATAATCGCGTAACACTTCCTGACGAACTGGACTACGCCAACGAACGCCAGTCGCGCGCTCTTCCGAAGATCAAAGACGCACTCGCCTGCGCGCCGGCACTCCTGACCGTCGAGGTCCCGATCTCTGCCCGGAAAGCGGTCACGCAGACGAACAAGCGCAAGCCGGGGCGCGATGCGCGCACCGCAACGCTACGTTTTTCGGCAACGTCCGTTAAGGTCGCACGCCCCGCTTGGGCAGCGAGTCTAGGACCGACATTCCTGAGGCTGAACATCGTCCACGTTCGCGAGGTCAACGCACCTGAAGGATGTGACCCTGTAGACTGGAAACTGACGACTACCGAGTCCATCGAGACGGTCGACGACATTCGGGCGATCGTGGAGGCATATCGGGCCCGGTGGCTCATCGAAGAGTATTTTCGAGCGCTCAAGCAGGGCTGCGCTTACGAGAAGCGCCAACTCGAGAACAAGAACGCCATCTTGAACTCGCTCGCCGTCTTTGCCCCCATCGCGTGGCAGATGCTCGCACTCAGGACCGCGGCGCGGTGCGACGATAACGTTCCGGCCTCGTCCGTCCTCAACCGCCTGAAGATTCGCATTCTCGAGCGTCATCCCAAGATCCGCCTGCAGCCCGGCGCCAGTGCGAGAGCTGCGATGTTCGCCATCGCCCAGCTGGGTGGTCACATCAAGAATAACGGGGACCCAGGCTGGATAGTGCTGGGGAGGGGATACGACAAAATCTTGAGCATGGAGGAAGGTGCTTTGATAACCGGCACTTGCTGTGATCAATCTTGAGCGATCGCCCCAGACGCGGCCGCGCCTGCGGCGGAGGACATGATCATCGAGCCGCCGCGTGACCCGCGCTTGCAAGCTGCGGATGCCGCTCGAGAGAGCTCGCGCGTCGTCCGCCTCGATGATCAGATGAAGATGGGTGTTCTGGATCGAGAATTCCACGATCCGCAGATCGTCACGCGCCGACTTCATCGCGCGGATGACGCCACCCACCGCCCGCGCCATCACCTCGCTGCGTAGCGACGGCAACCCGCGCGCCGCCCGCAGCGTGATGTGCACCGGCGTATCGCACGAGAGGCGCGGCCGCGCACGATGCGGCCTGCGCCGCCGCCCCGCAGGCGCCGGCGGCCGCCCCGCGTTGGCGCGTGCACCCCCACGCCGTGACCGCCCGAGCGGCAGTGCGAGCTGGCTCCCCATTGCGCTACCGTAAGCGCGGGTGCGTCGCAGGTAAAGTTTGATTCGGGCGATTGTCGATTACCGAGAGTAATGGCGCCGGCGTTCGATAGTCGATTAGCGTCCGTCAGCGATGGCGAGCGCCGCGTCCTTTGGTGTTGGCCTAGGGAGGGGAGTGCGGAGACGTCTCCGGTGAGTGACAAGGCGGCGTGCAAGTATGATTAGGGCTATTCCCGCATATCCGTGATGTTGCCCGGCCGCTTCGGTCCGCCCGGTGCCCCGATCGACAGGGATCCGAACGATTCCGGCCCCCCCCGCCCCCCTCAGAACGACAGCACACCCAGCAGCGTGCCGGTCACGTGCGGGCGCTCGGGCGCGAAGAGCCACACGTCGGCGCTGGCCACGAAGCCCACCGGGCCCAGGAAGACGTCGCCCTGGAGCCGCGCGCCCGTGGCCAGCTCCGGTGCGACGCGCACCGGAACGCCGACGCCGACGCCCACGAGGCCGAGCGCCCAGGCGGTCGACGCGGTGAGCGCGGCGACCGCGTGCCGGTCGTAGTCGGTGTCGACCGTCGCCTGCACCATCGCGCGGCGGCTCACGACCGCGACCTCGTAGCCGAGGCGCATGCGGAACCCGTCGCCCAGCTGCGCGCCGAAGCCGACGATCGGCCCTCCGGGGATGATCACCGGACGGTGCAGCGGCGAGCGCACCACGACCGCCAGGCGAACGTCCTTGGCAGTCGTGCCCGCGCTCGCCACCACCGTGCCATGCGGGGCAGCCGAGAGGAGCGGCGGCTCGGTCTCGCAGCGATACGTCGACTCCGTGTGCCCGCGCATCACGCAGGGAAACGCGGAATGATCGCTCCGGTCCGCCCCCGACCACCGCTCGGGAATCTGTACCGACGCCGTCGCCGCCACCTTCGACGCGCCCCCGGTCACGATCGACGCGGCCGGCAGCACGACCCCGATCTGCACGTGGTCGACCTCCGAGCCGCCACCCAGCAGCAGGTGACGCGTCTCGATGGGCGGCACGTCGAGCGTGGCCCCGCCCGTCCGCGCGCGCAGCGTGCGCCCGCGCGTCACCCCGCGCAGCACGACGCGATGGACGCCGGCCTCCACGTCGAGCGCCAGCGTCCCGCCGCCGACCTGCCCGCGCGGCACGCCGTCGACGATGAGCTCGGCGCCGCTCGGCCCGATCGTGAACGACGCGCGCGCCGCGGCCCGCGCCGTGAGGTCGAGATTCAGCCACCACGTCACCTCGGGCGACGAGCCCTCGGTCACCACCGCCGACAGCCGCGGCGGGGGCATGGTGACCACCGACGCATCGGCGAAGACCGGACCTCTCAGGAGAGGCTCGTCCTCGTCGCTGGGCCAGTACGTCGACGGACCGAGCACGTCGCCGTCCTCCGCCCGCGCCTCACCTCCACCAGCAACCACGGCGAGCAGCACCGCCACCGCGATCGTCGTCCGCTGCAGAGGCGCCATGCCCCGCCTTCGACGGGATCGGCCGGCGATCATTCACCGCCAGCCGGCGGTCACCGCTTCGCTTCGCGTGCCGCACCTTCTCGCTCGAGCTCGGGATCCTTCACGAGCTCGCCGACGTGCCGCTCGATCTCTGCGAGGCGCTCTTGCGCAGCGATCTCCGCCGGCGACTTGCCCGAGGTGGGCACCGGCTCGCGCGCCGAGAGCGTGCCCGGCGCGTCGCCCGCGTCCGGCTCCTTGCCTCGTTCCTCGGAGGAGAGCATCGCGCCGATGGTCTTGCGGACCTTCTCGCCCTTTTCACCGGCCGCGTTCACGCCCTTGTCGTCGCTCTCGTTCGTCTTCATGACGGCCGATGGAGCAGGAGACGTGCCGGACGGAGGCGCGCGCGACGAATCTAGCGAAACTAGCGAAACTAGCGGAGAGGGCGGGATTCGAACCCGCGGTCCGCTTTTGACGGACGCTCGCTTAGCAAGCGAGTACCTTCGGCCACTCGGTCACCTCTCCTGAGTGGAAGACGCGATCTACTGCGGTCGCGGTTCTCGCGCAAGAGGTGCCTGGCGCGGCAAGCACGCGGAGCGGCGCCCCATAATCCGCTGAGAGCGGAAGCGCCCGAACCGGCCCGCCACCACCCAAGCTCGGCTGCGGCCCGATGCCGAATGTTCCCTCGCGGGCTCGCGCGCTAAGACCGCCGCGAGCCGCGACGCCCGTGAAGCCACTCTTTCCGCAGTCGGCGAACGCGATCTACTGGCTGGCGATCGGCGCGCTTGCGGTCGGCGGCATCACCACGCCCGTCGCCCTCGTCGTGTGGGCGCGCACGCCATACGCCACGGGCGAGCAGGAGGCTCCGCCGCAGCCGGTGAAGTTCGATCACCGGCACCACGTCCGCGACGTCGGCATCGACTGCCTCTACTGCCACGGGAGCGCCCAGCACAGCCCGCGCGCCGGCGTACCGGCCACCTCGGTCTGCATGGGATGCCACAACCAGATCTGGCCCGACAGCCCCGAGCTCGCGCCGGTGCGGGCCAGCTACTTCGAGCAGAAGCCGCTCGTCTGGAACCGCGTCAACAACCTCCCCGACCACGTCTTCTTCGCCCACTCGGTCCACGTGAACCGGGGCGTCGGCTGCGTGAGCTGCCACGGGCGCGTCGACCAGATGGCGCAGGTCTACCAGGCGAAGTCGCTCACCATGGACTTCTGCATCGACTGTCACCGCGCGCCCGAGCCGCGGCTCCAGCCGCTCGACACCGTGACGCGTCTCGACTGGGAGCCGCTCGCCTCGGAGGGCTCGCGCGAGGAGCTCGGGAAGAAGCTCGGCGCCGAGCTCGGCGTGCGGCACGTCACCGATTGCTCGGGGTGCCACCGGTGACGCCGAAGCGACATCACGAGCTCCGCGCGGCGCGCGACGAGACGCGTGATCCGATCGCGCGCCGCGAGTTCATGAAGCTGATGGGTGCCGCGCTCGGCCTCGCGGGCGTCGAGGGCTGCACGCGCGCGCCGAAGGAGGAGATCGTCCCTTACGTGGTGCAGCCGCCCGAGACGAGGCCCGGCCGCGCCCGCTTCTACGCCTCCTCCACCGTGCTCGAGGGGTACGCGACCGGCGTGCTCGTCGAGACGCACGAGGGCCGGCCCACGAAGATCGAGGGCAACCCCGATCACCCGGCGAGCCTCGGCGCGAGCAGTGCGTTCGACCAGGCGTCGGTCCTCGACCTCTACGGTCCGGAGCGGGCGCGCGCACCCCGGCGGGGCGCGGCGCCGGTCGGCTGGGACGAGGCGATCGCGGCCCTCGCATCCGGCGGCTTCGCGGGCCGCCGCGGCGCTGGCCTGCACGTGGTGCTCGAGCCCACCTCCTCGCCGTCGATCGCGCGCCTTCTCCAGGCGCTGCGTGCGCGCTGGCCGGAGGCGCGCGTCCACTTCGCGTCGTCGCTCCCCCGCACACGCGCGTGGGAAGGGGCGCGGCGCGTGTTCGGCCGCGTGCTGGAGCCGCGCTACGACCTCACGAACGCCGACGTGCTGGTCGCCCTCGACGCCGACTTCGTCGCCAAGGGTCCCCAGCACCTGCGCCTCGCGCGCCAGCTGGCCGACCATCGGCGCGTCGACGGCCCGGCCGACACGATGAGCCGCCTCTACGTGGTCGAGAGCCTGCTGTCGGTCACGGGCGCCGCCGCCGACGAGCGACGCGCCGTCCGGCCCGACGTGATCCGGGATCTCGCCGAGGCGCTGCTCGCCCGCGTTGCTCGCGCGCGGGCGCATCCGCTGCGCGGCGCAACCACCGCGGCGCCGGGCGTCGAGGCGCGTCTCGCCGATGGCGTCGCCGCCGACCTCCTCGCGAACGCCGGTCGGTCGCTCGTCCTCGTCGGCGATGCGCAGCCCCCCGAGGTCCACGCCTTCGCGCACGCGCTGAACGAGCTGCTCGGCAACGTGGGCCGCACCGTGGCGTACGCGCCGTCGCCGCTCCTCGACGCGGGCGAGGGGACCCACGACCTCGCGCCGCTCGCGGAGGCGCTCGACGCGGGCAGCGTGGACACCTTGCTCGTGCTCGGTCCCAACCTGGCGTACGCCGATCCGCGGATCGGAGCCCGCATCGGCAAGGCGCGCCAGAGCGCGTACCTCGGCGCGACGTTCGACGAGACGGCCGCCGCGTGCACGTTCGCGCTGCCCCTCGCACACGCCCTCGAGTCGTGGACCGACGCGCGTGCGTTCGACGGCACGCTGACCGTCGGTCAGCCCACGCTGGCGCCGCTGCACGCCTCGCGCACCGTCGCGCAGGTGCTTGCAGGATGCACGGGTCTGCCGTTCGTCGACGACCTCGCGCTCGTCCGCGAGTCGAGCGCGCTCGACGACGCGGCGCTCCGGGGGGCGCTGCGCCTCGGGCTCGTACCCGGCACCGCATTCCCGACGGAGGACGTGCGCGTCGACTTCGCCGCGATCGAGCGTCAGCTCGCGGCGCCCCGTGCCCCGCGTTCCGCGGCCAGCGATCTCGACCTCGTCCTCACCAGCGATCCCCACGTCCACGACGGGCGCTTCGCCACCAACGCATGGCTGCTGGAGCTGCCGGCGCCCCTCACGAAGCTCACGTGGGGCAATGCCGCGACGCTCGCGCCCGAGACCGCCGCGCCGCTCGGGATCGTGGAGGGAGACGAGCTCGAGATCGCCACCGGCGCTGCCCGGGTGCGCGCCCCGGCGCTCCTCGTGCCAGGCCAGGCGAAGAACGTCGTCGGGCTCACGCTCGGCTGGGGCCGATCGCACGTGGCGCTCCTCGCGAAGGACCCCGGCACGAACGCCGCGCCGCTCCGCTCCGCGGACCCGGCGTCCCTCGTCACGCCGGGCGTCACGCTCCGGAAGACCGGCAACACGCGCGAGCTCGCCCTCACGCAGCGTCACCACCGGCTCGAGGGCCGCGACGAGGACATCCTCCAGCACCGCACCCTCGCCGAGCACCGGAAGGACCCCGGCGCGAGCGCCGCCCACAACAAGCGCCCGCTCCCGCTCTACGACGTCAGGCCGGCCGCTCTCGCGCAGTGGGGCATGGCCATCGACCTCTCGATCTGCACGGGGTGCAGCGCCTGCGTCGTCGCGTGCCAGGCCGAGAACAACGTCCCGGTGGTCGGCAAGGACGGCGTCATGATGGGCCGCGCGATGCACTGGCTGCGCATCGACACGTACGTCCACGAGGACCAGACGCTCACGCAGCCGATGCTCTGCCAGCACTGCGAGAAGGCGCCGTGCGAGTACGTCTGCCCGGTCAACGCCACCGTGCACAGCGAGGACGGTCTCAACCAGATGACCTACAACCGCTGCGTCGGCACGCGGTTCTGCTCGAACAACTGCCCCTACAAGGTGCGGCGGTTCAACTGGTTCGACTTCCACCACGACGAGTCGACCACCGAGCAGCTGGTCCACAATCCCGACGTCACGGTGCGCGAGCGCGGCGTCATGGAGAAGTGCACCTTCTGCGTGCAGCGGATCCGGGAGGACGAGATCGAGAGCCGCCTGCCGCAACGGCCCGGCGCCGCGCCGCGCCCGCCCGTCCAGACGGCCTGCCAGCAGGCCTGCCCGACGCGCGCGATCACGTTCGGCAACGTGGCGGATCCGGCGTCGGACGTCGCGAAGCTCCACGCGAGCAGTCGCGCCTTCGCGGCGCTGAACGACCTCGGCACCGTCCCGCGCGTGAAGTACCTGGCCCGCCTCCGGAACCCCAACCCGGAGCTCGCATGAACGCCGCCGCCCGCGACGCCGACGTGCTCGTCGCGCCCGGCACGTACGCCGAGGTGTCCGACGAGCTCCTCTCGAAGGTGCAGTCGACGCCGCGCTGGATGAAGCCGGCCCTCGGGCTCACGTTCCTCGGGACGCTCGGGCTGTTCGCGGCGATCGCGTACACGATCACCACCGGCGTCGGCGTCTGGGGCAACAACGTACCCGTGGGGTGGGCGTTCGGCATCACCAACTTCGTGTGGTGGATCGGCATCGGCCACGCCGGGACCTTCATCTCGGCCTTCCTCCTCCTGCTCGAGCAGAAGTGGCGCACGTCGATCAACCGCTTCGCCGAGGGCATGACGCTGTTCGCGGTCGTGCAGGCGGGGCTCTTCCCGGTGCTCCACCTCGGGCGGCCGTGGTTCTTCTACTGGCTCGTGCCGTACCCCGCGACGACCCAGGTGTGGCCGCAGTTCCGCAGCGCGCTCACGTGGGACGTGGCCGCGGTCAGCACGTACCTCATCACGTCGTTCCTGTTCTGGTACCTCGGCCTCGTCCCCGATCTCGCGTCGATGCGGGACCGCGCGAGGTCGCTCACCGCACGGCGCATCTACGGCATCTTCGCGCTCGGGTGGTACGGCTCGACGCGCAACTGGCAGCGCTGGCGCATCGCCTACCTGCTCCTCGGCGGCATCGCGGCGCCGCTCGTCGTCTCCGTGCACAGCATCGTGAGCGCCGACTTCGCCATCTCGGTGCTGCCGGGCTGGCACTCCAACGTGTTCCCTCCGTACTTCGTGGCCGGCGCCATCTATTCGGGCTTCGCGATGGTGGTCACGCTAATGGTGCCGGCGCGCCGGCTCTACCGGCTCGAGCGATTCGTCACCACGCGTCACCTCGACAACATCGGGAAGATGCTGCTCGCGACCGGCTGCATCGTGACCTACGCGTACATCGTCGAGATCTGGAGCGCCTGGTACACGGGCGACGCCTACGAGCGGTACACGTTTCTCGTGATGCGACCCACCGGGCCGTTCGCGTGGGTCTTCTGGATCATGATCACGTGCAACTGCGCGGCGCCGCAGCTCCTGTGGTTCCGGTCCATCCGCAGGACGCCGCTCGCCCTCTGGCTGGTCGCCGCGGCGGTGCAGGTCGGCATGTGGAGCGAGCGCTTCGTGCTCATCGTCACCTCGCAGAGCCGGGATTTCCTGCCCTCCTCGTGGGGCTCGTACCGGCCCACCGTCATCGACGGCGCGCTCCTCTTCGGCACGATGAGCTTCTTCCTTTTCCTGTTCCTGCTCTTCCTCCGCTTCGTGCCGTTCATCCCGGTGAGCGAGGTCAAGGAGCTGAAGCACCAGCTCGAGGAGGAGGCCGCGCATGGCTGACGCGCGCGACCTCGCGCCGGTGATCGGCGAGTTCGACTCGCCCGAGGCCCTGCAAGCGGCGGCGGTCCGGCTCGGGGAGCTCGGGTTCGGCGCGCTCGAGGCGTACACGCCTTTCCCCATGCCCGCGCTCGAGTCGGCGCTCCGGGTGCGGCGCACGCGGCTTCCGGTCCTGGTGTTCCTCGCGGGCGCCGCCGGGTGCGCGCTCGCCTACGGGATCCAGTCCTACCTCAACGCCGTCGACTACCGCCTCGACGTCGGGGGTCGACCGTTCAACTCGATCCCGGCGCACGTGCCCATCATGTTCGAGACGACGGTCCTCTTCGCCGCCCTCGCCGCGTTCCTCGCTGCGCTCCTTCTGTCGGGGCTGCCGCGCCTGCATCACCGCGTGTTCGAGCTGGACGGTTTCGAGCGCACGACGATCGATCGCTTCTGGATCACGTGCGGCGAGGCGCTCGACGACGCGCGGCGCGCCGAGCTGCTGGCCGAGCTGGAGCGCCTCGGCGCGGTCGCGGTCCGGGGAGGCGCGTCGTGAAGGCGGCCGCCGCGCTCCTCCTCTTCGCGGCGCTCGCGGCGCTCGCGGCGTGCGACACGCGGCAGGCCTTCCACGAGCCCGACCCGACGCTCGCGCGGATGATGGAGCAGCGCCGCGCCGACCCCTACGCGCCGAGCGACGTGTTCGCGGACGGAAAGACGATGCGCGACCCCCTCCCGTTCACCGTGGCGCGGGACAGCGACGATCCGGCCGCGCCCCCGCCCGCCGTCACGCGCGAGCTGCTGGCCCGTGGCCGCGCCTCCTTCGAGCGCGTGTGCGCGACCTGCCACGGCATTGCCGGCGACGGACGGAGCGCGGTGGCGGCGAGGATGCACGGGCGCCCGCCGCCGTCGCTGCACGAAGCGCGGATCCGCGCGTTCCTGCGTGCCCGGCTCTACCAGGTCGCGACCGAGGGGTACGGCCTGATGCCGGGCTACGCGGACATGCTCCGCGCCGGCGACCGATGGGCGGTCGCCTCCTACGTGCAGGCGCTGCAGCTCAGTCAGAACGCGGACGTGCGCGCGCTCCCCGACGACGTGCGCGCCGCGCTCGCCAAGGAGGCGCCGTGAGCCGCGCGCGTCTCGTGGCGGCCGCCTGCGCGGTCGTCGGCATCGGCCTCACGATGGTGACGGCTCTGCACGATCCGGCGCGGGCGCTCGTCGGCTGGCTCGCCGCGTTCGGCGTGGCGCTCGGCACCGCGCTCGGCGCGCTCGTGCTGGCGATGGTGTTCCACGTCACGAACGCGAGGTGGCCCGCCGTGATCAGGCCGCAGCTCATGGCGATCGTGCGCGTCCTGCCCGCGCTGGTGGTCGTGTTCCTGCCGGTCGCGTTCGGGCTGCGCCGCGTCTTTCCCTGGGCCTCTTCCGAGCACGCCGGACCGCTCACCGAGGAGCTGTCGCGCGCGCTCGAGCACCAGCGGCTCTGGCAGACGCCTGCGTTCTTTACGGGGCGCGCCGTCCTCTACTTCGCGGTGTGGAGCGGGCTCGCGCTGGCGCTGGGACGCGCCGACCGCGCGCATGCGCGCGAGCCGAGCGACGCCAATGCTTCGCGCCAGAAGCGCATCAGCGGCGCGGGGTTGCCGGTCGTGGCGCTCACGATGACGTTCGCCTCGTTCGACTGGTTCATGGCCGTCGAGCCGGGCTGGGTGTCGAACATGTACGGCGTGTACTTCTTCGCGGGCGGGCTGGCGTCCGCGCTCGGTGTGCTCGCCGTCCTGGTGTGGCGCGCGCCCGATCATCCGGGCAACGCGGAGCACGCGCACGCCGTGGGGCGTCTCCTCTTCATGAGCGTCATCTTCTGGGCGTACATCGCGTTCTTCCAGCTCCTGCTCGTCTGGATCGCGAACCTTCCGCGGGAGGTCGTCTTCTACAACACGCGTTCCGAGCACGGCTGGCAGGTGCTCGCCGCGACCCTCCTCGTCGGCCACTTCGTGCTGCCGTTCCTCGTGCTCCTGCCGCGCGCGGCGAAGCGCAGCGCGTCGGTGCTGGCGGTGGTCGGCGCGTGGCTCGTCGCGATGGACGCGGTCGACTTCGCCTGGCTCGTCCTGCCGCGCGCGGGCGGCGCGCTGCGGGCGCTCGACCTGGCGCCGTTCCTCGGGGTCGGCGGCCTCGTCATATTCGCGGGCGCGCTCCTCTCGCGTCGCCCGGCGGCGGTGGCGCCCGCCGCCCTCGAACAGGCCCTCAGGTATCGATCGTCATGAGCGCACCCCTCCGGCATGGCGAAGGCGTGGAGCAGGAGCCCGACCGCGTCGACCGGCGGCGGCTCGGGCAGGGCGCGATCCTCACCGCGGCCGGGATCGCGGTGGCCGTCCTCGCGACGCTGTTCTTCCTCCGTGACGTGCCCCGGCCGAGCACCGCGCCGCCCGCGCCGCCCGCTGCGGACACGTCGTTCGTGGTCGCGACCCAGGCCGGGATCACGCTTCGTGACGAGCAGCGCCGCGCGCTCGAGGGCTACGGCTGGGTCGACCGTGACGCCGGCGTCGCGCGCATCCCCATCGAGCGCGCCATGGACCTCCTCGCCGCCGACGGAGGCGCGCCATGATGGAGCTCCTGCGCACCCTGCTCGGGCTTCCGCCGGGCGCATCGACGGTCGCCGACGAGATCGACCTCCTTCACGCCTTCGTCATCAGCGTGACCATGCTGGTCTCGCTCTACGTCTTCGCCGCCGCCGCCTGGTTCACGGTCAAGTACCGGCGAAGGCACGCCGGCCAGCTCACGAAGCGGCTCGAGGCGAGCTACACGAACGAGACGCTCACCATCGCGGGGGTCCTCGCGATGTTCCTCCTCTGGTGGGTGCTCGGGTTCCGGCAGTACATCCGCCTCACGCAGCCGCCCGCCGACGCTCAGCTCGTCTACGTGGAGGCGAAGCAGTGGATGTGGAAGTTCAGCTACCAGGACGGACGGCAGACGAACGACGTCCTCACCGTTCCGCTGCACCGGCCGGTGAAGCTCGTCATGAGCTCGCGTGACGTCATCCACTCGTTCTTCGTGCCGGCGTTCCGCGTGAAGTCCGACGTCGTCCCGGGCCGCACCACCGCCGTGTGGTTCGAGGCGAAGACGCCGGGGCGCTACCCGATCTGGTGCGCCGAGTACTGCGGCGTCGGTCACTCGCGGATGCTCGGTGAGGTCGTCGTGCTCGGCCCCGAGGACTACGCGGCCTGGCAGCGCGAGAACGCTTCGCATGCGCCCGCCCCGAGCGCCGCCGACTGCGGCAACGGCCCTGGCTCGTGCAGCGGCGGTGACCTCGTCACGCGCGGACGGGAGGTCGCGATCCGGCGTGCGTGCGTGGCCTGCCACACCATCGACGGGCAGCGCCACGTGGGCCCGACGTGGCGCGGGCTCTACGGCTCGGACCGTGCTCTCGCCGATGGCCGTCACGTCCTCGCCGACGACGCGTACCTCACGCGCTCGATGATGGACCCCAACGTCGACGTGGTCGACGGCTACGCCCAGATCATGCCCACCTACCGCGGAACGCTGACCGCCGCCGAGGCGGGCGCGGTGGTCGAGTACATCAAGTCACTCGCGCTCACGCGTCCTGGGGACGGGGTGCCAGGCGCTGGCGTCGTCCTCCCCGCGCTCGACGGGGGCGCGCAGCCATGAAGCGCCGCGACACCATCGCCTCGTGGGCGTTCACGACCGATCACAAGCGCATCGGGGTGCTCTACCTCTTCACGTTGCTCTGCATGCTGGCGCTGGGCGGCTTCTTCGCGATGCTGCTCCGCCTCGAGCACCTGACGCCGCGGCAGACCATCATGAGCTCCCTGAGCTACAGCCGCTCCTTCACGCTGCACGGCGTGATCATGGTCTGGCTGTTCATGATCCCCTCGATCCCGTCGTCGTTCGGCAACTACCTGCTGCCGGTGATGGTGGGCGCGAAGGACGTCGCCTTCCCGCGCCTCAACCTGCTCAGCTATTACCTGTACATTGCAGGCGCCGCGGTGGTGCTGACGTCGATCGTGGCGGGCGGCATCGACACCGGGTGGACCTTCTATCCGCCGTACAGCTCGCAGACGCCGACCGCCGTGCCGATGGCGATGCTGGGCGTCTTCATCGTCGGGTTCTCGACGATCGTGACGGGGCTCAACTTCGTCGTGACCGTCCATTCGATGCGCCAGAAGGGCCTCGGATGGATGCAGCTGCCCATCTTCGTGTGGACGATCTACGCGACCAGCATCATCCAGATCCTGGCGACGCCGGTGCTCGGGATGGTGCTGCTCCTCGTGACCGTCGACAACGGCCTCCACTGGGGGCTCTTCGATCCGGCGCGCGGCGGCGACCCGGTGCTCTACCAGCACCTCTTCTGGTTCTACTCGCACCCCGCGGTCTACATCATGATCCTCCCGGGCATGGGCGTCGTGAGCGAGGTCATCTCCACCTTCTCGCGCAAGAATCCGTACTCGTACCGGGCGCTCGCGTACTCGTCGTGCGGGCTCGCGTTCATCGGCTTCCTCACGTGGGGCCACCACATGTTCGTCGCGGGGATGAGCCGCTTCGACGCCGGCGCGTTCGGAGTGCTCTCGATGCTGGTCGCCATCTTCTCCGCGATCAAGGTCTTCAACTGGACGTGGACGCTCAAGGGCGGAGCGATCTCGCTGAAGACCCCGCTCCTCTACATCTTCGCGTTCCTCTTCCTCTTCGTGTTCGGCGGGATGACCGGCGTCGCGGTGGCGGCGATGAGCCTCGACGTCCACTGGCACGACACGTACTTCGTGGTCGCGCACTTCCACTTCATCATGGTCGGCGGGACGCTCACGGCGTTCCTCGCGGCGCTGCACTACTGGTTTCCGAAGATGACGGGCAAGCGTTACCCCGAGGCGCTCGGGCTGCTCTCCGCGGCGGTCGTCTTCGCCGGGTTCTTCGTCACGTTCGTCCCGCAGTTCCTGCTCGGCAACGGCGGCATGCCCCGGCGCTACTTCGATTACGACCCGCGGTTCCAGGTGCTGCACGTCATCTCCACCGCGGGCTCGTGGATCCTGGCCGTGGGGCTGCTCGTGACTGCCGGCTACCTGCTGCACGCGCTGATCTGGGGGCCGCCCGCGGGTGACAATCCTTGGGGCTCGCGGTCGTTCGAGTGGCGCACGACCTCGCCGCCGCCGCTCCACAACTTCGAGGCGCGTCCGGACTTCACGATCGGGGCGTACGACTACACGCAGCCGCTCCCCGGCGAGGAGCAGGAGCCGCCGTCATGAGCACCGGCGAGCACGAGGACTACTTCGAGTCGCTGGAGCAGCAGGCCCATGCCGCGCGGTTCGGGATGTGGCTCTTCCTCGCGAGCGAGGTGCTGCTCTTCGGGGCGCTGTTCGCGCTGTTCGCGTCGTACCGCGTGCACTTCCCGGGCGCGTTCCGGGAATGCGTCGAGCACGCCAGCAAGGTGCTCGGGTCGGTGAACACCGCGGTGCTGCTCGTGAGCAGTACCGTGGTTGCGTGCAGTGTGCATGCGTTTCGTGCGGGGCGCACGCGGCTGGCGAGCGGCCTCCTCGCCGTCACGATGACGCTGGGGCTCGCGTTCCTCGCGCTGAAGCTCGTCGAATGGCGGCAGCACTTCCACGACGGAATCCGGCCGGGCGGATCGGGCGAGTACTTCGCGCAGCATCCGGCGCGCGGCTTCTCGGAGTTCTGGACGCTCTACTTCGGGATGACCGGCCTCCACGCGGTGCACGTGGTCATCGGGCTCGCCGTGCTCGGCACGATGCTCGTCCAGATCCTGCGGGGACGGCTCGCGCCCGTCCACAGCCACAAGCTCGAGATCGCGGCCATCTACTGGCATCTCGTCGACCTCGTATGGATCTTCCTCTGGCCCCTCTTCTATCTCGCATGAGCCGGCCCGCCGCCCCGCACCCGAGCCTGCGCGCCGTTCTCGTGACGGGGGCGGCGTTGCTCGCGCTGTGGGCGCTGAGCCTCGGGTTGTCGTTCGTTCACCTCGGCGGGGCAGCGCTGCCGGTCGCGCTCGCCATCGCGGTCGCGAAGGCGGCGCTCGTGGCGCTCTACTTCATGGAGCTCGCGCACGAGGCCCTCACCATCCGGGTCACGCTGGTGATCGCGGTGGCGCTGGTCCTCGTGCTGGGAGCGCTGATGGTCGCCGACGTGCTGACGCGCGTCGCCGCGTAGGCGGTCAGTCCCGCGGGTCGCTCTTTCCGGCTTGATTCAGGCCGGTCGGGATCACGTTCGCATCGTTGGTGTCGAGGGGCAGCTCGCGGTTGTAGCCGTAGACGTGGCCGTGGACGTGGTGCTCGGAATGGCGCTGGCACCATGCCTTCGGGTCGCCGGATGCGCTCCGCGCCTTCAGGCAGTCCTCGCACGGGGGCTCGATCACGGGGTTCTTCGCTCCAGCTTCTGTGCTCATGCCTGCGGCAGTGCATGCGCCGTTCCACGCGCGCCGCCGCCCGCCGCCGCCGAAACGCGGCCGGTGGCGCCGAGCGCATGTCCGGATCTGTCACAGTCAGCCCGCGCAGCCCGGCGCGGGGAGGGGGGTCGAAAGTCGTTCGGATCCCCCTCGCATCCCCGCACGCCGCGGAGGGAGCGAGGGGTCGAAAGTCGTTCGGATCCCCCGCGCATCTCCGCGCGCCGCGGAGGGAGCGAGGGGTCGAAAGTCGTTCGGATCCCCCTCGCATCCTCGTCGCGTGGACCATCGCCGACGTTCCACGGCGCGAGTCGTGAGGGATCCGAACGAGTTTCGGGCCGCGCGACACACTCCCGACCCGCGCGACTCGTCAGGGATCCGAACGAGTTTCGGGGCCCGCCACACGGCCCCGACCCGCGCCGGTCGTGAGGGATCCGAACGAGTTTCGGGGCCCCGGACACGCCGGCGACGCGCGCCGGTCGTGAGGGATCCGAACGACCTCCGGGCCGCTACGGGACGATGCGGAGGGAGCCCTTCACGACGCCGTAGCCGCCGTCGGTCCTGAGCTCGGCCCACACGTCGTGCGCGCGCGCAGGCGCTTCGAGCGCGCGGCGGTACGCCGTCACGAGGCGCGTGACGTCGGCGGCGCTCTCGCGAACCAGCTCGATGCGGTAACGACCGACGCCCGCCTCGACGAGCTGCGGGAGCAGCTGCACCGCGCTCTGCGGACGCGCGTGGAAGACGGTGTTGCGGCAGCCCACGTCGGCCTCGACGGGATGGTCGACGCCCGCGCGATCGCGGAGAGACACCTGATGCCGGTCGCACGGACGGCCGCACGTGCGGTGATCCTTGCCCGTGGAGAGGAGCGCCGCGATCACGCAGTGCTCCATGTGGAAGAGCGCCATCGGATGATGAAGGACGATCTCCGCCCACGGCCCGAAGGCGACGCCGCCGCTGCCCGACACGAGAGCCACCAGCTGCGCGGCATCGAGATCGAAGGAGGGCGTGAACGCGGCGAGCCCCCGTCCGAGCACCTCCGCGGCGGTGAGCCGGTTCGTGACGTTCAGCGAGAAATCACCGATGGCCACCGGCCCGCCGGCAGGCAACGCGGCGAGCTCGCGCAGCGCACCGAGCCCGCGCACGAGCAGCGCGTCGGGCGCGAGCGACTGGATGAAGCGGTCGATCTTCTCTTCGCCCGGCTTCCGGATCCGCGGGGGCGCAACCCCGACGAACGCGCCGCGCGCCCGGAGCTGCCGGACCGCATCGCCGGTGCCGGTGAGCTCGAGGAAGTCGAGGTACACGCCGGTCGCGCCCGCATCGAGCGCGGCATGCGCCTGGACCAGGTTCCGGCAGAGCACGAAGAGCCCGGCAGCTGGCCGCCGCCCCTCCGGCGGAACGGCGCGCTCCAGCAGATGCGTGTAGGACGCATCGGTCGTCGGATGCGCCCTCTGCGCGCCCTCCGCCAGCGCGGCGATCAGCGAGCGCCGGGCGCGGTTCAACGACGACACCGGCACGATCGTGCCCGCCGGGAGCGCCACCTGGAGCGCCCCGAGCACGAACGGCGTGTCGCCGAGCTTCCCGAGCTTGTCGCGCAGCGCCGCCCCGTCGAGCGCGGCCGACCGCGCCTCCTCGATGAGCGCGTCACCCGTGACGCGCGCGAAGCCGCCGCCGGCCGTGCGACCCTCGAGCACGAAGGGCTCGCCCACCACCCCGCCGATGCGCACGTCGAGCGTCGTCTTGTGAGCGGCCGCCGCGAGCACCTTCTTCGCCCCCTGCGGATCGCTGGTGCGGAAGACGCGACGCGGCGCCTGCCCCGCGACGGCGAGGCGCGGAGCCACCCGCGCGTCCGGCCCGAGCCACACGTGGGCGCGCGCTCCGCGGGGCGCGCGATCGACGTCCTGCCCGTCGACCACGAGCGACCAGACGCGCCCGCCGATCTCGCCGGTGCTCGCCAGCCCGCCCTCGACCAGGATCCCGTCTCCGCGCGACAGCTCCTCGCTGAGCGTCATCGCGATCGCCGTCTTCCCGCGGAACGGCACGACGCCCTCGAGCGTGCCGATCTGCAGCCCGCGGTGATCGCAGGCCCGCCCCTCGACGAGGCGCTGGTGATCGACCCCCGGGAAGAAGCCGGGTCCCGAGCCGCGTGTGAACGTCTGCAGCGCGGCGCGCCGCTCGTCCTCGCTGGGACCCTCGCCCACGCCGAGCGCGCGATCGATCGCCTTGCGGTAGAGCCTCGTCGTCGCCGCGACGTACTCCGGCCCCTTCAGCCGCCCCTCGATCTTCAGCGACGACACGCCGACCCGCACCAGATCGGGAACGAGCGCCGAGCTCTCGAGGTCCTCGGGCGAGAGCAGGTACGCGCGCTCGTCGGTCGGCACGACCTCGCCGTCGACCACCAGCTCGTACGGCAACCGGCACGCCTGCGCGCACGCTCCGCGGTTGGCGCTGCGGCCGCCGATGGCCTCGCTCGTGAGGCACTGCCCGGAGTACGAGATGCAGAGGGCGCCGTGGACGAAGACCTCGACCTCGACGTCCGTCCCCGCGCGCACCTTCGCGATGTCCTCGAGCGAAAGCTCACGCGCGAGGATGACGCGCGTGGCGCCGACCTCGCGGGCGAGCTCCACCGACGACGCGTCCGTGCAGGTCATCTGGGTCGACGCATGGATGGGCAGCCCGGGCGCGATGGCCCGCGCGATGCGCGCCACGCCGAGATCCTGAACGATCACCGCATCGACCCCGGCCGTCGCGCAGGCGCGGACCGCATTCTCGACCGCCTCGAGCTCGGCATCGAACACGAGAGTGTTCAGCGTCACGTAGCCACGCGCGCCGTTCTCGTGGAGCCACCGCATCGTCTCGCCGAGCCCGTCGACGTCGAAGTTCGTGGCGCGCGCCCGCGCGTTGAAGCCCTGCAGGCCGAAGTACACGGCATCGGCGCCGGCGCGGACGGCCGCCTCCATGGCGGCGCGGTCTCCGGCAGGCGCGAGGACCTCGGGGCGCGTCAGCGGCTCTGCGGGAATGGACGACATGGGGCTCGGCCACTCCTTAGCTCAGATCGCAACGAAGTCATCGGCTCCGCGGCTTAACTCGGGGAGAGCGGGGCCGTTCTCTCTCCTCGTGGAGCACGCCAGGACGTCATTCGGTGGTTTTCGGCACGCGCTACCGCTCGTGCTCGCGGCCATGCTCGCGGCGTGCAGCGGCGAGGCCCGGCCCGACGCGTCGGATGCGCTCTCGTCGTCCACCGACACCGCGGCGGCCGCGGCGGCCGCGGACCCGGACGAGGCGCCCCCCACCGAGCTCGGCGCCCCCACCGTGTGCGAGCCGCGCGCCTACCGCGACTGCAAGATCTACTACCGCGACGACAGCGGTCAGCTGCAGTGCCCGACCCAGGTGCAGATCTGCGCGGTCGACGGCTCGGCCTGGCTCGCGTGCGGCGAGTACGTGTTCGACGAGAACGGCAACCCCGCTCGTCGTCCGGACTGAGCGCCCCTCACTCCGGACAGGGCGTTCCGGCGGGCGCCGGCGCCGCGATGACCGCCGTGCCGGTCTTCCGGAAGGATGCGTGGAAACAGCCGTACTGGTAGATGACCGCGTCGTGCCGCCGGTAGATGGCGTGCCCGTCGTAGCCGTTCGGCGCGTACTGCACGATGGCGCCGGTGTACGGCGCGCCATCGACCGACCTCAGGTTGCCCTTCACCGGGTAGGCGAGCGGCCCGTCGAGACCGACGAGCTTCTGCGCCTCGCGCATCGAGGGCCACACCTCGTCGCCCACCCGCGGGTGCGCGTAGGCAAGGTCCATCGCGTCGTAGATCTGCGTGGGGAAGTACGAGTCGTCGATGCCGACGGGCTCGTAGATCGGCCGGGCCGGATGGCCGGGCAGGGGCCGGTGAGCGACGCGCGCGGCGCTCACCATCGGGTCGATCGGCTCGAGCGCGGTCTCCGCGATCTGCAGCGCCGGATGGAGGAACGAGAGCTTCTCCTGCGTCTGCAGCAGGAGCGCGACGAGCCCCGCCGCCCCGGGCACGGTCGACGTCTTCAGGATGAAGTACACCCAGAAGCCGCCCGCCCCCGTGGGAACGGCGAGCTTGATGCGCGGCTCCGAGGCGCTGACGAGGTTCGTGTACATCCCGCCCATCGACTGGCCCTGCGCGTGCGGGGCGTCGGCGAAGTGGAGCTCCGTCTCGCCCGCCGGTAGCCCCGGACCCGAGCAGCCCGCGACGACCGACGCCGGGATCTTCACGCGCGCGAGCGCCGCGAGGAGGAGGCGCGACTCGAGGATGCCCTGCCGGAACGTGTCGCGCATGGCGACCAGGTTGTTCACGTTGATGTAGTCGATGTCCTTCGCGCCGGGCACGCGCTCGGGGCTGATCGGGAGCGCGCCGCCCGCGGAGGCGAAGCCCTGCTGCGCGAGGATCCCGGCCGGCCAGCGATCCGGCGTGTCGCCCGCATCGCCGCCGTCGATCAGCTGGCGCGAGACGCCGCCCGACCCGTGGAAGTAGATGACGAGCGGGTATCCGCCGGCCGGCATCGGCCGCCGCGGCACGGCGATCGAGACGGGAATGGTCTCGTCGCGCTGCTTCACCGGCAGCCCGGCGCCATCGAACGCGAAGAGGCCCTCGGTGTTGTAGAGCGGCGCCCCCTTCTGGAACTGCGGCAGCACGATCTTCGCGCGGACGTGACAGAGGTCGGGCTGCTTGTTGTCGGGGTCGGCCTCGAGCGTCAGGTCGGTGAGATCGGGCTGGTAGGCGGCGAGGACCGCGTCGCCCAGCTTGGCGTTGTCGGCGACGACGTCACCGGTCGTGAAGACGGTTGCGGCGGCGACGTCCGCGCGCGCCACGCCGACCTTGTCGAGCGTCTCCCAGAGCGGCGCATAGAGGTCGCGGAGCACGCCGCCCTTCGCGCCGGGCGGCGTCTCACCGCGGGCCAGCGCCGCGAGGGCCGCCGGTGGCTGGAGCTCGCCGCCGCCCTCGAGCCCGACGTCCCGGCGCACCACGAACGCGAACTTCCGGTTCGGCGCGAGCACGATGCCCGGACGACCGGCGACCGCGAGCAGGTTCTCGGGCACGTACGGATCGGGGTTCGGCGTCTGCGCCACCACCGGGTAGGCGGCGCCGCGCTCCGGCGACGTGGGGTCGATGTCGAGCAGGAGCACCGGCGCGCCGAGCCCGCCCTCCACCACCTGCTCCGGATCGCGCGCGCTCGGCTTGCCGGTCAGCTTGAAGTAGCCGGCCGACACCATCGGGAACCCGCGCCGCTGCTGCGCCCCGGCCTTCAGGCCGACGAGGATCGGCACGCCCGGGTCGGGGAAGGACGCGACGTCCGGCGTGCCCTCGGGCGTGAGCCGCAGGTCCGACGGATAGGGAAAATCGAAGAACGCGTGGTCCGCCGCGAAGGACGCCTCGGGGTCGAACGAGACCGAGGCCGCCGGGCCGCCGCCCCCGTCGCTGCTGCTCGAGCACGCGGGCGCGAGGGCCGGACAGAGAAGGAGGAGAGCGACCGGCGCGACGCGCGTGAAGGGCGGGAGGAGGCGGGGCATGACGGCGGCCCGACTCTAGCGGCAGGCGCCCGGAGAAGCCACGACGCGCGACGTCACATTTTGTGACGGGAGCCCGCCCCGCCGCCTGTAGTAGCGTCCGCCGGATGCGGGCCTGGATCTACGCGGTCTTCCTCCTGTCCGGCTTCGCCGCGCTGCTCTACCAGATCGTCTGGCAGCGGGCGCTCTACGCGATCTACGGCATCAACGTCGAGAGCGTGACGATGGTGGTGACCGCCTTCATGCTCGGCCTCGGCCTCGGGAGCATCGCGGGCGGCATCGTCTCGAAGGACAAGCGGCGACCCGTGCTGCTGATGTTCTCGCTCGTCGAGCTCGGCATCGGCATCTTCGGGGCCGTCTCCCTCGCCGTGTTCCACGCGGTCGGCGAGGTCACCCTGGGCATGAGCGCGCTCGGGACGTTCTTCGTGACGTTCCTCCTCGTCCTCGTTCCCACCCTGCTCATGGGCAGCACGCTCCCGCTCCTCGTCGCCCATCTCGTGCGCTCGAGCGGCAACGTGGGCAAGAGCGTGGGCACGCTTTACTTCGTCAACACGCTCGGCTCGGCGTTCGCCTCGGCGGCGGCGGTCCTCTTCATCCTGGGGCGCGCCGGCCAGACCGGTTCGGTTCGCCTCGCGGCGCTGCTCAACGTGACGGTGAGCCTCCTCGCCTACGTCGCCCATCGACGCAGCCAGCGCCCCGGCGAGATCGCCGCCGCGCTCGGCGTGCTGACGCCTCACGCAAGCGAGACCAGCAGCGCCGAGGTGGACGCATGACGTTCGCGCTCGCCCTCGTCGTCGCCGGCATCAGCGGCTTCATCGCGCTCTCGTACGAGATCCTCTGGTACCGGGTCATCGCCTTCGCCAGCTGGGGCCTCCCGGGCGCCTTCGGCCTTCTCCTGGCCGCCTACCTCTTCGGCCTCGCCATCGGGTCGCGTGTGGCCGGCTACTTCTGCAAGGACGACGCGAAGGCCGGTGACACCCGCATGCTGCGCGCCCTCGCGATCTTCGCGTTCGTCGCGAACCTGGTCGCCTGGACCGTCGTGCCCTTCTTCGGCTGGTCGGCGAAGAAGCACGAGTGGCCGCCGGCGCTCATCCTCGTCGCCCTGTCGGCGGCGCTCCTCGGCGCCATCCTCCCGCTGGTCGCGCACTTCGGCATCAAGCCCGACGACCGCGCCGGGCAGCGGCTCAGCTACGTGTATCTTGCAAACATCGTCGGATCCTCGGCGGGCAGCCTGATCACCGGCTTCGTGTTCCTCGATCTCTGGCCGATCGCGACCATCGGCACCGTGATCGGGATCATCGGTCTGATGCTGGTCGCCCTGCTCGCCGCGCTGTCCGACTTCTCCAAGGCGGCGCGCATCGGCTCGCTCGCCGCGCTCGCCGTCATCGGGCTCCTCACCGTGCGGCTCACCCCCGCCGCGTACGACCGGCTGTGGGAGCGGCTCCTCTTCAAGTCGAACATGGAGGACACGACGCGGTTCCAGGAGGTCATCGAGACCAAGAGCGGCGTCATCACCGTCACCCAGGACGGCACCGTGTACGGCGGCGGCGCGTACGACGGCCGCTTCAACACGTCGATCGTCCACGACCGGAACGGGATCCTGCGCGCCTACGGCATCGGCGCGATGCATCCGGCGCCGAAGAAGGTGCTCATGATCGGGCTCGCGTCCGGATCGTGGGCGACGGTCATCGAGCACCTGCCCGGCCTCGAGCACCTCACGATCGTCGAGATCAACCCCGGCTACACGAACCTCGTCGCGCACCACGCGGAGGTGGCGGGGATCCTGACCGACCCCAAGGTGGACATCGTCATCGACGACGGACGCCGCTATCTGCATCGCCATCCGTCGGACCGCTTCGACGTCATCGTGATGAACACGACGTGGCACTGGCGCTCGAACATCACGAACCTGCTCTCCACCGAGTTCATGGAGCTCGCGCGCGCCCATCTCGCGCCGGGCGGGCTCTTCTACTTCAACACGACGTCCTCCGACGACGTGAAGAAGACGGCGGTGACGGTCTTTCCGTACGCGCTACGTGTCTACAACTTCATGGCCGTCAGCGACGCGCCGCTCACCTTCGACAGGGCGCGCTGGGAGCACACGCTCGCCGCGTTCACGTTCGACGGAAAGCCCGCGATCGACCGCTCCACCGCCGACGGACAGAAGTTCTTCGACGACCTCGCCGGCTATGCCGACACCATCAACGGCGCGCCGAGCGACGAGGGGCTCGAGTCGCGCGCCAGCGTCATGGCGCGCACCCAGGCGGCCCGCGTCGTGACCGACGACAACATGGTGCCCGAGTGGCGCGAGGTGCTCCGGTTCCAGGACCCGCCCTGAGCGGCGTTACTTGCAGCCCTGGGTCCGCTTGCCCGCGCTCTCGCGGGCCTTCTCGCTGCACGTGAGCCCGAGCAGGGGAAGAGGCTGCTGGCACGTGAGGTAGTCGGCGGTGGCGCCGCACGGCGGGTTGCCCACGAAGCCCCCCGAGCACGCGGACAGCGCGGCGCACGTCGCGTTGTAGTCGTACTGGTGGAGCGCGGTGCCGTCGCAATCCCAGTCGCCCGCGGGCACGTGGGTCGACGCCGGCCAGATGTCGAGGAGGAAGTCGGGGACCTCCGGGTGGATGGCGGCGACGTGGTCGTCGCAGTCGGCGAGCGCGCCCTTCGTCCCGCCCTTGCCGTCACAACCCGCATCCTTGTCGACGCGGTCGTAACCGTCGTGGTCGCAGTCGCACGTCACGCAGCCCGAGGCGTCGATCGGAACGGCAGCATCGCCCGCGACGCTCCCGTCGGACGCGCCGCCGTCCGGGTCGACGTCCGGCTTCCGCGGCACGGAGCCGTCGCCGCCCGCCTCCGGGCCCTCCGTGGCGTCGTCGAGGCGCGCGTCGGCGCTGCCGTCCGGCGCGCCCGACGAGAAGGTGACCTCGGGAAAGCTGCACGCCGCGGCCGCCGCGAGCCCGGCGCTGGCGATGGCGACGATGATGGCGTGCGCGCGGAGCTTCCTCATCGGGCCTCTAGCGGCACTCCTGCTGCCTGACTCCGCTGTCCGACTGCTGGCAACCCAGGCCGCCCAGCGCCGACTGGCAGGTGATGTACTCGCCGAAGGTCCCGCACGGGATGTCGGCCGCGAGCCCCTCGCGCCCGCTCGGACATGCGGCGGAGCACGTGACGTTCACGCTGGTGATGACCCGCTCGGTCTTCCCATCGCAGTTCCAGTCGCCCATCGTCGTCTTCGTCGCCAGGTCCTTCCGGAAGTTCTGGTCGGGGTTCGCGCGTGGGTCCGTGTCGTCGCAGTCGTCGCCGCCGCACCCGGCTTCGCGTGACTTGTGACCGTCCTTGTCGCAATCGCACGGGTCGACGCAGGGCCCGGTGTCGGGCTTCTCGCTCGTGCCGTCGATCGGCGGAACCGCATCGAGGTCCGCCGAGCCGTCGCCTCCGGAGCCGCCGTCGCCGACGAATCCGTCCTGCGCCGCGCCGTCCGTCCCGCCTTCACCGCCCGGCGCGAACGCCACGTCCGGGAAGGAGCACGCGACGAAGACGCCGAGCGCACCGGCGCCGAGCGCGATCCCGAACGCCATGCGCATCCGACGTCCCCTGCGGCTCGCCATCAGAACCTCCACATGGCGTCGACGCGCCCGAGGCCGGCGGTCACCACCGGCGTCTCCTTCTGGCCGTTGCCCCACACGAAGAGCCCCACGCCCGCCGCGCCCGCGACGAGGCCGACCGGGAACAGGATGCTCGTCAGCGTGCTCATCGTCTTGCCGCGGTCCACCGTGCTCTGGAGCGAGGGGTCGCAGCCGTTGTGGCTCGGGCACTTGTCGTCGACGTCGCTCTTGGCGCCGCCTCGCACGAGGAACGTGACGCCGCTGCCGATGAGCGCGGCGGCGCCGACGCCGATGAGCACGACGCCTGCCGTGCGCTTGCCCTTGCCGGCATCGACGGTCGCGGGCGGCGGCTCGGTGGTGAGCGGCGCGGCGACCTTCGCGGGCGGCGTCTGCGTGACCTTGAACGGCACGTGCTTCACGTCGCCTGCCGCGAGCACGACGTCGCTCTCCGACGGCGGGGCGTAGGGCGCGTTCACCTTCACGTGGTAGGCGCCGGGGTCACGATCGAGCGGCGTCCCCACGAGGGTCGTGCCGAGGCTCTCGTTGTTCATGACGATCTCGACGCCCGACTTCTCGTTGGCGATGGTCTCGCCGGTCGGTCCGTGGAGCGTCACGTCGATGTAGACGGTCGCCACCTTGGGCTGGAGCCGCGTGGCCGCGTCCTGCGCGTCCTTGTCCCATCCGTCGTACTTCGGATCCTGGGACATCGTGATGAGCGCGCGCCGGATGTCGAGCCACGCGCGCTTCGACGACGCGAAGTGGCCGAGCTGCTCCTCGCACTCGGCGACGTTCCGGAGGCTGCCGAGCCCGCTCGGAAAGACCTTGTAGGCCTTCCGGAAGAGCGGGACGGCGTTCGTGCAGTCGTTCTTCTGGCGCAGGTCGCGCGCCCTCGCGAAGAGATCCTTTGCGTCGGACTCGGGATCCGCGTGCGCGGGCGGTGCGACGGTCATCGCCGCGAGAGCCAGGGCGGTCGACACGCCGAGAAAGCGAAGAGAGCTCATCGTACGCACCGTTCGAGCCTACAAGGACCGGTCGGGATAGTCGAGCGACGACCCGCGCTCAGAACACGCCGGCCTTGTCGGGCGTCGTCGGAGCCGGCCGCGCGGTCGGGGGCGTGGCGGTCGCCGGCTCGACGGGCGGCGGGGGCTTCACGACGGTCGGCGGCGGGAACACGATCGCCTTCGCAGCAGGTCCGCTGGGCCTCGTCGTCACCTTGGTGGTCACGACCGGGGCGGGCGTCGTCGCCGGCGTCGGCAGCGGAGCGGCGACGGGAGCGGGGCTCGCGCTGGGGCTCGGCACGCGCTCGGTGGCCGATGCCGCGGTGGCCGGCGTGACCGGCGGGTCGCTCGGCCCGGCGGCGGTCTTCGTGCCGGTGAGCGCGCGCAGGCCGAACAGGATGACGACGATGGTGACGACCGCGACCGCGGCCGCGACCAGCCACCCCGACGTGTTGCGGTTCGTGCGCTGCATGAAGGCGGTCGGACCGCCGACGAACGCCGCCTGGTTGGGGTCGGTCGCGTTGGGGCGCGGGCCGGCGAGCGCCATCGCGCTCGCGTTCGCCATGTCGTGCTCGGACGGGACGGGCAGGCGGCGTGCGCTCGCCGGACCGCGCGTGAGGGCGTCCACCTCCAGGGGATCGACGAGCGCCTCGAGCGAGGCCGAGAGCTCCATCGCGGTCGTGAACCGGCTCGCGAGCTTCTCGGCGAAGGCGCGGTCGAAGACGGCGACGATGCCGGGGGGCAGCTCGGGGCGGAGCGCGAGGATCGGACGCACGCGGTGCGTGCAGATGGCGAGGAAGATGTCCTCGACGCTGTCGCCCTCCCACGGGATCTCGCTCGTGAGCGCCTCGAAGGCCACGACCGCGAGCGCCCACACGTCGCAACGGTGGTCGAGCGTGTCGAGGCCTCGGGCCTGCTCCGGGCTCATGTAGCTCGGGGTGCCGAGGACCATGTCCTTGCCGGTCGCGAACTTCGAGCGGGTGCGCTGCGGCTTCGAGCTGCGTGCGATGCCGAAGTCGAGCAGCTTGACGAGCAGGCGCCCGTCCTCGTCCTTCGTGAGGAAGATGTTCGCGGGCTTGAGATCGCGGTGGAAGATGCCCTCGCCGTGCGCCTGCTCGAGCGCGCGCGCGACCTGCGTCACGATCGCGACCGTCTCGACGAGCGCGACGCGGCCAGCGCGCTTGATCCGTTGCTCGAGCGACTCGCCCTCGAGCAGCTCCATCACCAGGTACGCGAGGCCGTCGGTCTCCTCGCCGTGGTCGCTCACGGAAACGATGTGGCGGGTGCGGCGCGAGAGCTTCGCGGAGATCTGCGCCTCGAGCTGGAAGCGGCCGCCGGCGCTCTCGTCCTGGTCCTCGTCCGAGGGCTTGACGAGCTTGACCGCGAACTCGCCACCCAGCGTGTTGTGCGTCGCGAGCCAGACCTCGCCCATCGCGCCCTTGCCGATCAGGCGAACGAGCTCGTACTTGCCCGCGATCTGTCGGCCGACGTCGATGTCCGGAGCCACGGAGGGAGCGTACCGCCTTTTCCGCGCGCGCGCCGGGTACGGGAGATCCCCTGGCTATGCGGACCGACACACTTTGCGATGGCCGGTCGCAGCGGCTGCGCTAGTGTGAACGCCCGAGGGGGAGCGAAACCATGGCGCAGAGCGGCACCCGACCGAAGTTCGATCCGGACACGACGAAGCCCCCCGGGGAAGAGGCTCCCGACGAGCACCAGGCGTTCAACAGCGGCGTCGGTGACGCGATCCGCCGGGCGCGCCAGGAGCGCGGCTGGACGCAGGCGTATCTCGCCGAGATGGCGCGCCTCAGCCCCAACTACATCGCGCGACTCGAGCGCGGCGAGCTCGGCCCCTCCCTCTTCGTCGCGAACCGCATCATCGAGGCGCTCGGCATCGACCTCGCCGTGCTCGTCGGACCCCCGGTCGGCGCGGGCCTCACCCGCAAGACCGTGAAGAAGCGCGCCGCCGGCTAGGGCGGCGTCATCTTCCGTAGCGCGCGACCGTGCCGTTGCGCTTCACGCCCTGGCTCGCCGCCTCGTTGAACTTCCCCCCGGCGCCCCAGAAGGCGCCCGTCTCGTCGACCCATGCCCCGTGGAGATCGTCGTACGGCTCGGTGCCGAAGTCGTCGACCCACGCGCTTCCCACGAGGCGCAGCTTGAGGCTGCCGCCGCCGACGATGACGGCGCGTCCGTAGTCCTGGGCCGGGGCGCCCGGCGGGGCGCACGCGACGCCGTTCACGTCGTTGACGAGGGCGAGGCTGGCGCGCGTCCAGTGGCCTGCTCCGTCGGAGGTGAGGAGATCGCGCCCGCCCACCGCGAAGATCTCGCCCTTCGAGCAGCCCGTCACCGTGGTCAGCCGGCCCTGCGCGACGCCCGCGCCTTCGCGCGCCCATGCGCCGCCGGTGCGGTGCCAGATGACGCCCGCCTCACCGACCGCGTAGACGTCGTCCTTGCTCGAGCCCCACACCTTGAAGAGGGCCGTCTTCGTGGGCGCGGGCAGCGCGACCGGCGACCACGTCGCGCCGTCCCAGTGGAGGAGCACGTCGTTCGGCTGGTCCGGCTGGTCGGGGGTGCCGCCCACCGCCCATGCATCGTCGGGCGCCGCTGCCCACACGCCGTAGAGCGTCGCGGTGGTACCCGAGGCGCGCCCTTCGAGCCTCGCGCCGTTCCAGTGCGCGATGCGGCCCTTCTCGCCGACGAGCCACACGTCCGTGGCGCTCGTCCCGTGCACCCACCAGAAGGTCTCGAGGCCCGCCGACGGGAGCCGCGACCACGCGCTGCCGTCGAAGCGCACGACGAGCGACTCGAGCCCGTTCCCGAGCGATCCGCCGACCGCCCACACGTCGCGCGACGAGCTTCCCCAGACCGAGAGGACCGCGCCGTCCTGGTTCGCGAGCGAGGTCTTCCACGCGGCGGGCGCGGGCGCGGTGTCGAGGCCCGCATCGAAGGGCGGGCCCGGATCGGCCGGCGAGCACGCGGTGATCGATGCGCCGCTGGCGACGAGCAGCGCGCCGATGACGACCGCGCGGACGGCCGTCACAGCGTCCCCGCATCGACGCCCGCGTCCTCGCCGCAGCTCTCGCCGAGGATGTAGCCGTTCTTGCAAAGGCACCTGCACGCGGTCTCCTTGGCGCCGGGCTCCGCGCAGCGCGGCGTCACCGTGATGGTCTTCGTGATCTTGCGGCCGAGCCGATCCTTCACGAGGACCTCGAGCTCGAACACGTGATCGAACACGTCGCTCGCCGCCCACTGGTTCGGGCACACCGGCACGTTCGAGTAGTTGCCGATCAGCGCGCTGTCCTCGAAGCTGACCGCGGTGCCGTGGCCCGAGGTGCCCCAGCCGTCCGGCTCGCGTTCGAGGTTGAGCGTGCGGCCGTCGAGCCGGACCTGCTGGGTGGTCCGGTCGCGCACCGCGCCGGTGATCTGGATGCCGCAACCGTCGACGTTGTTCGCGCGGACGCCGACGAAGACGACGCGCCCGCCCTGCGGAGGGAAGATGATGGCGAGGTCGGCGCCGTCGGTCAGCGGAACGTCCTTGCCCTCCGCGGTCAGGGCGCGGAGCTCGATCTCCGGATCCTTCGCCGGGTCCCCGAGGAACCCGGTCGGGCACACCGAGGCGCCGTCGAACGGCGCGTCCGGCGCCGCGTCGGCCGGCCCCGCCTCGGGATCGCTCGGACAGCCGAGGAGCGCGAGCGGCGCGGCGAGGACGGCGAGCGCGGCGGTGACGAGCGGGATCCGGCGGAGCATCAGGGCATCAGAAGCAGGTCACGTCGTCCTGCTTCGGGTAGTAGTAGACGAACGCGTTGCAGTGCTCGTTCTTCTCGACGATCGGGCCGAACGTGTAGCAGCAGTCGGGCTTCGCGTCGGGGTGCTTCAGGACGTCGTACGTGTCGAGCGCCT
>JAQBQL010000071.1 GCA_028287035.1 Labilithrix sp. | reverse complement strand
GCGGGCCGGCCGCCGCGCTGGGCCACGGCGAGCGTCGCGAGGCTGGTGAGGCCCGCGATGACGACCGCGGAGAGGAAACGCGCTGGGGCTCGCACGGTGCCGCCGATTCTAGGGGAAAACCTGCGCGCGGATCCCAAATCGATGAAGCTCGTTCCACCCACACGTCCACGGTAGGCTTCGCCCGTGCACATCGCCGCCCTCGCCCTCGCCGCCCTCGTTGCCGTGGAGCACGTCTGGTTCGCCGTGCTCGAGATGGTGTTCTGGACGAAGCCGCTCGGGCGGAAGACGTTCAACACCACCGAGACCTTCGCGAAGGAGTCGGCGGCGCTCGCCATGAACCAGGGTCTCTACAACCTGTTCCTGGTCGCGGGCATCGTGTGGGGCCTCGTCGCCGCGCCGCCGCTCGCGCGGCCGGTCACGATGTTCTTCCTCGGCTGCGTGGTCGTCGCGGGCCTCTTCGGCGGCGCCACGGTCAACAAGCGGATCGCGTTCCTGCAGGCCGGCCCGGCCGCCCTCGCGCTGCTCCTCTACGCGATCTCCTGAGCGATCTCCCGAGCGCGCTCAGCCGCCGAACGGCACGAACACGCTGAAGCCGCCGGTGACGAGGATGTCGTTGACGAGGTGGTCCTCGCCGATGAGCGTCTCGCGCAGGATGTGGTCGCGCACGTCGAGCCGGAGCGCGAACCACTTGCCGAAGTACCACTTGGTGCCGAAGCCGAAGCTGCCGGTGAGCCCCTGCGACGTGGAGTCGTCGGTGACGCCGGCGCCGAGCGCGGCGTTGAAGTCGAAGCGGCTGATGCCGCCGCCCATCCAGCGCAGCTTGCCGTAGGCGAAGCTCCACACGAGGTGCCCGAAGTAGAGGTGTCCGGGGCGGTTCGTGCGCTCCTCGACCTGCACCTGCGGGTAGCGGCGCTCGTAGGTGTCCGTGACCGCCGTGCGGAAGCGCGTCCACTGGGCGCTCGCCTCGAGCCCCAGATCCTCGCTGAAGTGGAACGTGTAGGCGCCGCCGACGAGCCAGCTCGAGGAGTAGAGGTCGGCGCCGTAATAGCCGCCCATCCCGGACAGCTCGTGGCGGAAAGCCTTCGTGAACAGGCGATCCTGGACGCCGCGGTAGTGCCGCCCGCCCACCAGATCCTGCTTCAGCTCCTCGTCGACGCACTGGGCGCGTGCGTCGCCGGCCCACCCCGTACACGCCACGAGCGCCGGGACAGCGAGCATCGCGACGGCACTACGCCTCATGGCCGCGTATACTCGCCCGCGAGGAGTCACGGTGGCAACTGCCAAGAAATCAGAGAAGCGGAAGCTTCCGTGTGTGCTCACCATCGGCGGGCTGGATCCCGGAGGCGGCGCCGGCATCCTGGCCGACGCGCGCGCGGTGCTCCATGCGGGCGCGTTCCCGGCGGCGGCGCTTGCCGTCCTCACCGTCCAGTCGACCTCCGGCATGCGCGGCGCGACGCCGGTGGCCCGCGCGGAGCTGATTGCAGAATGCACGGAGGTCGTGAAGCACCAGCGCGTCCGCGCCATCAAGGTGGGCGCCCTCGGCTCCGATGACAACGCGGCGGCGGTCGGCGATTTTCTCGCGATCCATCGCGACCTTCCGGCGGTCGTCGACACGGTGATGGTGCCGACGCGCGGGCGCGCGCGCCTCCTCGAGGAGAAGGGCGTCGCCGTCCTGCGCGACCGCGTCCTCACGCGCGCCGCGCTCGTGACGGTCAACGCGCCCGAGGCCGAGGTGCTGACCGGCCGCCGCGTCACGCGCCTCGACGAGGCCCATGACGCGGTGCACGCCCTGCTCGATCTCGGGGTGCGCAGCGTGCTCCTGAAGGGCGGTCACCTCGGCGGCAAGAAGGCGGTCGACGTGCTCGGGATCGCCGGAAAGAAGAAGCCCGACGTCGTCGAGCTGAAGGCAACGCGCCTCGACCTCCCGCCGTTCCATGGCGGCGGGTGCGTGCTCGCCTCCCTCATCGCCGGCCGCCTCGCGGTGAGCGACGAGGCGGTGGCCGCCGATCTCGGAGCCGCGCTGCTCGAGGCGGTGACGTGGGCGAAGAAGGAGCATCACGCCGCCCTCGGCCGCCTCCGCGACGTGGGCGGCGACCTCAAGGTGCTCGTGCTCCGCGCCTCCGGCTGAGGCGCGCCGATCAGCGCAGGTCGGCCTTGAGCTGCTTCATCTGGTTTCGCACGTCGCGGAGCGAGCGCGGCGCCTCTTCGGTCAGGTCCTCCACCGGGCCTGCGCCCATGCGGATGACGAGGGGCGGCGACACCATGAGGTCGACCACGGTGGTCGGGACGAGGCCGCCCGCCCCGGAGTCGATGACGAGCCCGAGCCCCTTGAAGTCGTCGTCGATCTCGCTGGGGTCGACGTACGGATCGTCGCCGCCGGGCTTCTGCGCGGTGGTCGAGATGATCGGCCGGCCGAGCTCGCGGACGAGCGCGCACGTGACGGCATGATGAGGGACGCGGATGCCGATCGACTTCCGCTTGGTCTGGAGGAGGCGCGGCACCTCGCGCGTTGCCTCGAGGATGAAGCAGTACGGCCCGGGAAGCAGATGCTTGAGGACGCGGTAGACCTGGTTGTCGACGACCGCGTACCGCGCGATCTCCGACAGGTCCGGGCAGATGATCGCGAGCGGATGGGATTTATCCATCCCCTTGATCTGGTAGAGCCGGTCGACGGCCTTCTTGCTGGTGATGTCACAGCCGAGCCCGTACACGGTGTCCGTCGGGTAGGCGATGACCTCGCCCGCTTCGAGCGCGTCCACGGCGCGGCGGATCTTCCGCGGCTCGGGATGTTCGGCGTTGATCTCGAGAAGCACGGCGCGAACCTATCACCGCGATCACGAGTTAGCGACGGGCTGCGCGCGAATGTTACGCTCGCGGATCGGATGGGACATTCGTGATGGGCCTGGGCTCGCTCGCAGAGCTCTACTCCTGGTTCCCCGTCTGGGTGCTGCGCGGGTTCGCGCTGTTCTTCGGGCTCATCTGGGGCAGCTTCCTCAACGTCGTCATCTACCGGGTGCCGCGCGAGATGAGCGTGGTGCGTCCCGCGTCGCACTGCCCGGGCTGTGGAAAGCCGATCCGCGGCTACGACAACATCCCGGTCCTCGGCTACCTCCTCCTCCGCGGCCGCGCGCGCTGCTGCGGCGTCAAGATGAGCCCGCGGTATCCGCTCGTCGAGCTCATCGGCGGGCTGCTGTCGCTCGCGATCCTCGAGGGCATCATCCTCCAGATGCCCGAGCAAGAGCCCGCGGCGCGCGCGATCGCCGTCTACCTCGCGGACTTCGCCCTCTGCATGGGGCTCCTCGCGGCGGCGTTCATCGACGCCGAGCACATGTTCCTGCCCGACTCGATCACCATCGGGGGCACCATCATCGGCGTGGTCACCGCGACGCTGCGCGGGCTGCCGCTCACGAGCTCGCTCGTCGGCGCGGCGACCGGGTTCCTCGTGATCTGGCTACCCTTCATCTTCCTCTACAAGGGCCTCCTCGGACGCACGGGCATGGGCATGGGCGATGCGAAGCTCATCGCGCTCGCCGGCGCGTGGTTCGGCTGGCCGGGCGCGGTGTTCGTGCTCTTCGCGGGCGCGCTCCAGGGCTCCGTCTACGCGGGCGTCACGCGGCTCCTCGGCATCGAGACGAAGCTTCCCGAGGCCGTGCAGAAGGAGGTCGACGAGCTCCGCGCCGCGGCCGCCGCTGGCGACGAGGAGGCGCAGCGCGAGCTCGCCGCCGATCCGCTGACCGAGGACGAGAACAACCCGTTCCTCCTGAAGCTCCTCTACCGGCTGTTCGGCGTCGCCTGGAAGGACGAGCCAGCCGAGCCGGAGGCCAACGAAGAAGCGGGCAGCGAAGCGGACGTCACCGTCCTTCCTCGTGCCCGCCTTCCGTTCGGACCGTTCCTGATCCTGGGATGCCTGGAGCTCTTGTTCTTCAGCCCCTGGATCGCTTCACGGCTCTCGCCCCTGTTCGGGGCGCTCTAGCGCTTGTCGATGGGGACGTACTCGCGGGCGGTCGCGCCCGTGTAGATCTGGCGCGGACGCCCGATCTTCGTGGTGGTGTCCTCCATCATCTCCTTCCAGTGGGCGATCCAGCCCGGCAGACGACCGATCGCGAAGAGCACGGTGAACATGCTCGTCGGGAAGCCGAGGGCCCGGTAGATGATGCCGGAGTAGAAGTCGACGTTCGGATAGAGCTTCCGCTCCACGAAGTAGCTGTCCTTGAGCGCGGCCTCTTCCAGCTCCTTGGCGATGTCGAGGAGCGGGTCCTTGATGCCGAGCTTCCCGAGGACCGTATCGGCCGTCGCCTTGATGATCTTCGCGCGGGGGTCGAAGTTCTTGTAGACGCGGTGACCGAAGCCCATGAGGCGGAAGTTCGAGTTCTTCTGCTTGGCGAGCTCGACGTACTTCTTCACGTCGCCGCCGTCCGCCTGGATCTTCTCCAGCATCTCGATGACCTCCTGGTTGGCGCCGCCGTGGAGCGGGCCCCAGAGGGCGAGGATGCCGGCCGCGATCGACGCGAAGAGGTTCGCGCGCGAGCTGCCGACGAGACGCACCGTCGAGGTCGAGCAGTTCTGCTCGTGATCGGCGTGGAGGATGAACAGGAGGTTCATCGCGTTCTCGATCTCGGGGTCGATCTCGTACGGCTCCGAGGGGACCGCGAACATCATGTGGAGGAAGTTCGCCGCGTACTTCAGGTCGTTGCGCGGGTAGATGAACGGCTGGCCGATCGAGCGCTTGTACGCGTAGGCCGCGATGGTGCGGACCTTCGAGATCAAGCGAGCGATGGTGATGTCCATCTTCTCCTTGTCGTTGATGTCGTGCTCTTCCGGGTAGTACGTGGAGAGCGAGCAGACCATCGACGAGAGAACGGCCATCGGATGGGCCGTCGACGGGAAGCCGTCGAAGAAGTGCTTCATGTCCTCGTGGATCAAGGAATGACGCGTGAGGTTCGTGGAGAACCGCTCGAGCTCCTGCTTGTTCGGCAGCTCGCCGTAGATGAGGAGGTAGGAGGTCTCGACGAACCGCGATTTCTCGGCGATCTGCTCGATCGGGTAACCGCGGTAACGGAGGATGCCCTTCTCGCCGTCGAGGAACGTGATGGCGCTCTTCGTCGACGCGGTGTTCATGAACGCCGGGTCGATGGTGACGAGGCCGGTCTTCGCGCGAAGACTGGCGATGTCGATGGCCTTCTCGTTCTCGGTGCCCTCGATCACGGGGGCCTCGAACGTCGAGTCTTTCAGCTTGAATTCAACCTTTTCGGTCACGGCGCTCGGGCCTCCTTGAGGTCGGGGAGTCTAGGGAAGCTGGCGCGACGCGTCACCCCCCAAACAGCTTTTTGTCGGACGCGTCAGCGCCGAGCTTTCTCAGCTTCGCCACATGCGCCGCGCGTCGGCCTGGACCTGCGCGATGCGCCGCTGCTCCTGGACCATCGCGCCGTATGCGCGAGGCATGCGCGAGTCCTGGGCGAGCGCGTACAGGACGCGGAGCGCCGCCTCGGCGTCGTCCTCGGCACGGTGTGCATTCTCCAGCGCGACACCGAGCCGCGCCGCAACGTCACCGAGCGAGCGGGACTTCTCGCCTTCCTGGATCTCGCGGGCCCACACCAGCGGATCGAGCCACTCGACCTCGCGACTCAGCGCCGGGACGCCCGTCGCATCGACCTTCGCGCGGAAGAACTCGCTCTGCATGAACGCGCGGTCGAACAGCGCGTTGTAGGCGGCCGGGACGCAGCCGCGGAGCGCGTTGGCGATCTCCGAGGCGACCGCCTCGAACCGCGGTTTGTCGGCCACCATCTCGTCCGTGATGTGGTGAATGGCGGTCACCTCGGCCGGGATGGGCATGCCCGGGTTGATGAGCCAGTTGTACCGGGCGACGATCCCGCCGCGACGGCCGACCACGATGCCGACCTCGACGACGCGGTCGACCGACGCGTCGCGCCCGGTCGTCTCGACGTCGAGGAGCGCGACGTCGAGCTCCTCCCACGGGACGTCGTTCGCGAAGCCGGCGACGAGCCCGCGGATCTGCACCTTGAGGAGGTGCGCGATCCCGGGGTAGTGCCGGCCCGTCGGAAAGCAGCCGCAGCCGTCGGAGACGGACCGGCTCACGTCACTTCTTCGGCGCGGGGCCGCCGGCGGAGGCGGAGGCAGCGGCCGAGGGCGATGCGGAGGGGGCCGGCGCCGAGCCGCCGCCTGCCTTGATCGTGGCGAGCTCCTGGGTCACCCACTCGCCGAGCTCCTGGTGGCCGTCGTACACGCGGCCGTTGATGTAGATGCTCGGCGTGCCGGCGATCATGAGGTCCTCGCCGAGCTTCTTGTCCTTGGCGATGCGGTCCGAGGTCTGGTTCGACTGCATGTCGGCGTGGAAGCGCGACACGTCGATGCCGAGCTCCTTCGCGTAGCTGTCGAGGTCGGTCTGCTCGAGATGACGCTGGTTCGTGAAGAGCGCGTGGTGCATCTCCCAGAACTTGCCCTGGCCCATCGACGCGGCGGCGGCGCGGGCCGCGATCTCGGCGTGGGGATGGCTGGGGAGCGGGTAGAACTTGAAGGCGAAGCGCACCTCGTTCTTGTGGGCCTCGAGCACCTTGTCGATGATCGGGGCGACCTCGCCGCAGTGCGGGCACTCGAAATCGGCGAACTCGACGATCGTGACCGGCGCGCTCTCGGGTCCGCGCACGGGCGAGCCGTCGATCGGGACGTTCTTCACGCCGGAGGGATCGAACCGCCCCTTGTATGCCTTCTCGACCTGATCCCGCGTCATGCCGTCCTTCACGCCGCGCAGGACGTACTTCGCGGCCGGCTGGCAACGGTCGCACGCGCGCTTCTCCTGGATGCACTGCGCGATGCTGACCGGCACGTTCTGACACGGCGAGAGGAACTCGGAGACGTACGTCCCGAACTCCTTCTTCTCGCGCGGCGTCAGCGCGCTCGTGTCCACGCCCTCGAGCGCGACCTCCGGCGTGGGCTTGTCCTTCGCCGGGTCCTCGGCGGTGGTGGACTTGCCACACATGGACTGGGAGAGGCTGATAAAGCCAACGATTCCGACAACTAGCGCTTTCAGAGCCATGCGATCGGCCGGGAGCTTACCACCACGTGAGGACAACGGCCACGGCGGGCTTTGCGCAGCGGGCCCGGGGCGACTAGAGATGCTCTCACCTTGCGCAGCGTCGTCTTTCGTTTCGAAGACATCGCCCGCTTCTCCGCCGCGCTCGGGGACGCGCGCGGGTCGCTTGCGCTGCCCGAGGGCGAGACCGTCACCGACGGGGAGTGGATCCTCGCGATCTTCGAGATCGGCTCGAAGCGGCGGGCCACCGCGGCTGCGGCCCGGGCGGTCTGCGCGGCCGGTGACCCGCACGTCGCGTTCGAACGCCGCGACTGGGACCGCCTCCTCCAGTTCGTCGCGGCCCGCAGCGAGTCGCGCAGCGAGCACATGCGCGCCGCGCGCCCGGTGGCGGCGCCGGCAAGCCTCCCGCTGCCGGTGACGCCCGCGATCGGGTTCTCGGACAACGACAACCCGCCGTCCAGCGTGGTCGAGTCGAGCCGGCTGCCCTTCGGCGCGCGCATCCTCCTCGTCGACGACGACGACGCCGCGCGGGAAGAGCTCCGGCAGATGCTCACCGACATCGGCATGTTCGTGGAGGTCGCCGGCACCGCCGCCGAGGCCGAGCAGCGCGTGCTCGACGCGACGTTCGACGCCCTCGTCCTCGACTTCCACACGCCCGGCATGGAGCCGCTCGAGTTCGTGCGCTCGCTGCACCGGGGCCCGCGCGGTCCCCTGCCCGTGCTCTTCCTGGGCGGCGGCCGCGGGCAGCCCACGTCGCGCGACGTGGTCGACGCCTTCGCCAGCGGCGCCGACGACTTCCTGCCGAAGCCGTTCCGCGCGCCCGAGCTGGCGGCGCGCATCTTCGGGCTCCTCCGCCGCGCGCGGCTCGCCAAGGCGGGCTCGATCGCCCCCGGGCCCACCTCGCGACGCGGCGGGCTCTCGTGACGGAGAGCGTTCCGCCGCCCTCGATCGAGCTCGATCACCTGGAAGGCGTGCGCGGAGCCCGGCGGCTCCTCGCGATCGGCGGCGGCCGCGGCGGCGTCGGCAAGAGCCTCATCGCGCAGAACCTGGCCGTCTACTTCGCGCAGCTCGGCAAGAGCGTGGCGCTCGTCGACATCGACCCCACGGGCGCCAACCTGCACGTGCAGTTCGGCGTGCAGGCGCTCGCGCAGCCCATCTCGCTGGACGGCAGCGTCGACGAGCTGATGAAGGCGCTCGTGCCCACCGCGGTGCCCGGCCTCTCGATCCTGCCCGGCCCGCACGACGCGATCGAGCCGCCCCTCCAGCTCCGCGCCGGTCGGAAGAGCCGGTGGCTCGCGCGCCTGAAGTCGCTGCCCGTCGACTACCTCGTCGTCGACGTGGGGCCGGGGCACGCGCACCTCGCGCTCGACGTGATGCTCGCCGCCGACTTCGCGATCTGCGTGACCGTGCCGGAGCCGCCCGCCATCGAGGCGACGTACCGCTTCGTGCGCGCCGCCTACCGCCGCCGGCTCCGTCGTTCGCTCATCCGGGACCGCTTCCGCCTCGGCCTCGTCGACCGCGCCATCAAGGAGATCGGGCGTCTTCCCGCGCCCCTCGAGCTGATCCGGGCGCTCACCAAGATCGACCGCGGCCTCGCCGAGCTCGCGTGGGCCGAGGCGAAGCGGATGCACCTCTACCTCGCCGTCAACCAGACGCGCGTGCGCACCGACCTCGAGCTGCCGACCTCGATGAGCGCCCTGTGCCTGCGCCACTACGGCATCGCGCTCGACGAGCTCGGCTGGGTCGAGAACGACGACACCGTGTGGCTCTCGGTCCGCCGCAAGAAGCCGCTCCTCGTCGACAGCCCCACCTCCAAGGCGGCGCGCAACATCGAGCGCATCGCGCGCCGCGTGGTCGCGCTCACCGCGGCTCGCCAGGAGATCGTGCACGTCGCTCCGCCGCTCCCGGAAGGCGCCCCCGACTACTACGTGGTGCTCGGCGTCGGACGCTCCTCGAACGACGAGGAGATCCGCCGCGCGTACAAGCGGCAGCGCGAGGTCTACGCGACGGGCGGGCTCGCGACGACCTCGCTCGTCGGCGACGCGGAGCTCGAGGCGTCGCAGGCGCGCATCGAGGAGGCGCACGACACGTTGCTCGATCCGGTGCGCCGCCGCGCCTACGACCTCTCCATGTTCCCGGACGCCGACGAGCCGGCGATCTCGAGCATGATCGCGCGGCCCGCGCTCGCCGCCGAGCAGCTGATGCTGCAGAGCGAGCTCGCACGCGAGATCGGCCCCGACACCGAGTTCACCGGCCCGCTGCTCCGCAAGGTGCGCGAGTCGCAGGGCATCGAGCTCGGCGAGATCAGCTCGCGCACGAAGATCTCGAAGTCCCACCTCGCGGCGCTCGAGGAGGAGTCGTACGGCGACCTCCCGGCCATCGTCTACGTGCGCGGCTTCGTCACCGAGGTCGCGAAGTACCTGCGGCTCGATCCGGCGCACGTCCAGCGCACGTACCTGCGTCGCATGCGCGAGAAGAACGTGTCGTGAGCGCGGGGGCCGCCGAGCCGGCCCGCCGGGGCACGGCGGTCTTCGGCGTCGCGCTGTTCGTCGTCGCGTTCGCGGTCCGGCTCGTGGCGGCGCGCCTGCTCGCCGGCGAGCCCGTGTGGGACGGTCACTACTACGACTTCGGCGCGCGTCACCTGGCGAGCGGGCTCGGGTACGCAGACGAGGTGATGCGCGACGGGCACGCCGTCTGGCATCCGTGGTGTCACTACCCGGTCGGCTACAGCGCGTTCCTCGGGCTGTTCTACCGGCTCTTCGGGGCGACGCACGGCGTCGCGGCGGCGGCCAATGCGCTCGTCGGCGCGCTCCTCGCGGTGGTGACGTGGCTGCTCGCGCGCGAGGCGCTGTCGCCCATCCGCGCGATGGTGGCCGGGGCGCTCGTCGCGGTTCATCCCGGCCTCGTCCTCTACGGGGCGTTGCTCATGACGGAGCCGCTGTCGGCGCTGCTCGTGCTGGCGGCGTTCTGGGTCGCGCTCTTCACGGCGCGCGCGCGCGGCTCGGCGCTCCGGGGCATCGCGCTCGGCGGCGTCGTGCTCGGCCTCGGCGTGCTGGTCCGGCCGCAGGCTCTCCTCTGCGCGCCGTTCCTCGCGCTCGCGGTGGCGCATCGTGAGCGCGAGCCGCGCGTCGCGCGCGCCGGCCGGTACGCGATCGCGGTGGTCGTCGCGTGCGCGGCCACGCTCCTCCCGGTGCTTCCGTGGACGGCACGGAACTGCGCGGTGATGGACGGCTGCGCGCTCGTCAGCACCAACGCCGGCTGGAACCTCGCGATCGGCGCGTTCCCGCGCGCGACGGGCCGCTTCGAGACGCTCCGCTCCGAGGACGGCTGCCGCGACGTCACCGGCCAGGTCCAGCAGGATCGCTGCTGGCTCGACTACGGGATCGCCAGCGTGAAGGCCGCGCCGCGCCGCTGGCTGTCGCTCGTGCCGGCCAAGCTCGCCTTCACGTTCGATCACGAGTCGTTCGCGGTCGAGTACCTCCACGAGGCCCGGCCCGCGGCGTGGCCCGAGGAGCGCCGCGTCCGCTGGCGGGGCGCGCTCACGTTCCTTCATCGCCTCCTGCTCGCGGCATCGCCGCTCGCGTTCGTCGCGTGGCCGTTGGCACGTCGTGCGGCGGGCGCCGCGGGTGACCGGCGCGCGGGGCGGATCGTGCAGGGCGTCCTCCTCGTCGTCGCGGTGGTCGCCGCATGGCTCGCGTTCGACGCCGGCAGCCCGACGTTCTGGCCGATCGCGGTCGCGTCGAGCGTCCTGCCGTTCCTGCCTCTGCCGGGCCGTCCCGCCGCGCCGCCGGCGCTGCTCATGGCCGCGACGCTCCTCGCGAGCACGGTCCTCACGCACGCCATCTTCTTCGGCGAGGACCGCTACCACGTGGTGGCGACCCCGGTGCTCTGCCTCCTCGTCGCGGCCGCCCTGCGGCCCTCCTTTTTCTTGCCGCGCCCGAGCGTGCCGGGCTAGAACTCGCGCCGTTCCTAGCTTGAGCTTCATGCTTGCGGCGCTGCACCCCCGGGTGCTGCGCCGTTCGTGTTTCGAAGCCCCGCGCCGGGTCTCGCACCCGCCGGCGATCCTTGTGCCACCCTGCGCCGGGCCCCGATCGATGCGTCCGGGCCATCCGGCGGGCAACCGGCACACCGGGCTGCGCGGCCCGCGAATACGGAGTGATTCCGCGGCAGGCAGCGATCTCGATGACGCTGGCACGACCCCTGCTGTACGCCGGTCATCATGCGATCCCGTGCAACCATCACTGCTCTCCTGTCCGCGCTGACGGTGGCTTCCGCGTTCGGCGCCTTCGAGCGCGACGCGAGCGCTTGCGGCGGCTGCTTCTCACCCCCGTCCGAGAACCCGACGGTCGTCACCGACCACCGGATGATCCTGACGATCGCCAAGGATCAGTCGACGCTCTACGACCAGATCAAGTACTCGGGCAGCCCCTCCTCCTTCGCCTGGGTGCTCCCCATCTCCGGCTCGGTCGACGTCGGGCTCAGCTCGAACGCGGTCTTCCAGACCCTCGACAGCCTCACACAGACGTCGATCGTCTCGCCGCCGCTCAACTGCCCGGCCGGGCCGTCCTGCAACCGCGGCGGCTTCGGCGGCGCTCCGACGTCCGCGTCGGACGGCGTCGCGGATGCCGGCGTCACGATCATCAAGCAGGAGACGGTCGGTCCCTACGAGACCGTGCAGCTGAAGGCGACGGACGCGAACGCCCTCCAGACGTGGCTCGCGACGAACAACTTCAACGTCCCAGCCGACGTGCAGCCGGTCGTGAACCAGTACGTGGCCGAGCACTTCGACTTCCTCGCCCTCAGGCTGATCCCCGGCAAGAACGTCACGGACATGCGCCCGGTGCGCGTCACGACCAAGGGCGCGAACGCGGTGCTCCCGCTCCGCATGGTCGCCGCCGGCACCGGCCCGGTGGTCGGCATCTCGCTGTGGGTCGTCGGCGAGGGCCGCTACGAGGCGCAGAACTTCCCGACCTTCCAGATCAAGGCCGAGGAGCTGACCTGGGACTGGACGCAGTCGAAGAGCAACTACACCGAGCTCCGCGCCGAGCGCACGCTCGCCTCCGCCGGCCGCGGCTGGGAGGTCGAGAGCTCCACGCTCCAGAGCCCGTCGCAGGTCGAGTACGGCGTGAAGTTCGGCTACGGCGGCGCGGACTCCGCGAACGACTCCTACCTGCCCGTGAAGGACGCCGACGGCAACATCACGAAGACCGCCGAGCAGGTGCGCGAGGAGGACCTCGCGACCCTCTTCTACGGCGTGCCCGCCTCGACCGCGCGCATCACCCGGCTCCGCTCCGACCTCGCGCACGCGGCGCTCAACGCCGATCTCGTGGTCACCGCCTCGGCCGACCAGTCGCTCCTCTCCAACATCCGCCAGGTGACGCAGGAGCTGAACGAGCCGCAGTGCCCCGTGTACAACGGCTGCGACACGGTCGGCACCGCGCCGCGCAGCGAGGCGGCCGCACGCACCAGCGCGAACGGTGAGTCGTTCTCGTGCTCGACGTCCCCGACCGCTCCGACCCGCTCCGGCACCGCCTGGATGGGCCTCGGCGCGGGCTTCCTCGCCCTCGCGATCGTGAAGGCCAAGGCGAAGGCCAACGCGAAGAAGAAGGGCTGAGGCAGGGCCGTCCGCGGCAGCGTCGCGGGTGCTAGAGAGAACGTCCATGCGCTCGTCTTCTCTTCTCCTGCTCGTTGCCTGCGGCGCGCTCGCGGCGCTCACCACCGGCTGCCCGGAGGACGATCCGGGGTCGGGGTCGTCGTCGGGCTCTTCCGGCTCTTCGGGCTCGTCGGGCTGCACCGCGTACACGCCGCCCGCGGGCTTCGACGCGGAGAGCCCCGTCGTGCACTTCACGGCCGACGTGATGCCGGTGTTCGCGAGCTCCTGCGCCTTCTCCACGTGCCACGGCGCGAAGAGCGGGTCCTCGAACGGCGTCTTCCTCGGCGCCGACCCGGCCGCGGCGTACGCGTCGATCGTGAACGTGAAGGGCGACGAGCTGACCTCGATGCCCTTCGTGACCCCGGGCGACCCCGGCAGCAGCTACCTGATGCACAAGATGGACGGCAGCCAGTGCACGTTCGACGCGCAGTGCGCGGGCGGCACCTGCCAGAGCCTCATGCCGAAGGGCGAGCTCGAGCCCCTGCCCGCCGACCGCCGCGACATCATCCGCCGGTGGATCGCTCAGGGCGCGAAGAACGACTGACGTTTCGTGTAGAGTAGCCGCCGATGATCGGGCGCCTCACCGGCCGGGTGACCCAGGAAGACGACGGCAACGCGGTGGTCGACGTGAACGGCGTCGGCTACGAGGTCGTCGTGCCGCTCGGCACCATCGGCCGCGCCGCCACCGACGCGGACGGACGCGTCACGCTGTTCGTGCACACGCACGTGCGCGAGGACATCTTCTCGCTGTTCGGGTTCGCCTCCGACGGTGACCGCGTCGCCTTCCGCACGCTGATCGGCGTGAGCAGCGTCGGCCCGAAGACGGCCATCCAGGTGCTGAGCGCCCTGCCCGCGCCGGATCTCGGCCGCGCGATCGCCCGCAAGGAGCTCGGCAAGCTCACGGCGATCTCCGGCATCGGCAAGAAGACCGCCGAGCGCCTCCTCCTCGAGCTGAAGGACAAGCTGCCGCTCCTCGAGGGCGCCGGCGCGCGCTCGCCCGCCGGGTCGTCGGCGGCGCCGGCCGCGGCCTCCGCTCCGCTCACCGACAACGGCGCGCTGCTCGGCCGCGCGCTCGTCACGATGGGGTACCGCCAGGCCGAGGCCGATCGCGCGCTCGAGCAGCTCGGCGCCCGCGTCGACGACGGGACCCTCGCCGACCTTCTCAAGGAAGCCCTCGCGATCCTCGCCAAGAAGTAGCGGCCGAGACGGGGCGGCGGTTTCGCGCTAGTAGTGGGTGCTCATGGATCACGTCCGATGAGCGACAAGAGCGAACGCAAAAGGTCGTCGAAGAAGCGCAGCGGCCCGAAGCGCAGCGAGCGCCGCTTCGTGCCCCACAGCGCGAACAGCCCGTGGCTCGTGCGGGCGCTCGGCGGGCTCGGCGCGATGGTCCTCGGCGCAGGCGCCTGGGCGTACCTCTACAGCGACGGCTTCAAGCGCGGCGCCGAGGAGTTCCGCGCGGCCAACCCGCAGGGCGCGCCGGTCCCCGCCGACCTGATCCGGATGGAGGCGATCCCGCTCTACATGATCGCCTTCGCGGCCGTCTTGCTGGGCATCGCGATCTGGCTCGGCACGAGCAGCGAGCCGCCGCTCCGCGTCGGAGATCCGGGTGTCGCCATGGAGCGCGGCGAGGTGCGTCGCATGCCCTGGTGGGGCATCACGCAGATCGTGTGGGAGGCGGGCACCCACGCGCTCGTCCTCACCGGCACGGACGAGGCGGGCGCGGCGTGGATCTTCAAGGTGCCCGCGAAGGCGCATCCCGAGGCGGCCGGGTGGATCCTGAAGGAGGCGCTCGCGCGCATCCCGAAGGCGGTCGACATCACCGACAACGTGCTCGAGGGGCTGCCAGGCGCGGCCCCGACCGCGGGCATGATCGTGGAGCTCGAGCCGCTGCAGGTCGTCGGCAAGAAGGACGCGATCACCGGAAAGCTCATCTCGTACGAGCCGGACGCGCGCATCTGCACTCGCTGCGAGCGCGTCTACTTCAAGCGCTCGGTGCCGAAGAAGTGCAAGTGCGGCGCGTCGCTGGCGCACCTTCGCACCTCCCTCGGCCAGGACGAGAACGACGACGAGGATGGGGACGACGAGGTCGACAGCGAGCGCGCGCCGGCGAGCGAGGAGAGCTGACCCGATGCCGCGGACGCTGCTCGCAAAGGGGATGGGCGCGAGCCCGGGGACGGCCACGGGCGCCATCGTGTTCCGCTCCGAGGAGGCGGTGGCCCTCGCCGAGGCGGGTCAGAGCGTCATCTTCGTCCGCATCGAGACGACCGCCGAGGACGTGCCCGGGATGCGCGCGAGCGCCGGCATCGTCACGACGCGCGGGGGCATCACCGGCGACGCGGCGATCGTCGCGCGCACGCTCGGCAAGCCGTGCATCGCGAGCTGCGCGCCGATGCGCGTCGATTACGTGAAGAACCAGCTGTCCATCTGGCGTGACGTGGCGCGCGGCGAGCAGACCGATCTCGTCCTGTCGAAGGGCGACCAGATCACCATCGACGGCGGCTCGGGCGAGATCTGGGCGGACCTCGACGCCGAGCGCGTCTAGAAGACGAGCCCCGGCAGCATCCCCACCGGTCCGGCGGGGGCAGGCGGGCTCCCGTGATCGCGCGTGAGGTAGAGGACCACCGCCGCCGCGACGGCCACGACGCCCGCGCCCATCAGCACGTCGCCCGCGACGAGCTTCGCGTGCGACGCGCTCACCTCGTCCTCGGTGCAGCCATGCGTACGGGCGCACCCGGTGACCATGTTCGCGCGGTCGTTGAGGCCTATGCCCCAGAGCACGCCGGCCACCACGCCGAGCGCCACGCCCGCGCCGCCCACCACGATGGGGAGCGGACCGAGGTGCGCGTGGTGGTCGGCGGGCGGCGGGCCGACCTCGGGGCGAGGCGCGGAGCCGCTCGCGCGCAGGACGACGACGCGGTTTCGCTCGCCTTCACGCAGCACGAGCTCCTGCTCCACGTCGCCGCCGCTCCGCGCCCAGACGAAGCGATGGGGCCCCGGATCGAGGGGGAGCGCGCGACCGTCGCCGCGCGCGAGCACCTCGCCATCGACGAGCACGCGGCCCGCGAGGACGTCGCCGCCGTCGTCCTCGAGCTTCACGGCGACGGTCGGCAGGGCCGCGTCGATCTCCTCGAGCCAGACGCCGCAGTCGTGACGGACCACGGCCGGGCACGCCGCGGCGGTGCACTGGCCGAGGGCCTTCCGGGCGTCGAGGAGGTGGCCGGACACGCGGAGCTGCTGCGCGCTCTCGGCCGCGGCGATGCACTGCTTCTTGGTGGCCGGCGTCGGCGCGGCGTGCGCCCGGCCGGGCAGGGTCACGAGGAGCCCGATCGCCACCGCGCCGCGCGTCACGTACCGGAGACCGGCGCCCGTCATTTCACGCAGGCCGGGTCGTAGCGGCGGATCCCGTTCGCATCGAGCGTCCACGGAGGGTCGCAGCTCGCCCGCGCCGTGGCGCGCTTGGTCGTCGGGACGCTCCCCGCGTTGCCGGGCCGCCTCGCCCCGGTCGGCGCGGCGACGAGCGAGACGCCGGTCGGCTCCGCGGCGGGCAGCGCGCTCGCGGGGATGGCGTCGGGGATCGTCGCGGTAGGCGCGGCGACGACGGCCGTCGTCACCGTCGTCACGAGGGGCGCGGGCATCGCGCCGAGCTCCGCCTCCGTGGGCGGCGCCGGCTCGCTCCGCGCGCGCCACATGAGGCCGAGCCCGAGGACGAGCAGGGCCGCCGCCACCATCATCGCGAGGCCGAGCAGCGCGGGGCGCTCCGCCTCTTCCTCGATCTCGGCGGGCAGCGGCGCGCCGCCGTACGAAGGATAGGACGCCGCGGGATCGAACGCGCCGTCCGGCACGACCAGCCGGCCCACCGAGCTGCCCGGGGGCGCGGTGGCAAGGAGCGCCCCGTGGGCGATCGCCCCGTGCTCGGCGGCGAGCATCGCATTGACGTTCTCGGCCCGCAGCGCGAGGCGCGCTCCGCCATGAACGCCGACCCAGGCGCTCACGTCCTCGGCGTTCGCGACGAGCACGGCCGCGCGCTGGAAGGCCTCGGCCTGCTCGGTGGCGCTCGCGAACCGGTGCTCGGGCTCCTTGGCGAGCGCGCGCGCGATGGCGGCGTCGAGCAGCGGGGGAACGTCGGGGCGCGCATGGCTCGCCGGCGGCACGTGCGGATCGAGCGCGCGCACGAGCAGCTCGCCCTCGTTCTCGCCGGTGATCGCGCGAACGCCGACGAGCATCTCCCAGAGCACGAGGCCGACCGCATAGAGGTCGGTGCGCGGCGAGACCTCGCCGCCGATCTGCTCGGGCGCGAGGTACGCGAGCTTGCCGCGGACGCCGCCGTCGTGCGTCGCGTGGAGGCGGCCCTCGGCCTTGGCGACCCCGAAGTCCATGAGGCGGGCCATCCCGTCGGCACCGACCAGGATGTTCTCGGGCGTGACGTCGCGGTGCACGAGGAGGAGCGGGCGGCCCTCCGCGTCGGTCGCCTGGTGCGCGGCGGCGAGACCGCAGAGCACGTCGATGGCGATGCGCGCCGCGATCGGCACGGGGATGGGCTGCCGGTGCTCGGACGCGTCCCCGAGGAGGCGCGACAGCGGCTCGCCGTGCACGTACTCCATGATGGCGAGCATCTCCTCGCCGTCCGACACGAAGTCGATCGTGCGCACCACGTTGGGATGCACGATGTTCTTCGTGAGGCGCACCTCGTCGAGGAGGCGCGCGACCGCTGCCGGCTGACGCGCCTGCCCGGCATGAAGGCGCTTGATCGCGACCGGCAACGTCGTCGCTCCGCGGGCCACGCCGAGGTGCACCGAGGCGGCCGCGCCCGACCCGAGCGCCTGCAGGGCGTCGTAGAGCGCATACGGGCCGTGCACGCGTGACGGAGTCACGCCCGAAATCTAGCACGCAGGGCCCTCCGTCGCGGCGCCGCCGCGCGAGGCCTCGCCGCCTGCGCACCCGCGGCTACCCCGGCGCCAGCGTCAGCGCCGATCGCGCGCCTTCGACCGGAGCATGTGGAAGTAGCGGCGCGTCAGCCCCGAGGCGGCGGCCGCGCGCGAGACGTTGCCGCCGTGCTGCGCGACGGCCCGGGTGACGTACCGCTCCTCGAACTCGTCGATGACCTTCTGCCGGGCGGTGGGCATGGCGAGATCGAGCTCGAGGATCGCGTCGAGGAAGTCCTGTTCCCCGCGGCCCGCGGCCGCCCGCGGCGCCGACGAAGGCCGGACCATCGCCGAGAGCTCGTCGCCCACCGAGATGCGCCGCGCCACCGCGTGCTCGAGCTCGCGCACGTTGCCGGGCCAGGCGTGCTGGCCCAGCGTCATGGCGAACGTGCGCGGCAGGTCGCCGGCGCCTCCGTAGAGGGACCAGAAGTGTCGGGCGAGGAGGTCGAGGTCGCCCTCGCGCTCGCGGAGCGGCGGCAGCTCGATGCGGGCTCCGGCGAGCCGGTAGAGCAGCTCCTCCCGGAACACGCCCTCCTGGACGAGCCGCTCGAGGTCGCGCCGCGACGTCGCGATGATGCGCACGTCGGTGCGGAAGGCCTGGGACTCGCCGATGCGCTGGAGCACGCCGCGCTCGACGAACGCCGCGAGGCGCTGCTGGGCCGCGTCGCCGAGCGCCGAGGCCTCGTCGATGACGAGCGTGCCGCCGTTGGCGAGCTCGATGGCGCCGGGCTGACCCGCGCGTCCGAACAGCGCGACGAGCTCGTCCTCGCCGGAGAAGGCGCTCGCGTCGTGCACGACCATCGCGAAGGCCGCCCGCGGGCCGTTCTCGTGGATGGCCTCCGCGAGGAGCTCCTTGCCGGTGCCGGTGTCGCCCTCGATGAGCAGCGGCAGCCCCGACACGCTCAGCTTCGCGGCGAGCGCGAAGAGGCGCTGCATCCCCTCGCTCTGGCCGAGCACGCGACCGAACGCGTACTGGGGCGGCGCCGTCACCGCGGGAAGGCGTCCCGCGCTCACGATCTTGAGGGTCGTGTCGCCGATCTCGATGACCTCCCCGCCCTCGCAGAGCGCGTCGATCATCCGGACGCCGCCGATGCGCGTGCCGTTCGTCGAGTCGAGGTCGGTCACGCGCACCCGGTGACCGGACGGCGCGAGCGCGAGGTGCCGGCGCGAGACGCGGAGGTCGCCGAGGGGCAGCTCGCAGAGCGGGCTCTTGCCGACGTGGACCTTGGGCGTCTGGTTCCAGTCGAGCACGTGCGTCTTGCCCGCGTCCTTGCCGGTCATCACGCGGAGCACGAACATCGGCGCCGGACCGCTGGGCTCGGGCGCACGCTCCGCGATGGTCGCGAGCCCTTCCTCGCCGGGCTTCTTCATCATGGATGGCCCACGATACCACCGCGCACGTCTCTGGTACGCTCTCCGCCAGGATGAGGGCCTGGCACGCGTTCGCCGTCAGCGCCATGGCGGCGGCGGCGCTGGCGACCGGCGCGTGCTCGCTCTTCGTGAGCTACGACGGCTTCCACGAGGACAAGGCGTGCGGAAAGCGCGTCCCCGCGCGTCCGAGCGGCGGACCCGTCACGGCAGGGGGCGAGCTCGTCGGCGCGATGAGCGAGCTGCGCTTCCTGGCGGCCGCCGGCGGCGCGCCGCTCGGCTACGACCTCGACGGTCTCTGCACCTGTCCCGAGAAGCGCGCGTGCACGAACGTCGCCGCGACCGACCAGCAGTGCGACGTGCCGAGCACCGGCATCGACAACGCCGGCGGCAAGATCCTGGGCCTGCTCTTCCCGCCCGACGCCGACGGCCGCGTGCAGAGCGCCCTCGACACCGGCCAGTTCGGGCTCGTGCTCCGCGTGCAGGACTGGGATGGCAAGCCGGACGACGCGGATGTGAAGGTGTCGGCGTACAACGTCGCGGGCATCCAGGACGGCGCGTTCCTCGTCGACGACGCATCGCTCCTCACGTCACAGGATCTCGGCGCGAGGGTCTTCGACACGTCGGCCTACGTCGCGGGCGGGCTGCTCGTCGCGACGTTCGACCTCGACCTGCGGCTCGTGGTCCCGACCGGCGCCGAGGCCGCGCAGCCCACCACGATCGTGACCATCCCGCTGAGCGCATCGAAGCTCGTCGGCCGGATCGCGAAGGTGGGCGACAAGGGCCTCGTCCTCACCGGGGCGCAGCTCGTCGGCCGCATCACGGCGCCGCGCATCTTCGAGCAGCTCGGCGCGCTCGGCATCTGCCAGGGCAGTGCTGCGTTCCCGGGGTTGAAGCAGCAGACGTGCGCGGCCCTCGACGTCCCCGCGCTGCCCACGCTCGACGGAAAGGGCGCGGCCTGCGACGCGCTCTCGTTCGCCGTCGGGGCGACCTTCGTGCCAGTCACGATCGGCGGCCACGCGCCGGCCGCGCCGCCGATCAAAGCGTGCGCCGGCGAGGCTCCTGTCACATGCCCGTGAGGGCCCGGCGCGCTCAGGCGATCTCGACGCGATTCCGGCCGCGGTGCTTCGCCGAGTACATCGCCTTGTCCGCGCGGCTCAGCAGATCGTGCAGGTCCCAGCCGACGCCCTCGGCGCTCGCGAGCCCCACTGACGCGGTCGCCCGGTGCTCGCTCCCGTTCGGCAGCGGATAGCGGGCGTCGGCGATGGCGCGGCGCACGCGCTCGGCGGCGACGCGGGCCCCGGCCTCGGCGGTCGACGACAGCACCAGGACGAACTCCTCGCCGCCCCACCGCGCGACGAAGTCACTCTTCCGCGCGATCCCGAGGAGCACCTTCGCGACGCCCTGGAGCACCGCGTCGCCCGCGTCGTGACCGATCGTGTCGTTGACCTTCTTGAAGTGGTCGACGTCGAGCAGGAGCACGCTCATCGGAAAGAGCTGCTTTTCGCTGGCGGCACGCGCCTTGTCGATGCGCTCGACGAGCGCGCGCCGGTTCAGGAGGCCGGTCAGCGTGTCGGTCGAGGCGAGGCGCCGGGCCTCGGCGACGAGCGCCGCCATGCGCAGCGGCCCGCCTAGCTCCTTCGCGATGATCGAGACGAGCCGCTTGTCCTCGACGGAGGCGCCGCGCCGCGCCGGGGCGAGCGCCAGGCTGCCGATGCCCTGGCTGCCGAAGCGCACCGGCTCGATGATCGGCGACGACGAGAAGTCGGCATGCGCGGCGCGCTTGTCGGTGATGACCACCGCGTCGCCCTCGTCGGGCTTCCGGCGCTCGGGCGGCGGGGCGATGGCGAGCGCCTCGCGGGCCTCGCGCTCCGCTCCCTCGCGGCAGTCCGGATGCGTGTGGAGGAAGAGGCGCGTCGCGTACTTCGTCTGGGGCGCCGGCGCGGAGTCGGTGGAGAGCGCGAGCCAGCGGTAGCCGGCCACGTCCGAGGCGAGCGCGCACAGCGCCTCGAAGAGCTGCTCGAGCTCCTCGGCCTTCTGGGAGAGCGCGCGCACCTCGCCGGCGATCGTCGACTCGAACAGCGAGTCGTCGAGCAGCTGCGAGAGGCGCTCCTGCACGTTCCCGCGCGTCGCCACCTGCGGGGCCGAGACGGGCGACGGCGGCGGCCGCGTGGGCGGCGAGGAGGTGAGGTCGTCGAGCACGTCGATCAGGCGATCGATCTCGGTCTTCGTCACGTACGCGCTCGCCCCCGCATGCTTCGCCCAGAAGCGATTGCGGCGGTCGTCGGAGGCGGTGAGGAGCACCACGGGCGTCGACGCGGTGACCGCCGAGGCGCGCAGCAGCCGGCACAGCTGCAGGCCCGAGATGGGGGACATCCAGAGGTCGGTCACCACCGCGTCGGAGGGCTCGGCGAGCGCGAGCTCCGCGGCCTCGGCCCCCGACGCGAGCTCGATGACGTGGTGTCCCTGCTCACGAAGGCGGACCCCGATCAGCGCGCGTGCGCTGGCGCTGTCATCGACCAGGAGGATCCGTGCCACCGCTGCTTAGACTATGCTCCCGCGCGCCGACCCACCAAACAAAGGAAAGCACCCCGACGATGAGCGCGGAACCCGAGAAGAAGCGGCCTCCTACCGTATCCCTGCACGTCACGGTGCTCGGGACCGGCACGATGGGCCAGGGCATTGCCCAGGTATGTGCGCAGAGCGGTCACACCACGCGGCTCTTCGACGCCGTGGAGGGCCGCGCCACCGCCGCCCTCAAGGCCATCGGCGCCCAGCTCGAGAAGCAGCTCGGCAAGGGCAAGATCACGGGTGACCAGCGGCACCAGACGATGAGCCGGCTCTCCGCGGCCACGAGCGCGCGTGACGCCGCGGAAGGCTCGGACCTCCTCATCGAGGCGGTGCCCGAGGACATGAGCCTCAAGCTCGAGGTGCTCCGCCCGCTCCTCGAGGTGCTGGACCCGCACTCGATCGTCGCGTCCAACACCTCGTCCCTCTCCATCACCGAGCTCGGCGCCAAGCTCGGCATCGCCGACCGCACGCTCGGCCTCCACTTCTTCAACCCGCCGCCCGTGATGGAGCTCGTCGAGGTCGTGAAGGGGATGGGCACCTCGGACGAGACCATCGCCCGCGCGCTCGACGTGGTGCGCGGCCTCGGCAAGACGCCCATCGTCGTGCGCGACGTGCCGGGCTTCGCGACGAGCCGGCTCGGCGTCATCCTCGGCGTCGAGGCGATGCGCATGCTCGAGATGGGTGTCGCGAGCGCAGCCGACATCGACCGCGGCATGGAGCTCGGTTACCGGCACCCGATGGGCCCGCTGAAGCTCACCGATCTGGTGGGCCTCGACGTGCGCCTCGCGATCCTCGATCACCTCACGAAGGAGGTCGGCGAGCAGTTCCGCCCGCCGCCCCTGCTCCGCTCGATGGTGCGGGCCGGGAAGCTCGGCAAGAAGTCGGGCGAGGGCTTCTACAAGTGGGTCGACGGTCAGCCCGTCGAGAAGTAGGTTTCGCCGATGTCGCTCCGCCCTGCGTACCTCGTCCATGCCCTCCGCACCCCGATCGGCAAGCACCGGGGCGGCCTCGCTCAGGTGCGGGCCGACGATCTCGCGGCGCACCTCATCGCGACCTTGAAGGAGCGCGCGCCGTCGCTGGTCGACCGCGTCGACCACGTGGTGTTCGGCGCGACGAACCAGGCCGGCGAGGACAACCGCAACGTCGCGCGCATGGCCATGTTGCTCGCGGGCCTGCCCTACGAGGTCCCCGCGGTCACCGTCAACCGCCTCTGCGGCTCCGGCCTCGAGGCGGTGAGCGACGCGGTCCGCCGGGTCACGACGGGTGACGCCGAGTGCGTCATCGCGGGCGGCGTCGAGAACATGTCGCGCGCGCCGTTCGTCTTCGGCAAGAGCGATGAGGCGTTCGCGCGCACCCCGCCGCGCGTCTACGACACGAGCCTCGGGTGGCGCTTCGAGAACCCGAAGATGAGCGAGCGCTTCCCGCTCCAGTCGATGGGCGAGACCGCCGAGAACGTCGCCGAGAAGTACAAGATCTCGCGCGAGGACCAGGACGCCTTCGCGCTCGCCTCGCACGAGAAGGCCGCGAAGGCGCAGGCCGACAACGCCTTCGCCGACGAGATCGCGATCGTGTCGATCCCGCAGAAGAAGGGCCCCTCGGTGGTGATCGCGAAGGACGAGAGCGTCCGCGCCGACGCGTCCCTCGCGCAGCTCGCCAAGCTCCAGCCGGTGTTCCGCAAGGGCGGCACCGTCACCGCCGGCAACAGCTCGCCCCTCAACGACGGCGCGAGCGCGATCATGGTGGTGAGCGAGGCCGTGCTCGCGGCCGAGCACCTCGAGCCGCTGGCCCGCGTGGTGAGCGGCGCGACCGCCGGCGTCGAGCCGAACTTCATGGGCGAGGGCCCGATCCCGGCCGGCCAGAAGGCGCTCACCCGCGCCGGCTGGACGGTGAACGACCTCGACCTCGTCGAGCTGAATGAGGCCTTCGCGGCGCAGGCGCTCGCCTGCATCCGCGGCCTCGAGCTCGATCCGGCGAAGGTGAACGTGCGCGGCGGCGGCATCGCGCTCGGTCACCCGATCGGCTCGAGCGGGTGCCGGGTGCTCGGCACGCTCCTCCACGCGATGAAGGCGCAGAACGCGAAGAAGGGCCTCGCCGCCCTCTGCATCGGCGTGGGTCAGGGCATCGCGCTGACCGTCGAGCGGTGAACGCGGCGTGACGTCCCGAGGTCAGCCCGCGCCCGGCGCGCCGTGGGACGCGCCGCTCGCCGAGGCGCCGCTCGCGTTCGTCGACCTCGAGATGACTGGCCTCGATCCGGCGGCCGATCGCGTCGTCGAGATCTGCGTCGAGCGCGTCGTCGGCGGCGAGGTGGTGGGGCGCCTCCACACGCTCGTCCGCCCCGAGTCGGTCGCGGTCGAGGCGCCGGCCGCCGGCGAGGTCCCGGCGGCCGAGGTCGGCAACGCGCACGTGCACGGCATCTTCGCCGATGCGCTGCGCGGCTCGCCCACGTTCGGCGAGATCACGCAGCAGGTGGCGGGGCTCTTCGAGGGCGCGGTGCTCGTGGCGCATGGAGCGATGTGGGACGTCGCGTTCCTCGAGGCGGAGATGGCGCGCGCCGGCCGTCCGATGCCGCTGCCCTTCTACATCGACACGCTGAACCTCTCGCGGCGGGCCTTCGGGCTGCAGAAGCACTCGCTCGAGGCGCTGCGCGTGCACTTCGGCCTGACCAACGAGCGCGCGCACCGCGCCGATGCGGACGTCGCGGCGCTCCGTTTCGTGTGGACGAAGTGCGTCGAGGCGCTCGAGCCGCGCACGCCGCGCGACGTCTGGCAGGTGCGCATCGCGGAGCGGCGAGCGCGCGAGCAGATTCTTGCAGAGTGCACCGAAGCCATCGCGGGAGGAGCGCCGGTCACCGTGGTTTACCGCCCCCGCGCGCGCCCCCAGGAGGCGCTCGAGATGGTCCTCGTCGAGATCGTCGCGGGGCTCGACCCCCCACGGGTGATCGGCTATCAGCTGCCCGGGCGCGGCCGCCGCGAGCTCCGGGCAGATCGCATCCTCCGGATCGAACGACCAACCGCAACTCCTCCTTGATTCGATCGACGAGCTCTACCTTCATGACGCGTACCACTGCTCCCCTCCTCGGCGTTCTCGTTGCATCCCTCCTCGCCACCGCGGCGTGCGGCGGTCCCGACTCGAGCCGAGCGCCTGTCGCCGACAAGTGGTTCGCGCGGGCGAAGGCCGCCTATCGCTCGGGCGACCTCGACGACGCGACGACCGCCATCGAAGGAGCCCTGAAGGCGGCCCCCAAGGATCCGGAGACGCGCCTCCTCGGCGCTCGCATCGCGCTCGCCAAGCTCGATTACCTCGAGACCATCAAGCTGACCGAGGGCCTGCCCGGCAGCGACGCCGGCGGCCTGCGCGGCCGCGCATACTGGTACTCGGGCGACATCGAGAAGGCCGCCGACGATCTCGAGGAGATGCTCCGCGACCCGAACGTGAAGGACACCTGGGCCCGCGAGGTCGCGAAGCTCGCGCGCCGCGGCCAGGGCCGGCATCCGTTCGCGATCGAGGGCGGCGTCGTCGCCTCCGTCGAGATGCCGCAGGCAGGCCCCGCGCTCATCGTTCCGATGGAGCTCGAAGGCGAGCGCGTCCTGGCGCTCGTCGCGACCGCCATGGGCGAGCTCATGATCGACTCGGCGAGCCGCCGCGAGCCGGCCTGGGTGAACCTGCGCTTCGGCGACCGCCTCGAGGTGAAGGACGTCCCGGCGCTCACCACCGACCTCAGCGCGATCTCGCGCCAGCTCGGCGCCCCGATCAAGGCGCTCATCGGCGTCAACGCGCTCCGCCACATGCACGTGACGTTCGACCGGCGCGGCTCGCAGTTCGTCGTCCGCAAGGCCGAGGCCGCGGCTCCCCCGGACTCGACGCGCGTGCCGGTGTTCTACGTCCGCGGCGGCGGCATGGTGATGCGCGCGGCGGTGAACACGAAGGAGGACGGCAACGCGCTCCTCTTCGTGGACTCGTCGGCGTTCTATCCGCTCGCCCTCGACGACGCGAACCTGAAGAAGGCGGGCGCCGATCTGTCGAAGTTCACCGGCGCGCAGGGCGCTCCGCAGAACATGAAGCTCGGTCAGCTCCCGTACTTCAAGATCGGCACGATGGAGCTCCCGCAGGTCCCCGCGATGCAGGGCGCATCGATGACCGAGTACCGCCAGAACTTCGACGTCGACCTCGGCGGCGTGGTCGGCGCCGGTCTCCTCTCCGCGTTCCGTGTGACGTTCGGCGAAGAGGGCCGCTCCCTGTGGCTCGAGATGGATCCCTCGATGATGGGCGGCGCGGAAGGTCCTCCGCAGGGTCCGCCGTCCGGCCCCGGCGCCGCTCCGCAGGGGCCGTCCCGTCAGGGTCCGGCGCCCGGCCCCGCCCCGGATCCCGCGCCGCGCACCGGTCCGCCCGCCCCCGGGCCGGCGCCGAAGTCAGGTCCGCCGGCGCCCGCGCCGAG
>JAQBQL010000054.1 GCA_028287035.1 Labilithrix sp. | reverse complement strand
TCGACGATCCGCTCTCGTGGCCGGTCGTCGAGCAGCCGCCCGCGGAGGCCTTGGTCTTGCCGGCGAGCTCGGCCTCGCTGGCCTGCGGAAGCTCCTCGGGGTGCGAGGAAATGCTGTTGTTGCCGATCGGCGGCGGCGCGTTCGACGCGGGAGGCGAGCTGCCTTCGCCGAGGATCGCGCTGTCGTCGGAGCCGTCCGCGGGCGGGCCCTTCGTGCTCGGCTTCTTCGCGCCGGCGTCGGCGCCTGCGTCGTCGGCGGGCGTCGTTCCGTCACCCGTGGCTCCGGGGTCGGTGCCCGCATCGGGATCGGCCGTCGGGTCCGTCGTGGGATCGGTCGTGGGATCGGTGGTCGGGTCGGTGGTGGGATCGGTGGTCGGATCCGCCGTCGCCGAGTCGGCCGTTCCCGCATCCGGGTCGGTCGCGCCCTGCGTCGTATCCGCGGTGCCGGTGGCCGGCGCCGCCCAGGCGCCGTAGCTCAGCGCGGTGGCGAAGCGATTCCAGACCTGCGCGTGCAAGCTGACGCCGCCGACGCCGGCCTTGCCGCCGCCGGCTTCGCCGACCCACGGCGTATACGTGTAGAGTGCAGCCGTCGCGGCGTTCTTCGGGACGATGGTGAGGCCGTCGAGCGTGTCCTTCGCCTTGCCGCGGCTCCAGCCGCTGACGGTACCGGCGGTCGTGAGCGCCCGCGTCATCGAGCGGCTCATCGTGCCTGCTGCGCAGTCGGCCTGGGCAGAGAAGCCGCTGTACGACGCGACGCACGCGGCGCCGTCGGCGCAGCCGCAGCCGAACGCCTTCGCGAGGGTGGCGGCGGGTGCGGTCTTCTTGCTGACGAGCCCCTGCTCCATTTGCACGCGCACCACCATCTCGATGGGGTTGATGCCGTACTTCTTCGCGGTGTCGACCATGATGGTCGCGGCGGTCTTCCCGCTCTCGGTATAGGTCGCGAGCACCGACGCGGTGCCCCACGGCGTCTTCTCGAGGAACGTCTGCAGGTCGGCGGCGGTCATCGCTGCGGAGTCGCGCATCGAGATGTCGTCGATGACGGCGTTCCGATCGAAGGCCGCCGCGGTGACGCTCGACGAGCTGCCCTGCGTGGCCTCGGGCGGCGGAACCGCGCATGCCGCGAGAGCGCCCAGCACCAACGCGCCACCGGAGAGACCGAGAAGACCGAGAAGCTTACGCCCGTCCATGGGCCCAGCCCTGCTACATGTGTGCCACTGTAGATGCGTGGAAAAATCAGCGTTTACCGGAACGGATCACCCTCAAGTCATCGAAAATAGGTGGCCCAGCGATCCACGCCTCCCGACCCAGGGTCGTTCGAAACGCGCTCTGGGTCGGGAGCGAATCCAGCGTCCGGGATCCAGCTCGTGGCCTGGTTGCGCACCGGACATCGCGCAGACCGCGGGTGCTTTCTTCGCGGTAGGCGCGCGTGGCTGCTCGGATTGCGCAAGCCTCCGCGCAGATCGGCCGGCCCTGCGCAGCCTGCGAGACGGCAGGGTAGGTGCACATGCTCACGGGGTCAGGACAGGAGAGGTTGGCCATGGCGTATGCTCTACTCAAGGGAAACATGTCGTCCGGTGATCGCGAGGGAACGGAGCGGGACGGTGGGCATACCGAGCTCACGGCCGATGTCGGCTCCACCAAGGGTCAGGAGAACCAGCCGCGGATCTCGGCGTTCTGGGAGGGCGGCTCGCTGACCCGACCGCTTCCCGCGAGCGGCACGCTGACCATCGGACGCTCCACGTCCTGCGATGTCCGCATCGACCACGCGTCGGTCTCTCGTAAGCACGCGATCCTTCATCTCGGCGCGGTCCCCAAGGTCGAGGACGCCGGCAGCCAGAACGGGACCCGCGTCGCCGGCCGCATGGCGGTGTCGGGAGCGCCCGTGGCCGTCGCGCCCGGCGAGGTCATCGAGCTCGGACAGGTCGTCCTCGTCATCCAGGGCGGCGATGCCTCGGCCTCGGCCAGCGCCGCCGCGCGCGCCTCCGGTATGCGCGCCGCCGCCTTGCCCGCCGCGCGCAGCTCGTTCCAATCGACGAACCCGATGATCGCGCAGAAGCCGGTCTCCGCCGGCGCACCGTCGCAGACCATCGCTCCGCCCGGTGCGCGTCCCAACGAGTCGCCGATGCAGCGCGTCGAGCGGCTCGTGCGCCTCGTCGCTGCCGGCAACATCCACGTCCTCGTGCTCGGCGAGACCGGCACCGGCAAGGAGGTCATCGCCGACCGCATCCACCGCGCCTCGCGCCGCGCGCAGGGGCCGTTCGTGCGGATCGACGGCGCGTCGCTCGGTGAGCCGCTGCTCGATCGCGAGCTCTTCGGCGAAGGCGACCGCCCGGGCCTCTTCGAGACTGCCGACGGCGGCACGTTCTTCCTCGACGAGGTCGCGGAGCTCCCGCTCGGCATCCAGGCGAAGCTGCTGCGCGTCCTCGAGCGCCGCGAGACCCAGCGCGTGAACAGCGCCGAGGCGCGCCCCGTCGACGTCCGCTTCATCGCGTCGACGAACCGCGACCTTCGCCTCCTCGTGACCGACGGGACCTTCCGCGAGGACCTGTATTTCCGGCTGAACGGCATCACCATCGAGCTGCCGCCGCTCCGTGACCGCGTGCAGGAGATCGAGGGCATCGCCCGCGAGCTCCTCGGAAAGGCGTGCGCCGAGGGCGGGCGTCCGCCCCTCGAGCTCGGTCGCGAGGCGATCGCGCGGCTCGAGAGCTACGAGTGGCCGGGCAACATCCGCGAGCTGAAGAACGCCATCGAGCGCGCCGTGCTCCTCTCCACGGGCAACTTCATCGACCCTTCGGTCGTCCCCGCGGGCGAGCACGTGGGCGATGCCGCGGCGGGCGCCCGGCTCCGCCAGGACCTCGCGACGTTCGAGCGTCAGCGCATCGTGGAGGCGCTCGACAAGTGCGCGGGCAACCAGACGAAGGCCGCTCAGCTCCTCGGTATCTCACGTCGTACGTTGGTCTCCCGCCTCGGCGAGTACAACCTCCCGCGCCCGCGTGGGGGCGGCGCGCGCTGAGCCGTCGCGAGCGCGAGCGCCCGGATGCGAGACCACGCGTTTGCGTGTGGTACTCTCGCTAGCGGGCGTTCATGCACGGGCAACCGAGCTCGAATGGGAAGGGCCGACTCGTCGGCCGTTACGTCGTCCACGACCGCATCGCGGCCGGGGGGATGGCGACCGTCCATCTCGGGCGCCTCCTGGGGGCGGCGGGCTTCTCGCGCACGGTCGCCATCAAGCGCCTCCACGACGCCTACGCGAAGGACCCCGAGTTCGTCGCGATGCTCCTCGACGAGGCGCGCATCGCGGCGCAGATCCATCATCCGAACGTCGTCCCGACGCTCGACGTGGTCGCCGAGGGCGACGAGCTCCTCGTCGTCATGGAGTACGTCGAGGGCGACTCGGTCGCGCACCTCGTGAAGCTCCTCGCCGAGACGACGAGCCGCATGCCCATCGCCTTCGCGGCGACGATCGTGGCCCAGGCGCTCCGCGGGCTGCACGCTGCGCACATGGCGCGGGACACGCGCGGCGAGCCGCTCGGCGTGGTCCATCGTGACGTCTCGCCCCAGAACGTCCTCGTCGGCGTGGACGGCGTCGCTCGCGTGCTCGACTTCGGCATCGCGAAGGCGGCGTCGCGATCGTCGTCCACCGAGGACGGGCAGGTGAAGGGCAAGACCGCGTACATGGCGCCCGAGCAGCTGCAGCACGGGGCCGTCGATCGGCGCACCGACGTGTTCGCGGCGTCGGTGGTGCTGTGGGAGCTGCTCACGAGCCGCCGCCTCTTCTTCGCCGATCACCCGGGCGAGACCATGGCGCGCGTCCTGACGCTGCCCATCGATCGCCCCGAGACGTACAACCCGCACGTTCCGCGGCCGCTCGCCGATGCGGTGATGCGCGGCCTCGCCCGCGATCCCGCGCAGCGCTGGCCGACCGCCGACGCCATGGCGCACGCCATCGAGGACTCGATGCCGCCGCCGCGTCAGAAGGATCTCGGCGCGTTCGTCGCGGCGACGGCAGCCGGCACGCTCGAGGCGCGCGCGCAGCTCGTGTCGCAGGTCGAGAAGTCGTCGCACCGCATTCCCGTGGCGGCGCCCGCCGCCGACTCGACGCTCACCCGCGCCATCGAGGAGGCGGAGCGTCGCCGCCGGCACGCCGACATGGCCACCGACGCAGGCGCTGGCTCCGGACCGCTGCCTCACGCGGGGCCCTCGTCGATCGGCGCCTTCGCACGTAGCGGCTCGATGCCGGTGCTCGGCCCCGCCGAGGAGGCCACCGACGTGGGCACCGTCCGCAGCACGAGCCACGGGCCGGCGCGGCCCTCGGCGGGCCCTTCGGCACGCTCCTCGATCAGCAGCCGCATGCTTGCCGCGTTCGGCGGAGCCGCGCTCTTCGCGGCGATCGCGCTCGTCAGCGTCGTCGTGGTCCGCGGCAACGTCGGACGCACCCGCGGGCGGGCGAGCGACGCGGACGCCGCGCCCTCCGCCAGCGTCGCCTCCGTGAGCGCGTCGGTGAGCGCGTCGGTGAGCGCGTCTGCCTCGTCGGCCTCCGCGGCGGTCGTCACCGTCGTTCCGCCGGCGGCGTCCACCGCGTCGGCGACCGCGGTGAAGAGCGCGAAGCCGAGGCTCCAGAAGCGGTGCGACAAGACCTACGTGGACGAGAAGGGCAACACTCGCTTCAACCCGGACTGCTTCTAGTGGCAGCACGCGGGCCCCACCGCGCTGCTTCGGCGGTGGCGTGCGTCGCGCTCCTCCTCGGCGCCGCGCCCGCAGGTGCCGCGCCGCCCCGGGGCAGACCTCCCGCGCGGCCGAGCGCGAAGCAGCAGTGCATCGGCGCCCACGAGGAAGGCCTCACGCTCCGCGCCGACAAGAAGCTGCACGCGGCGAAGGAGCGGTTCGTGGCCTGCGCGCGCAGCGACTGTCCGGCGCTCGTGAAGAAGGAGTGCACCGAACAGGTGGCGGCGGTGGAGCGCGACGCGCCGACGGTCGCCCTCGAGGCACGCGACGCCTCCGGCTCCGACACCACCGATGTGAAGGTCGCCGTCGATGGCACCGTCGTCGCCGACAAGCTCACGGGCGCCGCCCTCGACGTGGAGCCGGGCGAGCACACGTTCCACTTCGAGCGTGGCGACGGCAAGGTGCTCGACGTGAAGGTGCTCGTCGTCGAAGGCGAGAAGAACCGCAAGGTGCTGGCCGACTTCGGCACGCTCGAGCCGAAGCCCGACGCCACTGCGGCCGCCTCGCCGAGAGGCACGCGCGCGGTCCCCGTGCCGAGCCTCGTCCTCGGCGGCGTCGCCGTTCTGGCGCTCGGCTCGTTCACGTACTTTGCGCTCTCCGGCAAGGCCAACGAGCGCGACCTCGCCGGGTCGTGCGGCCCCCGCTGCACCGACGACGAGGTGCGGCCGGTCAAGACGAGCTATCTCGCGGCGGACATCTCGCTCGTCATCGGTCTCGCGGCGGCGGCGGCGGCGGTCGTGCTCGCGTGGCCGGCGCTCACCGGGTCGCCTCCCGCGAAGGCGGCGAGCCTCGGCCCCGCGCCCTGGATGCCGCGCGTTCTCGTGAAGGGCACTCCGTGACGCGAAGGCGGATACTCGCAGCCGTCGCAGGCGTCGCAGGCCTCGCCGGCTCGGGCGTGCTCGTGGCGTGCAGCCTCGTCCAGTCACTCGACTATCTGCAGGAGGGCGGCGAAGCCGGCATCGCGCCTGGTGGTGGGCCGCCGCTCGTGACTGGCCAGGACGCGCCGGCGCTGCTCGCGCAGGACGACTCCGCGCTCTACTGGCTCTCCGGGAGCAACGTGAACACCGTACCGAAGGCGGGCGGCGCGGTGCGTACCGTGGCGACGTTCGCGGGCGTCGCCGCGCTCGCCGTCGACCCGTCGGCCGGCGGATCGGTGTACGTCGCGACGAGCGCCGACGTGCAGCTCGCCCCAAAGACGGGGGGCGCGCCGGCGAAGCTCTTCGACCTGCCGGCGGCCACCTTCGCCGTCGACACGACGGCCCTCTTCGTCGATGCGACGAACGTGTGGGTCTTCCAGGGCGACGGTGCGGGCGCCGACGGTCGCATCCTGCGCGCCGACCATGCGGGCGCCGGGCTCGTCTCGTACGTCGGTAACAGCGAACAGGAGGACGCCGGCGCGGGCGGGGTGCCCGTCGCCATGACGCTCGACGACACGAGCGTGCTCTGGTTCGACAGCAATGCCGACCCATCGCTCGTCCACGTCACCGCGAAGAGCTCGTTTCCGGCGGGACCCATCACGAGCCTTTCGCTCTCGACCGCCGACACGCCGACGTATTCGAGCGAGATCCTCGCGCGCGGCGGCATCGTCTACTGGAGCGGGTTCTCGAACGTCTTCTCGCGTGGACGCCAGCCCGCCGACGCCCCCATCGTTCTCTACCGCGGTGGCGACAGCCCCACCGCGTTCGGCGGGATCGCCGGCGACGACGCGAACCTGTACCGGCTCGAATCCGATCGCGTGGTGCGTTTTCCCGTGACCGGAGGCACGGGCGTCACCGTTGCGGGCGGTCTCGATGCGCCGAGCGGAGTGGTCGTCGACGACGCGGGGGTCTACGTCACGGTGCAGGGCGAAGCCGCGGCCGGCGGTTCGATCCTCAAGCTCGCGAAGTAGCGCTCACCACGTGCCGCGGATGCCCGCGCCGTACGCGGGCTCGGCGCCGGTGCGCGTCTGCGAGGCGCCGATGACGCCGCCGAAGGGACGCGCAGCGGGCGCGAGCGCGCTCTTCTTCGTGGCCGGGGCGCTCGGCCTCTCGCGCGTGAGGTACCAGGCGATGCCGCCGCCGAGCAGCGTTCCGCCGGCGGTCGCCGCGACGAACCCGCGCGCCTTGTCCTCGGTCACGTTCTCGAAGACGAGAGGGCTCGCCACCGCAGCGCCGGCGGCCGCGCCGAGGCCGGCGCCGAGATCGACGAGCAGGACGCGCGACGGCGACACCTGCGTGAACGCCGCGACCGTGCCGCCCGCGAGCAGGCCGGCCGCAGTCCCGATGCCAGCCCCCGTGTACGGGGTGTGGTCCTGGATGTTGCCGCGATAGAAGAAATCGCCGAGCGCCCCGAGCCCGAGGCCCAGCGAGGCCCCCGAGGTGACGAGCACCGCGTCGCCTTCGTCGGCGTGACCGCGGGTCAGGGAGAAGGTGGCGAGCGTCAGCCCGATGAGCCCGCCGCCGACGCCCCACGCGTAGCGGTCGCTGAGCGGTTGCACGTGCTGTCCGTTGGCGACGAGGATCCCGGCGGCGGTGCCCCACCACGCGGAGCCGGCGAGCGTCCAGGCGTCACCCGTGCCGATGTTCCACTCCTCGGCCACGAGGAGCGCGCCGCCGAGGCCGATGCCGGTCCCGAGCGTGACGAGCGGGTAGAGGAGCCGCGGATCATCGGAGCCGCTGGCCCGCTGGATGCTGAACGCCGTGAACGCGCCGAAGAGCGCGGCGTTCGTGGCGAGGACGGCGCGGCCCTGCGAGCGGAGGTTGCCCATCAGCCCGGTGCTGGCGGACTCCTGGGGACGCGGGCCGCTCTCGGATCCGCCGGGCGCGTTGCTCGAGAGCAGATCGCGCAGCAGCACGAGGCCACGCACCGAGATGTCCGCGGCGACCACGCGCTCCACCCGGACGCGGAGCACCTTGCCCCGCGGCGGCACCGCGAGGATACGCATCAGGAACGTGTCGCCGCCGGCGGGCTCGAGACGCGCGCTCACCACCCACGTGCCCTGATCCTGCTCGCCGCCGCGCTTGCTCGACTGCGCGGCGCGCTCGACGAGATCGAGGTCACGCGTGCGCGACAGGAGCGGACCGGCGTCGGCGACGTCGAGCGTGAACCCGAGGTCCTGGACCGCGTCGCGGAGCGTCGCGTCGAGCTCCTGGGCACGCGCGGCGAGCTGCCCCTCGGTCGCGATCGGGCGGTGCAGCGGGAGGGCGCCGACCTCGTCGCCGGCGGGGGTGAGCGTCGGCCACACGACGATCGGCTTGTCGGCGTCGTTCGCCGGAGGCGCCGGAGGAGCGACCCCTCGGTCAGGCGCCTGAAGGTCGACGAGCGCCGGCTCCTGCGCTTGCGCCGGCCGCGCCCATGCGAGCGCGGCAGCGCCGGCCGCCATCGTGGCGAGCCGGACCGCGGCGAGGGAACAGAGCCGCGCGAGCCCGGGCTTCACGCGCGAAACGTACCACTTCTTCAGGGAGACGTCCGGAAGCGGGCGACCGCGGCGGCAAGCTTCGCTCGGTCGTCGGGGCGACCGCCGGCGAGGTACACCCGCACCTCCGCGACCGCGCAGGCGGCGCGCGCCGTGCCCCGCGCGCTCACGCTCTCCGCGGCGAGCTCGCCGAGGGCGCCCGCGTCCCCGCCGTTCATCCGCGCGGCGAGGTCAGAGACCGCCGCCGCCGCTCGCTCGCAGGCGGTGAGCGCCGTCTTCACCGCCGCGGTGCCGGCGGAGGGCCCGCGCGGCGTGAGGAGGAGGGTGCGCCGGGTGACGATGTGCCGGAACCCGCCCCGGGTGCTCGCGGGGTCGCCGCGCGGCGCGTCACCTCCGTCGGTCGTGACGTCGCTGACGGACACGTCCTCCGCGACGTAGAGCTCGAGCGCTCCGGTAGATACTTGCACTTTGCACGAATCCTTCGCGGCCGTCATGCGGTGCACGCCGGAGGCCCAGCGCGCCGCGCCGAACGCCGAGGCCACCCACTGCTCGCTGCCTGGCGCCTCGCCGCTGCCCGGCAGGCCGACCGCCGAGCCCTCGGCAAGGAGCGCGACCTCGCCGCCGCACGCGCGAACGCGCCCCGGTCCCTCGAAGCGCAGCTCGCGGCCGGTGTCGAGCGTGCGCACCGAGAACGTGCCCTGCGCCGCGACGTCGAGCCATGCGTCGGGGTCGGCGCTCGCGGCCGGGCCGCCTTCCGAGGACATGATGCGGCAGTCCTTGCGCGGGGCGTCGGCATCGCCGGTCGGCGCGGCCGCCGGGACGTGGACCGGCGCCGAGGGCCCCGGAGCGATCGGCGGAGGCGCGGCGGCGTCGGTCAGGCGGTGACCGCGCTCCTCACACCCCGCGAGGAGCGCCGCTGCGACGAGCAGCGTCGCCCTCATCGCCGGCCGAACGGCAGGTGCTCGTTCGCGCCCTCGATGCCGGGGAAGATCTCGACGGTCGCCTCGCTGGTGATGTCGGAGGCGCTGAGCTCCTGCTTCGCGTGACGGAGCTCGCTCGACGTCTGGTCCAGTCGATCGGAGAGCACGCCGAGGAACTGCCACAGCATCTTCACGGCGATCTCGTGCTCGCTGCGAAGGAGCTCGAAGAAGTCCCCGCGGCGAATCACGATGAGCTCGGCGACGCCGTCGGCGGTGACCGTCGCCGAGCGCGGCACGGCGCGGATGAGCGCCATCTCGCCGAAGTGCTCGCCCGCGCCGAAGCGCGTGAGGGTCTCGCCGCCGCGCGACACGTTCACCTTGCCCGCGAGCACGATGAACAGCTCGTCGCCCTTGTCGCCCTCGCGGATGACGACCTGTCCGTCGCTGAAGCCGCGGACCTCGACGGACTGCATGACCCGCAGGAGCTCGCGGTCGCCGAGACGCGCGAAGAGCGGCATGCGCGCGAGCACGTCACGCTTCAGCGCGAGGCGCTTGGCGCGCTCCTCGTCGCCCTGCGCGCCGGCGCCGAGGCGCACCAGCACGACCGTGATGTTGTCCTTGCCGCCGCGCTCCTTCGCCATGTCGACGAGGGACTTGGTGGCGTTGTCACCCTCGCGCCCGAAGTAGTCCGCGAGCTCCTCGGTCGCCTCGAGGTAGCCCGTCAGACCGTCGCTCGCGAGGAGGAACTGGTCGCCGGGGAGGACCTCGATCATGAGCGTGTCCACGTCGACGCGCTCGTACACGCCGACCGCGCGCGTGATCGCGTTCTTGTGGCCGACCGCATCGATCTGCTCGCGCGTGAGCTTCCCGCGCTTCACGAGCTCGTTGTAGACGGTGTGGTCCTCGGTGACCTGCTGCACGATCCCGCCGCGCGCCATGTAGATGCGGCTGTCGCCGACGTGCGCGATGAACCCGATGTGCCCGAGCACGATGAGCGCGCTGACCGTCGTGCCCATGCCGCGCTTGGCGGGATCGGCCTGAGCCTCCTCGTGGATGCGACCACACGCGCGCTGGACGGCGTGCTCCATGAGGGCGAGCACGTCCTTGTTGGTGACGCGGTTCGCTCCGCGCGCGCCGGCCACGTAGTCGGCGAGGAGCTCGCGCTCACGCTTGATCTCCTCGTGGATGGTGCGGACCGCTATCGCGCTCGCGACCTCGCCGGCCGCGTGCCCGCCCATGCCGTCGGCGACCATGAAGAGCGAGAGCTTCTTGTCGACGAGGAAGTTGTCCTCGTTGTGCTCGCGGACATTACCGACGTCGGTGGCGGCAAAGAAGCGGATCGCGTCGGATGACATCGTGCCCGGCGAGCATAGTGGGAGGCTGCGCGGGAGTCGACTGCCTAGGGCGCGGCGGCCATCGCCGGGGTGGCCGATGGACCGACAGCGTCCACCGTCGCCGTCGCGGGAATGATCTCCGGGGCGAGCAGCTTGTAGAGCACGGGCGTCACCACGCGCGCGAGCAGCGTCGAGCTGATGAGCCCGCCCATGATGACGATCGCGAGCGGCGAGTAGAGCGGCGAGCGCTCGAGCACGAGTGGAACCAGGCCGCCGATGGCGGTGAGCGTCGTCAGCAGGATCGGGACGAAACGCGCCTCGCCGGCCTGCCGGATCGCGTCGTCGAGGGGCATGCCCTCCTCGCGCAGCTGGTTCGTGAAGTCCACGAGCAGGATCGAGTTCTTCACCTCGATGCCCATCAGCGCGACGAAGCCGACGTTCGCGGTGAACGAGAGCGTGTTGCCGCTCACGAGCAAGGCGACGAGACCGCCGATGATGCCGAGCGGGATCACCGAGGCCACGATGAGCGTGCTCTTGAAGGTGCGGAACTCGAGGACGAGGATCGCGATGACGCCGAAGATCGCGACCAGGATCGCGCTGCCGAGCCCGCCGAAGCTCTCCTGGCGGTTCTCGATCTCGCCCGCGGCCATCCAGCGGATGCCGGCCGGCAACGTGATCGTGCCGAGGCTGGCGAGGACGTCCTTGGTCAGCCGATCGGTGTTGAACCCCGCGCGCACCTGCGCGGTGACGGTGACGCTCCGCTCCTTGCCGTAGTGGCGAATCTTGGTCGGTGAGGGCTCGAAGACGACCTTCGCGATCTGTCCGAGCGGCAGCGGCGCGCCGCGCGTGGTGGCGACGTAGAGCCGGTCGAGCGTTGCGGGGGACGGCGCCTCGTTCGGCGATCCGTTCTTCTCGGCGTCGCCGGGCAGGCGCGGGAGCGTCACGCGGATGTCGTACGCCTCGTCGCTGCCCGGGGCGCGGTACGTGCCCGCCGTGACGCCGCCGACCGCGAGGCGCACCGCGCGATCGACGTCGGCGATGGCGACGCCGAGGACCGCGGCCTTGTCGCGATCGACCTGCACGCGGAGGTCGGTCCGGCGATCGCGCGAGGGGTTGCGCACGTCGCGCGTCCCGACCGCGGCCCGCATCACCTGCTCGACCTGGCCGGCTGCCGCCTCGAGCGCGTCGCTGTCGTCGCCGAGCAGCCGGATCGCGATCGGCGCCTCGAGCGGCGGACCGTTCTCGAACTCCTCGAGGTCGAGCCGTACGCCCGGCTCCGCGCGGAGCTCCTCGCGGATGCGATCCAGCACGCGCGAGACGTTCGCGGCGCCCTCGACGTGGAGCTCGGCGTGGACGTCGGCCGCGTTGGCGCGCTCGTTCCGCGGCGTGACGTTGTAGTAGACGCGCGGGTGGCCCTTGCCGACGGTCGCGGCCACCTTCGACACCTCGGGGTGCCGGGCGAGCACGGACTCCACGAAGCGGGCGGCCCGGTCGGTCTCGGCGAGGCTCGCGCCCTCGGCGGCCTCGATGCGCACCATGAACTGCGGGACGCCGGCCTTCGGAAAGAGGCTGAAGCCGATCTTCGGCACGAGCGCGAGGCTCCCGGCGAACAGCGCCGCCGCGACCAGGATCGTGACGCGCGGGTGCGCGACGGCGCGCGTGAGCACCCGGCGGTAGCTGCCCTCGATGGCCCAGGTCATCGCGCGATGGAACACGTTACCGTGCTCCTCCTGGGGGACGAGGAGGCGGCTCGAGAGGAACGGCACGATGGTCAGCGACACGAGGAGCGACGCGCCGATCGTGAACACCACCGCCACCGGCAGCGAGCGGATGAACTGTCCCGCAGTGCCGGGCAGGGCGAGGAGCGGCAGGAACGCGAAGAGGAGCGTCGCCGTGCATCCGAGGACGCTCACCGTGATCTGGCGCGTCGCCGCGATGGCAGCGTCGCGCGGCGAGCTGCCGTGCCGGAGGTGGCGCGTGATGTTCTCGACGACCACCACCGAGTCGTCGACGAGCAGCCCGAGGGCGAGCACGAAGCCGACGATGCTGAGCTGGTTGATCGAGTACCCCGCCAGCTTCAGGAAGAAGAGGCCGATGGCGAGGCTGAGCGGGATCGAGACCATCACCACGACCGAGGCGCGAAACCCGAGCGGCAGGAGCGTCACGAGGACGAGGAGGATCGCGAGCCCGAAGTCCCGGCTGAACCCGCTCATGCGGTGCTCGACGTTCTTCGACTGATCGAAGCCGCGGCGGAGGGTGATGCCCGAGACCGCGGGGAGCGTCTTCTCGAAGGCGGCGAGCTCGACGTCGAGCGCCTTCTTCACCTCGAAGACGTTCTGGTTGTCGCGCTGGGTGGCGGCCACGAGCACCGCGCGCTTTCCGTCGAAGCGCGCGATCGCCGAACCGGGCGCGCCCTCCTGGACGACCTCCGCCACGTCCGCGACCCGGATGGCGCTGCCGCCCGCCGAGCGCACGATGGTGGTGCGGATCTCCTCGACCGACGCGTAGTCGCCGCTCGTCTTCACGTTGAAGCGTCGCGACCCGGACTCGACGGCTCCGGCCGGCACGTTGGTGCTCTCCGCCCCGATCGCGGCGAGCAGCTCGGCGGGCGAGACGGCGAGCGCCACCATGCGGTCGAGGTCGAGCGAGACGGTGACCTCCTGCTTCGGCAGCCCGGCGATCTCGACCTCGCCGACGCCGGGGATGTTCTCGATCCGCTTCTTCAGCGCGCGCGCCTGCACGTCGAGGTCCTGGATGCGGGCGTGCTCCGAGACGAGCGCCACCACCGCGATGTTCACGGTGGACGGCTTGTACTCCTTCACCTCGAGGCGGACGAGCTCGGGGGGCAGGGTCGGCCGCAGCGCGGTGGCCTCGCGGAGTACGTCCTCGCGCTTCTTGTCGGCGTCACTCCCGGCGCGGAACTCGATGCCGATGACCGCGACGCCGTCCTCGATCTCGGTGCGCAGCGTCTTCACGTCGTCGAGCGCCTTGAGCTTGGCCTCGAGCGGGTCGACGACGAGGCGCTCGAGATCCGCGGGAGTCGCGCCCGGAAGGACGGCGACGACGCCGAAGTTCGCGACCGAGAACGTCGGGTCTTCGGCCTTGGGGATGGCGAAGAGCGCCTGCAGGCCGAGGGCCGCGAGCGCCACGAAGACGACGAGGGTGAACTGCCAGCGGCGGACGGCGAAGGCGCTGAGCATGACGGTCAGGGCACCACGCGCACGTGAGCGCCGTCGGCCAGCTGCGCCGAGCCCGCCTCGATGACGCTGGCGCTGGACTCGAGCCCCGTCGCGAGCGCGGCGCGGTCCTGCGCGAGGAACGCGACCTTCACGGGGACGCGCCGGGCGCGGTCGCCGTCGACGACGAAGACCGCGGCGCTGTCCCCGCGGCCGTCGACGAGCGCACCGATCGGCACGACCGCCGAGACCGCCTCGGCGTGCTCGATGGCGATCTTGGCGGTGAGGCCCGACAGCAGATCGACCGGCGCCTCGTCGAGCCGGACCTCGACGTCGAAGGTGCCCGAGCCGGGGGACGCCACCGTCGCGATCTGCGTGATCCGCCCCGCGTACGTGGTCCCCGGACGCGCATCGAGGACGACGCTCGCCGCCTCGCCCTCGTGGACGCGCAGCACGTCGCGATCGGTGAGCCCGAGACGGACCACCGCGCCGCGCGAGCGTCCGCTGAAGTGGATCACGGGACGGCCCGGGCTCACGATCTCGCCGACCTCGACCGCGCGATGGTCGACGCGGCCATCGTCGGGAGCGACGATCACCGCGCGTGCGGCATTGAACGAGGCAGCGTCCACCGCGGCGCGCGCGAGCGAGGCGCCGGTCTCCGCGTTCTGCAGCTCGACGAGCGGCAGTGACCCGGAGGCATGAAGCCGCTTCACGCGCTCGAGATCGCGCTCGGCCTTCACCTGACTGTCCTTCGCCTGACGGAAGGCCGCCTCGACCTCGGTGGGGTCGACGCGCGCGAGGACCTGCCCTCGTTTCACGACCGCACCTTCCTCGACGAGGACGGTCGTGACCACGCCGCCCACCTTGAACGAGAGGTCGACCTCGTTCTTGAGGCGCACGACGCCCGTGCCGTGGACGGGATGCGCGACCGGGCCGCGCTGGACCTCGGCGACGCGCACCGCGAAGGCCGCCGGGGCGGGGGTCTCCGGCGGCGCATCGGCCTTGGCCTGCGAGCAACCGCTCGCCCCCAGCGCGGCGAGGGAGGCCGCGCCGGCGAGGAGAGCGGCACGAAGCGGGAGTCGAGCGGGTCGCGGCATGGTCGAACGAGCCTCCGAGGTAGACAGTGTCTAGGGCATCCGTAGACACTGTCAAGCAAATGGTAGACACTGTCAGGCAGAACGAGCCCGCCTTGACACCCCGCAGCGGAGAAGCGAGCGTTCCTGCCATCATGCCGAGAGCGGCTGCCGCGCAACGCGGCGCGAACAAGGCGGGGGCTGCGCTCCCCGACGACGTCCGCCGGCGCGTCCTCGACGCCTCGGTGGCGCTCATCGACCGCGTCGGGCTCGCCGGCCTCAGCATGCGCGAGGTGGCGCGCGCGGCGGGCGTGAGCCACCAGGCGCCCTACCACTACTTCGAGGACCGTGAGGCGATCCTGGCGGCGCTCGCACAGGAGGGTTTCGAGCTGCTCGGTGAGCGGCTCGGTCGCGTCATCGCCGCCGAGGCGCCCGCGGTGGACCGGTTCGTCCGGTGCGGCGAGGGCTACGTGGAGTTCGCGCTCGACCACCCGGCGCTCTTTCGCATCATGTTCCGACCGGACATGGTGACCATGGAGCGCTTCCCGGAGACTCACGACTGCGGTGAGCGCTGCTTCGCCATCGTGCCCAAGATCGTCGGCGAGGTGATCGCCGAAGGGCTCGCGCCGGATCCTTCGGCGCAGGCGCTCGTGATCCTGGCCTGGTCTCTGCCGCACGGGCTCGCGTGCCTCTTGCTGGACGGGCCGCTCACCAAGATGCTGCCCGAGTCGTCGACGCGTGCGGCGACGACGGTGATGGTGCGCGAGGTCATGGCGGCGATGCGCGCGCTGATGACGCGGGCTGCTCCCGCGCCCCGCAAGACGGCGAGGCGACGATGAACGAGCCAACTCCGGAACACGCTCCCGCGCCTCCGCCGCCTCCGCCGCCCGAGGAGCCGACGCTGATCGAGCGCGCGCGCGCCGCGCCGATCACCTTCCTCATCACCGCGGTGAACATCGCCGTCTTCGTATGGGCCGAGTACTACGGCGGCGGCACCGCGAGCGTCGCCACGCTCCTCCGCTTCGGCGCGCTCGAGCCGTACCATGTGTGGGCGGGCGAGCCGTGGCGCCTCGTCACGTGCATGTTCCTGCACATCGGGATCCTCCACATCGGCGTGAACACGTACATGTCGATCGGCTGGTCGACGAGCCTCGAGCGCGTGCTGGGGAAGGGGCGCTTTCTCTTCCTCTACCTGGTCAGCGGCGTCTTCGGCAGCCTCTTCAGCGTGATCGCCGGCTTCCTCTTCGAGCCGCACGTGTCGGCCGGCGCGTCGGGCGCGCTCTTCGGCGTCGTCGGGGCGACGCTCGCGATCCGCCGCCGTCAGCTCCCGGACGCGGCCGCGTTCTTCCGCGACCGCGGCGTCCGCTCGACGCTCGTGCAGTTCGGACTGCTGACGGTCGCCGGCTCGTACCTGCACTTCGACAACTCGGCCCACCTCGGCGGACTGCTCGGGGGCGCGGCGATCATGCTGATCTTCACGTCACGCGCGGCGCGTGGTCCGCGCTGGGCGGCGCTGGCGGTGGTCGGCTTCGCGCTACTGGTGTACGCGGCGCGCCCCTGGTGGACGCCGCCGCCCGACGGTCAGATGCGCGTCGCGCAGTTCGCGAGCGCCTGGCTCACCGGGAAGCTGCCCGGCGGCGAGGAGCCGTGGCCGGCCGACGTGCCGCGCGGCGTCCGCCTCGCCGAAAAGGGCTGCGCGACGGGCGGCGCGCTCTCCTGCGGCCTGCTCGCCGAGCACTACGATCAGGCGGATGACCGGGCGCGCGCGGCCCCGCTCCGCGAACGGGCGTGCACGCTGGAACCGGCGCTGTGCGCGGGACTGCACGTCCCGCAGTGAGCGGCGCTACTCGTCGTCCTCGGTCTTCTCGCTGTTCCGCAGGCCGAGCGCCCGGGCCTTCTTGTAGAGATGGCTTCGCTCGAGATCGAGCGCCCGCGCCGTCGCCGCCATCTGCCCGCCGTGGTGGACGAGGGCGTCCTGGATGATCTGCCGCTCCGCTTCCTCGACGAGCACGCGGAAGGGCACGCCGGCGCGGTAGAGGCCGTGCGCCTTCGGGGCGCTGCCGCCGGGGAGCACGGCGCGCACGTCGGCGGCGCGGATCACGTCGTCGGGCGTGAGGATGACGAGGCGCTCGGTGAGATTGCGCAGCTCGCGGACGTTTCCGGGAAAGCTGTAGGATGCAAGCACCTGGATCGCGTCGTCCTCCATCGTGATGGACGGACGGTCGTTCGCCTTTGCGGCGAGCGCCAGGAAGTGGCGTGACAGGAGCGGGATGTCCTCGCGCCGCGCCCGGAGCGGCGGGATGTGCAGCGGCACCACGTTCAGCCGGTCATAGAGGTCGGGCCGGAACGCCTCGGTCTCGCTCGCCTTCACGAGATCGCGGTTGGTGGCTGCGACGACGCGCGTGTCGACCTTGATGGTCTCGTTGCCGCCGACGCGCTCGATCTCGCGCTCCTGCAGGACGCGCAGGAGCTTCGCCTGCATCGGTAGCGGCATGTCGCCGACCTCGTCGAGGAACAGCGTGCCCCCCGACGCGCGCTCGAACTTTCCGCGGCGCTGCTTGGTCGCGCCGGTGAACGCGCCGACCTCGTGGCCGAACAGCTCGCTCTCGATGAGCTCGCTGGGCAGCGCCGCGCAGTTCAACTTCTCGAGCGGACCCTTGGCACGCGGCGAAAGGAGATGGATGGCGCGCGCCACGAGCTCCTTGCCGGTGCCGCGCTCGCCGGTCACGAGCACGCTCGCCGAGCTCTTTGCGGCGCGCCCGATCTGCTCGACGAGCTTCTTGATGGGCCCGCTCTCGCCGACCAGCTCGCCGGTGGTGCCGCTCGCGGCGCGTAGCTCGCGCGCCTCGCTCTCGGCGCGCTGGAGGCGGAGCGCCGTCTCGACGGCGATGAGGAGCGCGTCGGTGTTCAGCGGCTTCTCGAGGAAGCTCATCGCGCCGAGGCGCGTCGCCTTCACTGCGGTGTCGATGGTGGCGTGCCCGCTCATCATGATGACGGGCACCTCGTTCTTCGCGGCGCGGAGCTGCGCGAGCAGGCCCAGGCCGTCGCCGTCGGGCAGCATCACGTCGAACAGGCAAAGGTCGTAGGAGCGCTTCTTGAGCTTGTCCTCGGCGACCCTGACCCCGCCCGCGACGTCCACCGAGTACCCCTCGAGCGAGAGCGCCTTCTGGAGGGTGGTCAGGATCGAGGGCTCGTCGTCGACGACGAGCAGATGCGCGTGCGGCATGGTGATGAGGCTACCTGATGAAGGGCGCGGACCAACGGCCGGGGCGCGGGTTTGATTCCCCGCTCTTTCGCCATTCCGGTCGGCGCGTGTCCTGGCGCTGGGGCTCCCGTGCGGGATAGACTGCCCTCTCCCATGCGTCGGCTCGCGACCCTTCTCTTTCTCGGCGGAGCGATCGCGTCCACCGGATGCGGCTCGGGTCGTTCCTACGGGAGCCCGGTGCACAACGCCGAGCGCGCCACCGTTGCGGGCAGCGAGGTGAGCGACGAGGCGTTCGCCGGAGCGGTCCGCGATCTCATGGCGAGCGAGCCGGACAGCAAGGAGCGGAAGCTCCGTCTCAACGGCGTCGTCGGCCGGCAGATGGCCCGCGTCGCCACGCGCTTCAAGAGCAAGGATCACGAGCGCGCCGTCTCGTCGCTGGCCGGCGCGATGTACCTCGTGCGCTCGGGCGAGCTGACCCCCGAGACGCTCGGCTCGCGCGGCTACGAGGCGCTGCGGGCCTCGTCCGACGAGTTCGCGCGGCGCGGCGACGAGGGCAAGGCGCGCGCGACGTACGAGATGCTGATGCGCCTCGCGCCCCCGAACGAGCGGCCCGACATCAAGGCGCACCTCGAGGCGATCCTCGCCTGGACGCGCGACACGGGCGGCGGCGGCGTCATGCAGACGGCTGGCGCGCTCGAGGCGGCGGCGGTGCAGCGGCACCTGCTCGAGCCGAGCAAGGAAGCGCGCGACGAGGCGGTCGCCCGCACGAACGAGTTCATCGAGAAGGCCGCAGCCGTGCGCACGGCGCGGCGCCAGCGCGGCACGCAGGTGTCCCGCGAAGAGGGCCTCGAGGCGGTGCGCGCGCTCGAGACGGGCCCCACCGTCCTCGCCGCCATCCACCTGCGCAACGCCGACCCGAAGGCCGCTCTCCAGTCGCTCGACAAGGTGCGCGAGATCGCGCGGCCCGAGCTCGTGCGCGCGCTCGAGGCGGTCATCGAGAAGCCGGAGTCCGACCGCTGGCTCGATCTCGCGCGCATGCTCCGGCCGCCGCCGCGCCAGGCCCACTCCGAGGAAGAGGACTTCGGCCGTGACGCGGAGCTCCTGCGCGTGGCGTCCTTCACGTCCGCCGTCGAGGCCTACCGCCTCGATGCGACCTCCGCGGAGCCCGCCGCCTTCGTCGCGGCGATGCTGGTCGACCTCGGCATGGGCGAGGCGGCGCCCGCGATCCTCGCCGACGCGGTGCGCGCCCAGAAGGATCCGCGCATCGTCGGTCTCGCGCTCGCGGTGACGATGCAGGCGATGGGCCGGTCGCTCGAGTCCGAGGAGCCGGACGGGGTCCGCCGCACCTTCAAGGCCGCGCAGCCGCTCCTCGCCATCGGCGACGCGACGAAGAAGGCGCAGCCCGGGCCGGCGCGCGTGTACGGGATGATGGGCGAGATCGAGCTGCGCGAAGGGCGCCTCGACGAGTCCCGCCAGCTGCTCCAGGCCTCGGCCGATCGCGAGAAGACCGGCGCCGTGCTCCTAGCGCTCGCGCGCATCGACTGGCACGACGGTCAGCCGAAGAACGCCGACGCCCGCATCAAGGACGCGCTGGCGGCCGAGGACGTGGCGAAGGATCCCGCGCTGCGCGCCGAGATCCTGCTGCTCCAGAGCGACATCTCGCGCGAGGGTGGCGATGCGACCGGCGCGCGCAAGCCCCTGTCGGACGCGCTCCGCGACCTCGCGAAAGCACGCAGCGGAGCCGAGGGCGACGATCGCGCGCGCATCGAGCGCCTCATCGCCCGCGCCCTCGACCGCTTCGGCGCCGCCCCGAGCGCCATGAAGGCGCTCGACCGCGCCCTCGAGGCGTCGCCGCGCGACAAGCGCCAGACCGCCGCGACCATTGGACAGATCGTCGGCCGGGCGTTCGTGAAGGGCGACCTCGCGGCGGCACGCGATGGGCTGGCGCGCGGCGTCGGCTCCGAGCTGCCGCGCGAGGACGTCGTCTACTACGCGCTCTGGGTGCGCGTCCTCGAGCGGCAGACGAAGACCCCGCCGGTGCCCACCGCCAACAGCGGCAACGCCGGCAACGAGGGGCTCGCCGAACGCGTCCTCCTCGACGCCTCGAGCGATCCGCGCTGGATCGGCAAGGTCGCGGCGTTCGGCGCCGGCAAGCTGAAGGCGCAGGACCTCCAGAGCGCAGCGCAGACGCCCTCGCAGAAGACCGAGGCGCTCTTCTACACCGCGATGGACCGGCGCATCGCCGGCGACGCGAAGGGCGCGGACGACGCGCTGAAGCAGGTGGTCAGCGCGCCCGGCCTGGATCTCATGGAGAGCGCGCTCGCCCGCGAGATCCTGAGTGGCAATCGCGCCCAGATCGGCGGCCCCGTCCCCGAGGTCGGTCTCCCGTGACGGGCGCGTCCCGGGCCCACGCCCGGGACGTTCCACGAGGGCTTTTCCCGTGAAGCGAACGGCCGACAGCACGTTCCCCGAGAAGGCAGCCGGCCTCCGTCGCAACGTCGACTGGGGTAGCCTCGGGCCGCTCCGCATCCGCGCGCGCATGGTGGCGGAAGGCGTCTACGCAGGCGCGCATCGCAGCGCGCGCAAGGGCGCCGGCGTCGAGTTCGGAGGGCATCGCGCGTACTCCGCGGGCGACGACCTCCGCTGGCTGGACGTGCGATCGCTGCTCCGCCACGACCACCTCCTCGTCCGCCAGTTCGAGACGGAGACCGACCGCGCGCTCCGGCTCGTCGTCGATTCGACGGCCTCGATGGGCTACCGAGGCTCGCGCGCGCCGGCCTCGAAGGCGGCGTGGGCGTCGCTCGTCGCGGCGGCCCTCGCGCGCATCGCGATCCGCAGCGGCGACCCCGTGGGCCTCGGGTTCATCGGCGGCTCACCGCAGGCGCTCGGCGTGCCCGTGAGCGGCGGTCGTGAGGCGTTCGAGCGCGTGGTCGACGCGCTCGAGAGCCAGCGCGCGGAGGGCGACGCGCTCGCCGACCTCGCCACCGTGGATCGGGCGCTCGCAGCGCTTGCCCGCGCTGCACGCCGCGGGTCGGTGGTGGTCGTGCTCAGCGATCTCCTCGATCTGCCGCCCGAGGCTCCCGAGCGCATCTCGGCGATCGCGACGCGCGGCCGCGTGGTGGTCGTGGTGCAGGTCCTCGATCCCGACGAGGCGACCTTTCCGTTCCAGGAGACGGTCCGCCTGCGGTCGATGGAGGGCAGCGTCACCGTCGAGACCGACGAGGCCGCGAAGGAACGGTACCTCGCGGCGCTCGCCGAGCTCCAGGAGAGCTGGCGGCGGAAGCTCGTCGGCCGCGGGGCGAGCTTCCTGCGCATGACCACCGATCAGGATCCGGTGGCCGCGGTGCGCAGCATCGTCGAGGCGGTGCTGTGACGTTCCTCACGATCCTCGCCCTCGCGGTCGCGGGCCTCGTCGCCGCCCCGTATCTCGCGCATCGACTTCGCCGCCAGCAGGCCGAGGAGCGCACGTTCGCCCCGACGCGCCTCGTGCCGCCGACGCCCCCGAAGGCACGGCGCCGCGCTCGCCTCGAGGATCGCGGGCTCTTCGCGATCCGTGCGCTGTCGGTGGTGGCGCTCGCGCTGCTCGGCGCGTCGCCGTTCGTGAAGTGCTCGCGGCTCGCGCTCAGCCGCTCCGGCACCTCGGTCGCGGTGGCCATCGTGCTCGACGACTCGATGAGCATGCGCGTCGTCGACGGCAGCGGAAAGACGCGCTTCACGCGGGCGCAGGAGGGCGCCCGTGAGATCCTGGCCGCGCTCCGCGAGGGGGACGCGGCGGCGATCGTGCTCGCGGGTTCGCCGGCGCGCGTGGCGCTCGCGGCAACCACCGACATCTCGGCGGCGCGCGCCGCGCTCGACGCTCTCACCGAGACCGACCGCGGCACCGACCTCGACGGCGCGGTGGCGATCGGGCGCACGCTCGTCACCGAGCTGCCGCAGATCGATCGCCGTGTGATCGTCCTCTCCGACCTCGCCGACGGCAAGCCGGATGCTCCGCCGCTCGGCGAGGGCTCGGCGCTCCCGGTCTGGGTCGCGATGCCCGAGCTACGCACGCCGGCCGAGGACTGCGGGATCCTGAGCGCCGATCGTTCGGGGGCCCGGACCCGCGTGCGGTTCGCCTGCTCGACCGCCGGGGCCGCCGCCCGACGCGAGGTCCAGATCAAGGATGGCGACCGGGTCCTCCAATCGGCGCCGCTCCCGCAGACGCAGGCCGGCGAGGCGACGCTCGCGGTCGCCGCCGACGAGACGAAGGAGCTCACCGCGAGCCTCACCGGCAAGGACGCGATCGCTGCCGACGACCGCGCGCCGGTGATCGTCGAGGTGGGCCCCGCTTCGCTCGCGGTCGTCGGTGACCGCACGGAGGAGGCGGTCGCGACCGGCGGCGCCCCGGTCGTCGAGCAGGCGCTCGCGGCGCTGCACGTGGAGCTCGCGGTGCGCCCCATCCCGCAGGTTCCGGACCGCCGCGAGGACACCGCGCCGTTCGCCGCGATCATCGTCGACGACCCGCCGGGCTTCACGCCCGAGCAGCGGCGCGCGCTCGGCGCCTTCGTCGATCAGGGCGGCATGCTGCTCGTGACGCTCGGGCGGAGGGCCGCCGCCGCGCCGCTGGGCGCCAACTTCGAGCCGCTCCTCGCGCAGTCGGTGGGCTGGGATCCGGCGGGCGCCGCCGGCGTCGACGTGGCCTCCGGCGCCTCCTTCTTCGGGGAAGCGGCGGCGAGCCTTGCCGACCTGGCGCCGCACGGCCGCGCGAAGCTGGCCGAGCAGGACCTCGCCACCTACGAGCCCCTCGTGAAGTGGGCGGACGGCATCCCGCTCCTCGCGCGCCGGGCGCGAGGCCGCGGCGACTTCTGGCTGACCACGCTGCCGTTCTCGGTCGAGACGAGCGACCTCGCGCTCCGCCCGGGGTTCCTCGCGATGCTCGACGCGTTCGTCACCGAGGCGAAGCAGCGCGCCGCCCCGCGCCGCGGCGACGTCGGGGTCCCCTGGACGTTCGCGGGCGCCCGCGCGGTCGAGGCGCAAGGGCCTGGCGCAGGCACGAAGAGCGTCCCGCTCGCCGTCACGCGCGAGGACGGGACCCTCCGCCTCGTTCCGACGCTCGCCGGCGCGTACGCGGTCACCATCGACGGCGCGAAGGAGCTGCGGGTCGCGGCGCCGCTCGCGCGCGAGATCGATCTCCGGGCGCGCCCCGTGGCCCCCAGCGCCACGTCGTCGGCCCTCGGGGGCGGCGTCGCCATCGTCGACATCTCGTGGATGGTCGCCCTGGCGCTCCTCGCGCTCGTCGCCGCGGAGCTCGTCGCGCGTGCCCTCGCGCCCGGTCGTGCCGCGCCCGCCGCGGATCCGCCGGGCGCCGGTGGATCGCCGGCCGGCAGGTGAGCTAGAAGACGAGCGATGATCGGTGGCCTGCGCGCGACTCTCGCTCTCGGTGTCGTCGCCCTGGCCGCCTGCCATGGCGCAGGGCCTTACGGCTACAGCCCGACGTACACGCCGACCTCAGAGGAGCAGGCCGCCGAGTCCGGCGCACGGGCGTACGACCCGGTCATGTTCGCGCGTGAGCGCGAGGCGTGGCGCGCCTCGAAGGTGACGCTCTTCGGGGTCGTCACCGGGCGCGCTCCGGGACCGGGAGGCGCCGCTTACCTCACGCTCAGCGTCCGCAAGCTCGAGACGCGAAACCTGTGCTCCAACGCTCACGACGAGGACACCTGCCGCGTCACCGTGAGCGACCGCGACTTCGGGATCGTGCACGTGCTCGCTCGGCTCCGTCCCGAGGACGATCTCGGTGAGCGGTCGGTCGGCATCGGGTCGCTGGTCCGCGTGGTCGGCGGCTTCGGCCAGGACGTCGACCCGGCGGACGGCGCGCCGGTCCTGCGCACGACCTTCTACCGCCACTGGCCGCGGTACTTCTTCGTGACGCGCTCCAGCGCCGACGTGATGCGCCAGTAGCTTCGGTGCTAGCGTTCCGGGCCATGCTGTCGCTGGCGGCGGACGGCCGCTCGATCCTCCTGCCCGCGCTCGCCACCGCCCACTCGCACGCCTTCCAGCGCGCGATGCGAGGCGCCGCGCAGCGTCCGCCGGACGAAGCCTCCGGCGGCGACTTCTGGTCCTGGCGCGGGGCGATGTACCGCGTCGCGGCGGCGCTCGATCCGGCATCGATCGAGCGCGTGAGCCGCGTCGCCTTCCGCGAGCTGTTCCAGGCCGGCGTGCGCACCGTCGGCGAGTTCCACTACGTCCACCACCAGCCCGGAGGCGAGCCCTACGCGGAGCGGACCGCGATGAGCGACGCGGTCATCCGGGCCGCGCGCGCCGAGGGCCTTCGCATCGCCCTCCTTCGCGTCGCCTACCACCGCGCGGGACCTGGTCGCCCCGCCGAGCCCGAGCAGCGACGCTTCTGCGACGCGTCGGTGGACGACGTCCTCCGCGACGTGGACACGCTCCGGGCGCGCTACGCGGGCGACCCGGCGGTCCGCATCGGCGTCGCTCCCCACTCGGTCCGCGCCGTCCCGCCCGACTGGCTCCCGGAGCTCGCCGCGTACGCGTCGCAGCACGATCTCCCGTTCCACATGCACGTCGCCGAGCAGCCGCGGGAGATCACCGAGTGCGTCGCCGAGACGGGCCGCCGTCCGATCGAGCTGCTGGCCGAGCGGGGCGTCCTCGGCCCGCGGTTCGTGGCGGTGCACGCGACGCACCTCACGAAGGACGAGGCTTCGATGCTGGGCGCCGCGCGCGCCTTCGCCTGCGTCTGCCCGACGACCGAGGCCGACCTGGGCGACGGGCTCCCCGACCTGAGCGCGCTGCGGCAGGCGGGCGTCCGCCTCTGCACGGGCGTCGACAGCCACGTCGTCACCGACCCCTTCGCCGAGCTGCGCGCCCTCGAGACCCTCGAGCGCCTGCGCACGGGGAAGCGCGTGACGTTCGCGCCCCCGCACGGGTCGCCCGCGGAGGAGCTCTGGACGGCTGGCTCGACGAACGGCGCCGAGGCCTGCGGCTTCCCCGATGCGGGCGGAACGATCGTGGCCGACCGCGACCATCCGTCGCTCGCGCTCGTGCCCGACGAGCTCCTCCTCGACGCGCTCGTGTTCAGCGGCGGCCCGGCGGTGCTGAGTTCGCGACAAACCTGACATGTAGCTGTCAGAACATTCGCCTCGCCGCGCTTGCGGAGGCACGGGGGGACGCCGCATGATTCCGGGTTCCTCATGTCGAGTAGCCCCTTCAAGCTCGCGTCGCAGTTCGAGCCGCGAGGCGATCAGCCGACGGCCATCAAGCAGCTGATGGCCGGGCTCGAGCAGAACGAGCAGCATCAGGTGCTGCTCGGGATCACGGGCTCGGGCAAGACGTTCACCATCGCGAACGTCATCGAGAAGTTCGGCCGCCCGACGCTCATCATGGCGCCGAACAAGACGCTGGCCGCGCAGCTCTACGGCGAGATGAAGGAGCTCTTCCCGGAGAACGCGGTCGAGTACTTCGTCAGCTATTACGACTACTACCAGCCCGAGGCGTACGTCCCGACGAGCGACACGTACATCGACAAGGACGCGATCATCAACGACCAGATCGACCGCATGCGTCACTCGGCGACGCGCGCGCTCCTGTCCCGTCGCGACGTCATCATCATCGCATCGGTGAGCTGCATCTACGGCATCGGCTCCGCCGAGAGCTACGCCGGCCTCCTCATCGACCTCAAGGTGGGCGAGGAGTATCGCCGCGACAACCTGCTGCGGATGCTCGTCGACATCCAGTACGAGCGTAACGACATCGATTTCCACCGCGGTACGTTCCGGGTCCGCGGCGATGTGGTCGAGGTGTTCCCCGCCTACGAGTCCGATACCGCAGTACGGATCGAGTTCTTCGGTGACATGGTCGAGGCCATTCGCGAGGTCGACCCGATCCGTGGCAAGGCGAAGGGCAACCTCGACCGGTATGCCATCTTCCCGGGCTCCCACTACGTGACGCCGCAGGAGCAGATGCGCCGGGCGATCTCGCAGATCCGCGACGAGCTCCGCGACCGGCTCGACTTCCTCGACAAGTCGGTGCGCTTCGTCGAGAAGCAGCGCCTCGAGCAGCGGACCCTCTACGACATCGAGATGATGGAGCAGATGGGCTTCTGCAACGGCATCGAGAACTACTCGCGCCA
>JAQBQL010000046.1 GCA_028287035.1 Labilithrix sp. | reverse complement strand
CCTCGCTCGTGACCCCGAGGAGGCGGCCCGCGTCGACGACCGGCAGCGGCTCACCGCGCAGAAGGGCGACGCCGCCGCGCGCGCCGCCCCGGCAGCTGCAGCCCTGCGCGCTCGCGGCGAGCGTCATCGCGATGACGAAGAAGCGAGGCACGGAAGGTGAAAGACCGCTCCTCGACGCCCGCTGCTCCGCCACGGCGCCAACGTTCGACTCCGAATCATTCGAGGACAAGAGAGACATGATAGCTGCAGAACGGCCACTCCCCGCGTCACGTCAAGCACGCCGCCTGTTCGCTCGCGTCGCCGCGGCGCTCGTCGCCGCCGGCTGCTTGAGCGCCGCGGGCAGCGCACGCGCCGACGAGCCCAGCTCGGCGCCGCGGACGGACTACTGCCGCAAGGTGGTGGCCCGCGCCGAGGCAGACGCCGCGCTGCTGTTCGCACCGACCGCGTCCGTGCAGCTGATCCGTTATCCCCAGAGCTCGATCGCCGACGCGGTCGGCATCCAGGTGGGCAGCTCCGTGCAGCCGCGCGCGTCGGTGAGCCTCGGGCTGGTCGACATCTACAAGGGCGTGGGGGTCAAGGACGTGGCGCAGAAGGATTGCCTGCGTCAGGAGTCTGCCGTCACCCTCCAGGAGGTCGTCCTCCAGCGCGACGACGCCGCACGCAAGGTGGCGACCGAGGCGAAGGTCGCGTACCTCCGGGCGGCGCTTCCGCGCATGGACGCCATCCTCCGCGACGCGGAGGCCCGGTTCTCCGCCGGGGTCGCGACGCTCACCGAGGTGCACGAGCTGCGTCGCCGGGTGCTCGACGTCAGCTTCAAGATCGCCGACGCCGAGCGGATGCTCGAGTCCCTCAAGGCCAAGGAGCTGAAGGCGCAGACGGTCCCCGCGGAGGAGCTGCTCCGCCAGTACGAGACGCGCGCCGCCGCGTACGAGGAGAGCCTCGAGCACGTGAAGAACATCCAGCCCTGGAAGATGACGCTGACCGGCGGCGCCGCGGCGAATCCCCAGGTCGACTACTTCGCGGTCGCCGAGCTGTCCTACAACTTCGGCGGGCTCTTCCAGCAGCCAGCCGAGGCCCGCGGGACTGCCGCGCGCATCCAGGAGATCCGGACGGCGCGCTACGAGATGCGCTGGCAGCTCGAGAACGTGCGCAAGGAAGCCCGCGCGCAGGCCGAGGTCGCCCGCCGCCAGGTTGGCCTGCTCGATGCAGAGATTGCTCGTGTGAATCGTGAACGCGCGACGGTGGAAGGAACCGACGCGCCCAACAAGCCCCAGGTCGTTGCCGCGCTGACTCTCGAGACGATCGATCTCGAAGGTGAGCGCACGTTCTTGAACTCGCTCGCCGAAAAACAGAGCGCCATCGGAGGTCGTCAGTGAATTCCAGCGTCGAAATGCCCATCGCGTCCGAACCCAAGAAGAAGATCGGCGCACATCCGCGCATCTTCGCCCTCGCCTCGCTCGTTGCTCTCGCAGCAGGGGCGGCGGCCCTGGCGCAGGGCGTCTACCGGGCAGCCACCGACTCCTGGATGGCGCCGATCACGCTCTCCGCCGACAACGACCAGATCCTCCAGATCAACGTCAAGCTGAACGAGCAGGTCGTGCAGCGCGACAAGCTGAAGGCGGACATCGAGCGCATCGACGCCGACATCGTGGGCATCGACCTCGCGTTCGCACGGCTGCAGACCATCGAGCAAGGAGCGAAGGAGTCGCTACGCTGGACCGCCTTCACCACCAACGCGCAGAACGCCGCGATGACGGAGCGCCTGCACTCGCTCCAGAGTCAGAAGACGCTGCTCGAGGACATGCTCGCTCGCCAGGCGAGCATCGCCGAGCACACCCAGCAGAACGCCGCCGCCGGCCTGGTCATGAAGCAGGAGGTCGATCGTGAGGTCCAGCTGACCGACCAGCTCCGCCTCGCGGTGACCCAGAACGCGCGCGACACGAGCGACGCGCGCATGCAGACGCAGCAGTTTTCCGCGACGAGCTCGGTCGTCAAGGACGCCATGGAGAACAAGGCCCGGAGCGGCAACGGCCTCTTGCCCGAGATCGCGATGGGTCAGGAGCGCCAGGTCCACCTCGAGCTCGAGATGATCAAGCTCCAGGCGGAGAAGCGCGCGCTGCTCGCCGACCGGAAGATCTTCGCCGAGAGCCTCGACCGCATGGAGGAGATCTTCAAGCAGCTGCGCGCCCGGCCCGTCTACAAGGCCATCGAGGCGCAGACCGACATCGCCTTCGTGCCGTACACCCAGATGGCCGGCCTGAAGGCGGGGGACGCCCTCATCTCCTGCAAGTGGATCCTCTTCAGCTGCCAGAACGTCGGCCGCATCGCCGAGGTGGTGAACGGTGAGGTGGTCGCGAACGACCCCTGGTCCGACATCTCCCGCGGCCAGTACGTCATCTTGAACCTGACCGACCGCGAGGCCGCGAAGGAGAAGGTGATCCGCGCGCGCTCGGCACGCTGAGTGCACTCGTTTCCGGCAACGCCAACCGCCTGACACAGGGACCTCGACGACGATGCAAGAGCTGATCTGGTACCTCCGCGTTCACACGGGCTTCGAGCTCGCATCACCCTTCGCGCTGCCGCTGGTGATCGGCTTCTCGCTCTACCAGATCCACTACCTGGTCCTCATCATCCAGTCGCTGTACCGCCTCGTCCGCCACGGCCGGAAGGCTCCGCCCGTCCCGGCGGGCCGTCGGCCGTCGGCGGTGGTGGTGATGCCCACGCTGCTCCGCAACGAGGACGAGCTCGCGGGTCTCCAGAAGGCGATGACCAGCGCCGCCACCAACGGGTACCCGGGGGAGCTCATCGTGGTCGCCGCCATCGACGACGGCGTCACGAAGGCCGACCTCTTCGCGGCCCTCCAGACGTGGACCGCGGCGTTCGAGGCGCCGCCCGGCGTCAGGCTCATGGCGACCTGCACGAAGAAGCGGACCGGCAAGGCGGTCGCGATCGACAACGGCGTGCTCTTCCTCGAGGAGCAGATCGCCGCGGGCAACGTGAAGGAGATGCCGACGCTCTTCTTCAACATGGACGCCGACAGCATCCTCGGCCCGGAGGCGCTCGTGCGCCTCGCCGACCGACTCACGACGAGGTACCCCGGCTCCGAGCAGTATCCGAACATCGTCACGTCCAACGTCTCGATCGCTCGTTCCGAGTACTGGCGCGGCTGGCGCAGCTACTTCACGGTGCGCGGGCAGGTGTCCATCCACGTCGCCGCCGAGTTCATCCTGTCGATGCTCGGCAAACACAACTACAAGCTTCACCTCGTGCCCGGCGCCTCGGGCGCGCTCTACTGCACCTGGTCGAAGCTGCACCTGCTCGGGCCCAGGTGGGCCGCCTTCATGACGACCCTGTCCTGGAAGGACGTCGGCAAGTGGTGGCTCGGCAAGCAGCCTCCGGTGTTCGAGACCGCCGACTGCGGACGTCTGCCCGAGGGCATGACCGGCCCCGGCGACGACACCTGGGTGACCTGGCTCGCGTACATCGCACGCTGGTCGAACGGGTCGCTCACCGTCGAGCTGCCGCGCACCCCGGCCCACGCGCTCTGGTACATGATGCGCGGCTACGTGTTCCGCGGGCTCCAGTACGAGTCGCACGCGGTCGTCGAGACGAAGACGCCGACCACCATCAAGGCCCTGTTCAAGCAGCGCGTCCGCTGGAACACCTCGCGTGTCGAGCTCTCGCAGCGGTGGAGCAAGGCCGTCCCCTTCCACTGGACGCTCCTCTTCCCGACGGTGATCTCGACCTTCATCATCGTGTACTTCAACGCGGTGGAGGCCCTCGGCATGATTCTCCTGCCGTTCGCCTCGAGCAAGGGCTTCTTCGTCGGCTTCTGCTGCGCCTTCGTCGTCTACTCCTTCATGCGCTTCGTCGCGACCGCCTTCGGCATCTGGCTGGACGGCGGCTTCAAGAAGCACGGTCACAAGCTGCTCGGCCTCGCGCTCTCCGTGCCCTACCACTTCGTCTTCAACAAGCTGACGACCTTCTGGGGATACGTGCAGGACGTCTTCCTCTTCGGTGTGAATACCGGCTTCTCTCCCGAGGAGACGCACATCCGCGGGAAGGCGCCGCGCTTCGCCCTGGCGTACCGCGCGCGCCGCTTCCTCCACCTCTGCGTCCGGTCGGTCATCCACAACGACGTGCCGCTCGGTTGGTTCTGGTTCGGCTGGTTCGAGACCGAGTTCACGCCCAGCGGCTTCGAGGGCTGGACGAGTGGCAAGCGGCGGGTCCTCAAGCCGCGCGTCATCCCCGCAGCCGTGACCACCGAGGTCCTGGTGCCCGGGAGCGCCGAGGTGGTGGCGGCGCCGACGTTCGCGGCGGTCGCCGAGCAGGTGGCGCCGCCCGCCCTGGCGGCGGAGGTCGCGCCGCTCTCCTCCTCGCTGCGGAACACGCCGCGACCTCGCCCGTCGCTCTGTCCGCCGTCTCGCTCCTCCAAGGGTGACCAGACGGTGCGGCAGGCCGCGTGACCTGACGGCGACTCGAAAGCGACGGCTCACGGCCAGCAGGAATGCCTGCTGGCCGTTTGCCATTTGGGCGCGCGCGAAGTCGTCTCGGCCGCCGGTCGACAGCCCCATGACGGCGCGCCATCGTGCTGACGAGATCGTCAAAGGTGCCGGTCGGGATTGCCAAATAGCAGGCAATCCAGCTGGCCCGCGCCGTGCACCAAGAGAGATTGCTTCGACTCGAAGACACCTTTCCTCATTCCTTTCTAGCCAATCCACCGGAGACTCTCCTTCATGCAGCTCGCCACCATCCGCATCCAGGACACCGAGATTCTTTCTCTGTCCTGCCCCCGTCTCGACGCCCTCGCCGGCTTCAAGCTGCTCGAGCTCGTGGCCGCCTCCAAGAAGCGCGGCGCGAACACGGTGGTCCTCGACCTCGGCCCGAACACCGTCATCGACTTCGCGGGCGCACGGGCGGTCGAGGCGGCGAGCCGCCACGTCGGCGACGGCAGGCTCTTTCTCGCGGGCCTGAACAGCCGGGCGCGCGCGCTGCTGCGAGCGGTGCGGGTCACCGAGCACGTCCAGCTCGTCGAGTGGTGGACCGACGCCATGGAACCGGCGCCGATGTCCACCGCCGCCTGAACCGGGTGCTCGCCGCCGCGCGGCTGGACCATGACAGACTCCGGGGGACGGCGCAGCGTGAAGGGGGCCGCGGAGCCCTTCACCTGCGGGCGGTCCCCACCATGGTTCTATCGAGCGCTCGTGTCGCCACGCTCGTCGCATGTGCGATCGTGGTCAGCTGCAGCACTGACGGCTCGAGCGGAGCGGCCGGCGACTGCGCGGCGCCGCTCCCCGACGTTCCCGCCGGACCCGTGGCCGAGTCCTGCATCGATGCGCTGCCGAAGGTCCTGACCGCGAGCGGCGAGGTCGACGACGCGGTGTACCAGCATCTCGCCGCGAGTCTCGGTCGCGCCGACGGAAGTGGGGCGAGGCGTATAGCTACGAGGTCGGCCGCGTGCAACGACGACCAGTCGTACGGGTGGAGCCATGGGCGCGCGCGCCCGTTCTTGGTCGACGAGGAGGCGCAGAAGCAGCATGGCGGGCCGTTCTCCCAGCCCGTCGCGGTGGGTCGCTCGGTCGGTACCCAGGGCTCGGAGAGCGACATCGGCGCGGTGATCGCGTTCGCGGACGGCGCCCTGCGGTGGCCGCGGGAGCTGGTGGCACGACACCGCGGGGAAGCAGATCAACGGCTGGGACATGGACAGCAGCGTCGCGGAGAACCAACAGACGCTGATGGCGGGCGGGGCGAACCACGACGCTATGGGCCCTTGGTCTACGACGGGCAGAGCGGCAGCACCGAGCCCATCGGCGCCGGCCCCGACGGCAAGAGCGACCTCGACTTCGGCGGCTCGTGGGCGACCGCGGGCCGGCCGTTCGCCGTGAGCGGGACCAACGTGCCGTGAGGGCTCTCGCCATGCGACGACACCTGACGACACTGCTGACGCTCGCTGGCCGCGCCCTCGCGACGGGATCTCGCGACGGCGCTCGACATGTGCCTCGGGCCGGCCGGCTCCGCGCCGGGGCGGCCCCTGGCTGGGCCCCGTCGACGTGACGCCCGGAAGGTACCGCGTTCGTGTGACGACCCGTAGACGTGGCAGCTCGTCATCGACGGCATTTCCTACGGTGAGCTCGGGGCGGCGAAGGCAGGCAGCCCCTTCGGCGCGACCGACGCGCAGGGATACGTCACGCCGTCGCCCGCGGACTGGCCGGTGAGCCTGGTGCAGCTCACGGCGGTCTGTGGCACGGCACGAAGACCGGTTGCTCGGTGATCGGTCAGCAGGAGGTCGAGGGGAACATCACGTTGTTCACGAACCGGACGAAGACGACCGAGCCGTGGAGTCGGAACTTCATCTCCGACGGCGAGAAGCTCTTCGGGAAGAACCAGCCCCACCTGGTCATGCCCGGCGACACGACCTGGTAGGCGCCGGTCCGGAGCGGCTCAGGCCCGCCGCGCCGCGACCGCGGATCTGCCGGCCACGGCGGCCGCCGCTCCTAGCCCGCGCGCATGCGGCCGTGCCTCGCGCCCCGCCGCCAGCAGTCGCTCCGCCTCCGTCTTGCGACCCAGATGCGCCAGCGCGTCGGCGCCCTTCACGTAGACGCGCACCGCGGCGTCCCCCGCCGCCGCGCGCATGCTGAGCATGGTGGCCGCTGCCGACCAGTCGCCGTGGGCGTGCGCCACGAGGCCGATGACCTCCTGCGCCGCGAGCTCGTGCGCATGCTCGAGCGCCCGGGTCATCGCCGCCGCCTCGTCGCCTGCGTTGTACGTGTAGAGTGCACGAAGCGCCTCACGCTCCGAGGTCTTCCACGGGAGGGACGCGGTCAGCGCGGTCGCCGCCCCGTCCTCGCCGACGCGCACCGCGAGCTCGAGCCAGGACCTCACGACCCACACGTCCCTCGGCGCGACCTTGCCGCCGCTCCGGACCTGCGCGAGCGCCCTGGCGTGCGCGGGGGATGCCGCGGCGAGCCCGTGGGCGATGGCCGCCTCGTCGTCGTACGCCAGCCCGAACACCACCGCGAACGGTGACGCGCCGTCACCGAAGCGAAGCAGCTCCTCGCGCCCCTCCTCGGGGCGGCCGAGGCGCGCCAGCGCGAACGCCGACAGCTCGCTCGCCAGTCCGGCCTTGGCTCCGAGATCGGCGCAGACCTGGTAGGCGCCGGCGCGGAAGGCGGCATTCATCGCCGCCGCCACCACCGTTGGCTGGTGGCCCGCACGCTTCATCGCGTCGACGGAGCCGGCGCCGCGCCCGGAGAGGCGTTCACACACCTCGACGAGATGCTGGCCCAGCGCCGCGCTGCGCGGGAGCTTCTTCGCGAGCGCGAGGACCGCGTCCCGCACCTTCGGGGTCGCCCCCTTCGCGATGAGCGCCGCCGCGCGGAGATCGGCGGCGCGCGCCACGCCCGTCGCGCGATCCGAGAGATCGTCGCCGGGACTCCGGTCGATCTCGTCGGCGCACCAGCGCGCGGTGTCGGGGTCGCCCTCGGCGAGCGCGAGCTTCCCGAGCTGCGCCAGGCAGTGCACGCGCCCGACCTTGCCGCGGAGGCCGGCGTGCGCCACCGCCCACGCTGCGCCGAGGTCGCCCTCGGCCTCGTGAATCGAGGCGAGGGCGCTCGCCGACCACGCGGAGAGCTCGTGACCCTCGGCGCGCGTGAGCATGCGGTCGAACCAGGAGGCCGCGACCTCGAGGTTGCCCAGCACGCGGTGCTCGATACCGAGGTAATGCCAGTAGCGCGGCTCCTGCGGAGACGCGGCATGCGCCGCCTCGAGCAGCTTGATGTTGCGCTCCTGGCGATTCTTCCGCGCGCTCTCCTCGGCGGTGTAGCCGTGGTGCACGATCGGGAGCTCCTGCGTGTCGGCGACGACTCCGCCTCTCCTCATCACGTTGGACGTGATGTCCTCGTGCACGCGGCCCTCGTAGCCGTAGCCGTGACCATTGCGGACGAGACGCGTCGACATCAGCGTCATCTGCACGCCGCCCTGATCGTCCAGCGCCTGCGCCGGGACGCGGAACGCTGCGGCCTTGGCCTGCCCGAGCACGCGCGTGACGTTCTCGCGAAAGGTCGCGGTCAGCTCCTCGTCGGCGTCGAGCACCATGAGCCACGTGCCGTGGCCGTGCGCGAGCGCGTGGTTGCGCGCTGCCGAGAAGTCGTCGACCCACGTGAAGTGGTGCACCGTCGCGCCCGCTTCCTCGGCAATCGCCACGGTGCGGTCGGTCGAGCCGGTGTCGACGACGACGAGCTCCGCGCCGATGCCCTGCGCGCTCGCGAGCGCGCGCGCGAGGACCGCCTCCTCGTTCTTCACGATCATGCAGATGGAGAGAAGAGGAGTGGAGGCCATTCCCTTTTCCGGAACGGCATCCGGAACACCTCCTTAAGGAACAGAGATATGGCGCTCTGCCGCGCGCCTGACGCCAGCCTCGTGACGATCGGGGGCTCGCCCCTCCGGACGATGTCAGCGCGTCGTCGATCCCGTCATGAAACGCGCATTTGCCGCCGGAAAAGTGCCGATCTCGGCGTGGTACGCCAGCTGCAATGGGTCACTCCCATGATGAGCATGAGACCGAGTGCACTTGCTGCGTGTGACTCGAGCGTCGACACGATCCTCACGCTCCCCGAGCAGACCGGGACGATCGCGATCGCCGAGTCCTGCCGCACGACGGCGCTCGCGTTCCTCAACGAGAGCCAGCACTGGGGCAAGGCGGAGCTCGCGATGTGGCTCATGGGTCCGTACGCGCAGCTCACGCAGTACGTCGCGCCGATCGCGCAGCGACGCAGCGGCGAGTTCGTGCAGCGCCCGGTCCCGCTCCTTCGCGAGATCGACGTGCGCATGGTCGAGCGCGTCATCCGCAGCGCGCACACCGAGGTGGTCGCCACGCTCATGAAGGTTCCCGATGCCGAGGCGGCGGCGAGCTTCGCGTTCTCGATGATCTCGGCAGGCTTCGTCGCTCGCTGCGAGGACAAGCAGCACGTCTCCGGCTGGGTCCCGACGTCCGACGCGCGCCGCCTCGCCGACCGGGTCCTCTCGCTCCTCGCGGTCGACTACCTGACGCGCCCCGCCGACTACGACACCGAGCTCTCCGTCTGCAGCCATTGCACGAACGTGGAGTTCGACGGGTTCTCCCGGATGCGCGGGCTCTGCTCGCGGCACGGCAACAGCATGTTCGTTCCGCGCACCCATAACTCCACGATCCCGTGGATGCCGGAGCGCGCGTGACCGCCCTCCGCCTCAACGTCCTCGCCGAGCTCGACACGATGATCCCGGCGGCGCGCACCCTCTACCCGGTACGCCAGGAGTACCGCCCCTCGCTCCGGCCGACCCTCGTGCCCACCTCGGGTGCGAGCTGGGAGCCCACCTCCGACACGCATCTCAAACGAGCCGACGCGGCGCCGCCGACCCAGCGCAGCGCGCACCTCGACCCACGCGTCGAGGCGGCGGCGCGGGCCGAGGCCTACAGCCTCCTCGCCGTGATGCGCATGAACGCCGACTTCCTCGGCACGCTCATCGGTGGAAGCGACTCCATGGTCGCGCGCGAGGCGCTCGGCGATCTCCAGCGCGGCATCGACCGCCTCGAACGCCGCTTCGCGCTCTCCGGGTCGATCCTGCCACGTCGCTGACTTTCCTTGTCGCTCGCGCATCCTTGCTTGTCCTCGTCTTCCTTACCGGCCTTCCTCTTCCTTCATGTCGCCGGGTCCCCGGGACATGTCACCGATGACCCTGGGGGGTCGTCGGCGACCCCGGCGGGGTGACCTCCGACACCGCAAAACACCGTCAAAGTGGTGACTCCGTTGGCTCCGTGACGCTCTCGCGGCATGGACCGACGGTTGCACTGAGTCTCCGCACGAACCCGCGCTGACTCAGCGCGAAGCGGAGGACATCACCATGCGACTCGGAACTCTTCGTCCCACCAACGCGGCCCTCGCGAGCATCAGCCCGACCACCGCCGCCGGTATGGCGCCGGGCGTCGGCGACGACGAGATCACGGGCGTTCGCCGCGCGACGATGACGCTCCGGCCGACGAGCCGCGGCAAGATCATCGGGCAGCACCCCTCGATCAAGCGCGTGCTCGAGACCATCGACCGCGTCGCGAGCTCGATGTGCACGGTCCTCGTGACCGGCGAGAGCGGCACCGGCAAGGAGCTGGTCGTCGCGGCGCTCCACGACGCGAGCAGCCGCCGCACCGGCGCGCTCGTCACCATCAACTGCGGGGCCATCCCGTCCGAGCTCGTCGAGAGCGAGCTGTTCGGCCACGTGAAGGGCGCCTTCACCGGCGCGCAGAACAACCGCCGCGGTCACGTGGCGACGGCCGAGGGCGGCACGCTCTTCCTGGACGAGGTCGGCGAGCTCCCGCTGAACGCCCAGGTGAAGCTCCTTCGCGTGCTCCAGCAGCGCGAGTACACGCCGGTCGGCGAGTCGAAGAGCATCAAGTGCGACGTGCGCGTGGTCGCCGCGACGAACCGCGACCTCAAGGCCGAGGTCGCCGCGGGCCGCTTCCGCGAGGACCTCTTCTACCGCCTCAACGTCATCCACCTCAAGCTGCCGGCCCTCCGCGAGCGCGGCACCGACGTCCGCGTGCTCGCTTCGCACTTCTACCGCCAGTGCGTGAAGGCGAGCGGTCGCGACGACCTCCGCGGCTTCTCCGCCCAGGCCCTCGTCGCCATCGAGCGGCACGCGTGGCCGGGCAACGTCCGCGCCCTCGAGAATGCCGTCGAGCGCAGCGTGCTCCTCGCCCGCGGCCCGTTCGTCGAGGCCGACGACATCCTCGGCAACGGCGCCGGCATCTCCGTCCAGATGGCCGCGGTGTCGGTCCCGAGCTCGCTCGCGAAGCCGCTGTCCGCCGGGGCGCTCTCCTCCGTCAGGATCGACACGCGCCCCGAGGGCTCGCCGGCCGCCAAGGTTCCGACGCTGGATCCCCGGGAGCAGGCCGACGTCCGCCGCGAGCTCGAGATCGCCCGCCGCGGCGTCGCCTTCGACGCGCGCCGCGAGATCGACTCGCGCCCCCGCATCGACGCGCGGCACCTCGCCGACCGCGTCGGACCGACCTCGCACCTCATGGTCGAGACGCCGAAGCGTCAGGTGGACCGCCACGTCGAGACCCTCGACCCGCGCCGCGCCGAGGACGCGCGCCGCGCCGCCGAGGCGACCGCGCTTCCGCCCCCGCCGAAGCTCGCGCGCTTCGAATCGTCGCCGCGCCATGAATCCGTGGAAGCTCCGGCCGCTACTCCTGTGGCAGCCGCGCGCGGATCGAATCCGCTCTTTCCCCGGGTCCTCCCGGAGCAGGGCTTCGATCTCTTCACGGCCGTCGAGAGCTACCAGAACAACCTGATTCGCCAGGCGCTCACGCGTACCGGCGGGAACAAGAACAAGGCCGCGCAGCTGCTCGGCCTGAATCGAACCACCCTCGTGGAGATGATCCGGAGGCGCGGTTTGTAAGAACGGAGATGGATGCCGGGGGGCCACGGAAGTCGCTGGATCAGAGCAGGAATCATGGTGGCCGCGGTCGCCACGTCCGCCAATGCATCGGCCTTCGAGGTCAAGCACGCCGAGTCGGGTGAGCTCGTGCGCTGGCACGCCGCGTCGGTATCCATGGTCGTCGATCGATCGGTGGACCACGTGCGCGGCGCAGGCGACGCGCTGACCGACGCTGCCGAGGCCTGGAGCCACGTCGGCGGCGCTCCGCGAGTGACCATCGACGAGCGGCGCGTGACCCGGTCACCGGGATACGACGGCACCAATGCCGTCTTCTACGACGCCGACGGATTCGTGACCAGCAGTGGGGAGGCGCTCGCCGTGACCGTCCTTTCCTTCGATTCCGCGACCGGCTCCGTGCTCGACGCGGACATCGTCCTCAATGGCAAGTACAAGCTCGGCGTGGTCGGTGACCACGGGAGCGACGCGCAGACGTACGACGTCAGACGCGTCATCGCGCACGAGATGGGTCACGCGCTCGGCCTGAGTGACGAGCTGACGCTCGATGCGGAATCCGCGCTCATGTATCCCTACGTTCCTCGCGACAAGGTGCTCGCGGTCACGCCCGCCAGCGACGACGTCGCCGGCCTGGAGGCCCTCTACGCCGAGGCGCCCGCGCTCGACGCCGCGCCCGCCGCGCAGGCGCAGGCCAGCGCCGGATGCCAGGTAGGGAGCGGCCCGGACCGCAGCGGCGTCGCCGTGATCGCGGCCAGCGCCGCGGCGCTCTTCGTGCTTGCCTCGCGGCGCCGCGCCAAGCGGGCCGTTCGCGAGGGGCTGGCGACGGTTGCGCTGATCGTTGCGCCATTCGCGGTCGGCGGCGACGTGCCGGTCGACGTCGAGGCCGATCTCACGCCGGGCGCTCTCCCGCTCGCCGGGACCGTCACCGACGTGAGCACCACGAGCGACCGGGGGCTCTTCCGGTCCGTGGTAGAGATCTGCGACGCGGGCGCCTGCTCGCGGGTGCTGGTACGGGGCGGTAGCCTGGGGGGAGTGACACAGATGATCGGTGGTACGCGAGTGCCGAGGATCGGCGAGCGAATCAGGCTGGCCGCGCGGACCAGGATGGTTCTTCCGTGAGCACCAACACGGAAGACAAGCGGGCCGAGCGCGCGGTATTCGAACGTGCGGTTCACGACTTGAAGAATCCTCTCGCCGTGGTCCGCGCGAGCCTCGAGTGGCTCGAGGTGGAGCTCGCCGGGCGGGAGGACGTGCTCGATGCGGTGCAAGATGCATCGATGGCGTCGGATCGACTGCTCACGATCGTCGACGACCTCGACTCCCTCGCGCGGCTCGGGGACGCCGATCTGCCGCTCGCCTCGCACGTGGCGGTCACCGCGATTGCTCACCGCGTCGCCGAGCGCGCGTCGGTGCGTCTGTCGCGCTCTCGGGTCACGGTCCAGGTGGTCAGCGCCGGCGACGTCGAGCTGACGGGCGACCCGCGGCTCATCGAGCGCTCTCTCTCCGCGCTCGTCGACGCGACGGCGCGCGGCGCTCCCGGCGGCGCATGCATCGAGCTCACGGTGAGCCGCGTGGTACGCGCCTCGGGTCCCTTCGTCGAGATGAGCGTCGCGCTCCGCGGATCCGCCGAACGGCCCGGTCCCCCGGTGACGCTCGATCCGCTCGATGCGTCGGGGCTCGGCGTCTACGCGGCGCAGCGGATCGCGCGCGCGCACCGGGGCAGCCTGGTCGTCGTCGCGACGACGCTGCTCCCGCGCATCGTCCTCAGCATCCCGGTGTGATCAGCCGGTGTCGTCGTCGCCGGGCGTGCGGCTCGGCGGCACGTCACCGGCGGTCGTGCGCACGAGGCGGCGGAAGTTCGAGCGGTCGAGGCCGGAGCGCCGCGCCGCCTCGGACATGTTGCCGGACGTCATCTTGAGGAGCGCGCCGACGTAGGCGTCGTTGAACTCGGCGAGGATGCGCTTCTTCGCCTCGGGGTAGGCGAGGGCGGCCAGGCCGAGGCTCGCCACGAGGTCGTTCATCGAACCGGCGCCCGCGCCCTCGGTGACCGCGCTGACCGCGCTGACCGCGACCGTGCCGCTCGCCACGCGCGAGTCCGGCCCCGACACCGGCCCGCCGCCGAAGCTGCTCGGACCGTGCGAGACCGGCGCGGGCCCGAAGCCGGCGGGTCCGAACGACGAGGACGCGCCGTGCTGCTGCTGCGAGGCGCCGTCCTGGCGGCTCAGGAGCTCGGCGGGGAGGGACGCCGGGTAGATGACGTCGCCCTGGGTGAGCACGACGGCATGCTCGATCGCGTGCTCCAGCTCGCGCACGTTGCCGGGCCAGTCGTAGGCGGAGAGGAGCACCGCCGCCTCGTGGCTGAGGCGCGTCGCCGGGCGGTTGGCGAGCTGCGCGTGCTTCTGGACGAAGTGATGCGCGAGCAGGAGGATGTCGTCGCCGCGCTCGCGGAGGGCGGGGAGGCGCACCGCGATGACGTTGAGCCGGTAGAAGAGGTCCTGACGGAACGTGCCCTTGGCGATCGCCGCCTTGAGGTCGACGTTCGTCGCGGCGACGACGCGCACGTCCACGATCTTCGAGGTGTCGCTGCCGACGGGCTTCACCTCGCCGGACTGCAGGACGCGCAGCAGCTTGACCTGCGCGCTCATGGGCAGGTCCCCGATCTCGTCGAGGAAGAGCGTCCCGCCGTTGGCCGCCTCGAACAGGCCGGCCCGCGCCCGCTCGGCGGTGGTGAAGGCGCCGCGCGTGTGCCCGAACAGCTCGCTCTCGACGAGCTCCTTGGGAATGGCCGCGCAGTTGACCGTCACCATCGCCTTGCCGGCCCGGCGGGATCGGTCGTGGACCGCGCGCGCGACGAGCTCCTTGCCGGTTCCGCTCTCGCCGAGGATGAGAATCGTGGAGTTGGTGGTCGCGACGCCGTCGATGCGCCGGTACACCTCGCGCATCAGCGCGCTGCTGCCGACCATCTCGCCGCCACGGGGGCGTGCGTCGAGCTCGCGCTGGAGGTGCTCGGTGCGTTCGCGCAGGCGCCGGAACTGCGCCGCGTTCAGGACCTCGATGACGACGCTCTCGTTCGACACGAACGGCTTCGTCAGGAACCCGTGCGCGCCCGCCTTGACGGCGCTCACGGTGGTCGCGATGTCGGCAAAGGCCGTCATCATGAGGACCTCGACCGGGTAGCCCGCGGCCTTCACGCGCTGCAGGAACTGCGGGCCGGTCATGCCGGGCATGCGCACGTCGACGAGCACGACGTCGAACGGCTGCTTCTCGAGCAGGTCGAGGGCCGCGAAGCCGCTCTCGGCGGTGGTGGCGACGATGCCACGTTGCTTGAGGACGCGGGCGAGCGTCGTGCGGAGCACGTCCTCGTCGTCGACGATGAGCGCGCGGACCGGCTGCTCGCCGTCATGACGCAAGGTCCCGCCGCCCGCGGTGCTGCTCGCACTGCTGCTCGCGCTGCCGCTCGCGCTGCCAGCGGCGCTCATCGGCGTGGCGGTGGAGGCGGGGCTGCCGCTCGCCGCGCGCGCCTGGACGGTAGGCACGGCGCTGCTGGGCGTCTCCGTGCCATCGCCCGTCTTCGAACCTTCCGGCGCGAGCTCTCCCACTTCACCCCCGAGAACGTTGTCCAGCGCGCAAGCGGTCTACGCAGCGATGGTGGTGCGCTCCCCGGAATCCGCGAGAAGCTCGCGCAGCCGGGAGGTCGCACGCGCGTGGAGCTGCGAGATTCGAGCTTCGCTCAAACCCATGGCCTGCGCAATGGCCTTGCTCGCCATCCCCTGGAAGTAGCGCATCTGGATGATCTCACGCTCCCGCTCGGGGAGGGCCGAGACCGCGCGGTGGAGAGCCTCGTTCTCGCGCCGGGCGAGGACGTCGTCGAGCGGCGAGGCGGTGTCCTCGGCGAGGCCCGCGGTGGAGCCGGCGGGCAGGTCGTCGAAGCCCACCACCGACACGCGCGGGCGCACCGGCGGAAGGGACGTGAGGCCCGAGGGAAGGAGCGAGGTCACGTTGGACGTCGAGGTGGGCGCCGCGTTGGCGTTCGGATCCTTGCGGCGGCGGGGCGACCAGTCGTGACGCCGAAGCTCGTCGACGATCGAGCCGCGGATGCGGATGCGCGCGTAGGCGGCGAACATCTCGGGGCAGGTGTGCTCGCTGGCGCGGAGCGCGTGGAACAGGCCGAGGGTACCGGCGGCGATGAGGTCCTCGCGCTGAACGCTGCGGGGCAGACGGCGCATGAAGTGCGCATCGATCCGGTGCACGAGGGGGAGGTGCTCGGTGATGTCTTGGCTCGTGGGGTTCGTCAGGGCGCGTTCGGTGGTCATCGTGTTGGACCATTGAGCACTCGCCGTGCCATCCCTCCGCGCCCTCGAAAGGCCGATTTTTGCGGCCTTTGCTCGGCTCGCAGCGCCCGGGAGCGTCATGCGAGCCCTTGCTCGTCACCGTCATGGCGCTGGCGTCATCGCCGTGGCGCTCACTCTCCGTGGAACTCGCGCATCTGCTTCAGGACGAACTGCCCGTTCTGGAGGTACTTGAACTCGACGTCGAGGCTCCGGGGCTTGGTCTCGTCGAGCCAGACGTACTTGCAGTCACCCGCGTAGTACCCGGTCTTGGCCTTGCAGTAGGCGACCTCCACCACCTTCACGAGATCGACCACCGTGGTCATCTGCGCGTCCGTCATCACGCTCGAGGTAAGCGGCGCCGAGGTCGTGGTGGGCTTCGCGAAGCGCGTCGTCGTGAAGCGGGTCGCGCGATCGATGCCACTGAACGTCGCGAGCGTCGACTGCGCG
>JAQBQL010000291.1 GCA_028287035.1 Labilithrix sp. | reverse complement strand
GTTATCAGCCATTTGTTCAGGGCAGCTCGATGGAGAAAATCCTGAGCACTTTTCCAGCCATCGACACGTCTGTGGATGGTTTGAAAATCTGCGAAGGATTGGAAAATATCGCGAAAGTGATGGACCGCGCCACGGTGATCCGATCCGCTGTGCAGCCTGACTTGGGAAGCATTCTTCATTCACGGCATCAGTATCATTGGCATACCGGTTATGTTCCGCCGCAAACAGTGGCTGCGCCTCACATCGGAGCATGGATGGCAAAAGTGCTGGGTCCTAAGAATCCAGTCATGCCGGCATTCATCAACATTGGCCAGCAGCTTGAAGGAAATGGTGAAAGTGAAGAGTTGAAAGCATTCACGACAGGAGGATTTTTCGGCTCTGAATTTGGCCCGATGAATCTGCCGTTCCCAGCCGATGCAGCGCAGTCCGTGCGGCCTCCCAAGGGCATGGACGCCAGCCGATTTGAAAATAGAAGTGCTCTCTTCAAAAAGCTGCTGGATCAAAATCCGAAGCGCGAAGTCATCAGCGATCACCAGCGTGAATCAATGCTTCGCTCGCTGGAAAATGCGCATCGACTGCTAAGCTCCAAAGAACGGGCGGCGTTCGATATCACCCTGGACACCAAGGAAAGCCTGGAGGCATACGGCAGCAGCCGCTTCGGCCAGGGCTGTCTGCTGGCTCGGCGATTGGTGGAAAATGGAGCGCGATACATCGAGGTCACCACAGAGTACATTCCGTTCGTTCATTGGGACACGCATGCCGATGGCCATTCCACGGTGGACCGGCTGCACAAGGAAATCGACCGCCCGATTGCGCAGCTCGTGAAGGACTTGGAATCGCGAGGTTTGCTAGATCGGACGCTGATCGTGATTGCCAGCGAATTCAGCCGCGACGCGATGATCGAAGGTGTGCCAAATTCAAACGCGAAGGATCAGGCAACGGTCAAAGGAGACACGATGGAAACGCCGAAGCACTACGGGCTGCATCGCCATTTCACCGGTGGAACCAGCGTCGTGCTGTTTGGCGGAGGAATGAAAAAAGGTCACATCCACGGAGCGACCGCAGATGAGAGACCACTGGTTGCCATCAAAAATCCAGTCACCATTTCAGACCTGCACGCCACCATTTTCACAGCCATGGGCATCAGTCCGAAGACGGTGTATGACATTGAGGGACGTCCATTTTATGCGACGCTGGATGGCAAAGGTCAGGCGGTGAAGGACCTGTTTGCCTGAGCGTTTTCGTGATCAAAGGACTTCGTTTTCTCAATTCGAACAGGCAGGACGCCCATTCGCCGGCACAGGCGAGGACGCCTATGCTCCGCACTCGGTCTGGCTAAGTCCTGCCCGATTCCTGGCGAGTTTTCGTGAGCAACTTTTCGAACTTCTTGGAACGATTCGCATACGCCGGATACTCCTCGGGAGCCGCCTCTTCCGGCAGGTAGCGCCAGTGCTTGTACATCCAGATCCACATCTCCGGCTGAGCCTTGATCAAGGGTTCGAAGCATTTCCATGTCTGCTGGGTGATCTCCTGCAATGAAGCTTCTGGAGGCACTGAAATGGGATCAAGAAATCGAAAGGCATACGTGCCATTTTTCTGTGGAACAGCGATGGCAGGCACGATGGGACGGCCGGTTCGTTGCGCCAGGGCACTGTGGGCGAGAGTCACGCAGGTCAGTTTTCCAAAGCACTCAATGATGGTGGCGCTTTGATCCGGCTGGACGTTGAGGTCAATCAGCATGGCGGTGCGGCCGCCCCGTTTGAGATGCTTGAAGAGCTTCACAATTGCCATTTCCTGAGGGATGATGACATGCCCTTCTGCCTGGCGCAGGTCGCGAAAAGTCGCAGTGAGTCGTGGGTTTAAAAAATTGGCTGCCACGATCATCGATGGAAAGCCGCTCAAGGCCGTGCCCCTGGAGAGCCACTCAAAATTTCCCGCATGCAGCGTGGCGAACACACAGCCTTCATCAATGGCCCGCTGCGTTTCTTCAGAAGCAAATTCGACGGAGTAGAATTTTGCGGCATTTTCCCTCGTCAGATTTCTGCCCCAGAACAGTTCAAGAAATGTGAGTGCGAAATGCTGGTAAGATTTTCTCCGCAGCTTCCGAAGCTCCGGCAGCTTCATTTGTGGATACACGGACTGCAAATTTTGCGTCGCGGCATTCCGCCCCCGATAGTCAATGCAGTCGCCAAGCAGCCCCAGCGGCTTTGCAGACCAGCGCAGCAGGGCATGCGGAAGCAGCGGCACAATGCGGACAACGGTTCGCAGCAGCACCCACTCAAGAACAAATCTAGCCCTGACGGCCTTGGAAAACATGCGCTCAAATGAAACGCCACCACGGATTGCGCAAATCCATTTCACATGGCTTTTCCGCTGGAGTCGTGGCCAGAGTCGTGGTAACAACTTCGACTTATGAAACCCTCCCCGCGATTCCATCTTCGTTCTCTTCTTGGTTGCGTTGCCATTGCGGCCGCCGCCATGCTCAGCAGTTGTCAAAATGGCATGCTGTCGAAATCTGACAATTACGACAGCCCGGCGTATCGTCCGCATAATCCTTCCGCAGTGCGTGTGAAGGTGAGTCTCTCCCAGCAAATGGTGTATGTCATGGAAGGAAACCGGCCTCTGCTGGTCACCGCCACCTGCGTCGGCATGCCGCAGAAACCAACGCCTCGTGGAAATTTTACAGTTTATAACAAGATCGCCAAAAAGCGCTCGGGCAGTTATGGCTTCGGAGTTTCTGGCGGCACCATTACTCCTGCTGAAGCATCAAAGGCACGCGGCCGTTATGTTGGCTACCCGATGCCATACTGGGTCGAGTTCTCCCCTGGCTACGGTTTCCACAGCGGCTACGTGCATCCGTTTGGCAAGAGCCATGGCTGTCTGCGGCTCCACCCAAATGTGGCGCCAAAGTTTTTTGCACTCGTTCGCGAAGGCACGCCGGTGAACATTGCGAACAGCCAGCCTGAGGATGCGATCCTTGGCGCGA
>JAQBQL010000261.1 GCA_028287035.1 Labilithrix sp. | reverse complement strand
GGCTGCACGTCGTGATCGCCGCCGCCGACCACGCCGACCGGGATGTCGAACGTCGCGCGGAGGAGGTCGTACCACTGGCGAACGAGGTCGAGCGTCGGCGCGATCACGAGGGTGCTGCGGCGGATGGCATCGATCGCCATCACCGCCACGTGCGTCTTGCCGGCGCCCGTCGGCAGCACCACGACCCCGCGACCCCCGGCAGCACGCCACGCCGCGAGCGCCTCCGACTGGAAGGGACGCGGCTCGCGATGCACGCGCGGACCGGACGCGAGCACCTCGTAGCGGCGCGCCTCGTCGGTGAGCTCCAGCTTCGCGTCGTGAAGCGCTTGCACGACGTCGCGGTAGGCCATGGCCGGCGCGCGGTAGCACGCCTCGCGCGGATCCCACGCGAGCGCGCCCGGAAGGGAGGCCGCGCCCGGCGCATCCTGCAAGAGCCCGCGCAGCTCGATGGTTCCGCCGCGGAAGACCAGCTGGGGCACGCGCCCGGTGTAGCACGGCGCTGCTCGCGCGCGTGCTCAGAGCTTCTTCGCGCGGAGGCCCCTCCGGAGCGGCAGGACGAGGGCGACGAAGAGGAGCGCATACCGCGACATGGGGCTCGAGCCGCGGTGTTTTCGCTTGCCGCGGTGCTGCATGCCGCTCGCCTTCGGGCGCGCGTCGGGGCCGCTGCTGCACCCGTCGTTGCTGCTCGACGAGCTGCTCGAGGAGCACGAGTCGTCGGAGCTGTCGGACGTCGAGTCCGTCGACGACGAGCACGAGTCGCTCGAGCTCGTGTCGTCCTTGGTGTCCCAGCCGGAGGAGTCATCCGTCGAGCTGTCGTCGGTGCTGCTGTCGTCCGAGGAGTCGTCGGTGCCGTCGTCGGACGCGGTCGAGTCGCTGCTCGTGGAGGTGGTCGACGAGTCGCCCCCGCAGCTGTCGTCCGCGATCGTCTCCTCCTCGCCGGTGTCCTCGTAGACGACGCTGCTCGTGCTGCCGCTGCACGCGCCCTCCGCATGCTCGTAGTGATGGGGCCGCTCGGCGGGAGCGCTGGGCGCGCTCGCGGCCGGCTGGTTCAGCCCGCACGGCGCGTAGGAGCTCGCGCGCTGCGCGGGGGAGACGAGCGCCTGTCCCGTCGTGATGGCGACGTCGGCGCCGAAGCGGCCCTGCGGGACGAACCCGACGAGCCGCGTGAGCGCCGCCGACCCTGGCGCGGCCCCGGCGAGGGCGAGCGCGAGATCGTCGGCGCCTCCGCAGGTGAGGAGCGCGGGATCGATGCTCCCCGCCGTGGGCTGGCACCCCGTACCGCCCGGCACGCGGAGCAAGGCGCCGCTGGCGCACGAGCGACCTACATGGCCGCTCGCGGTGCCCACCGAGCGCGCCGCCTGCTCGCACGCCGCGTGCTGCGGGCCTCCCGCCGCGTCGAAGTAGGCTCCCGCCGCCGGACGGATCGAGGTCGCGGCGTCCACCACCACGCCATCGAACAGCGCGTCGTGCGACGCGGACTCGCGGATCCACGACAGGCCGGGCGCGGCGGCGAGCGCCTCGAGGCGCCGTGCGGCGTGGTCGCTCCCCCGCGCGGTCCAGAGGACGGGCGCGGGCTCGACGACCTCGGGGACCGACGCGCCGCCCTCACCGACGATCAGCGCGGTGAGCCGCACGCTCGCACGGCTCGAGCCGCTCAGCGCGAAGGGGAGGACCGCAGGTCCGTCGTCGGAGACGCGCAGGGTGGGCGTCGAGACGATCTCCTGTCCCGCCGTCACCTCGAGGGCGACGAGCCCGTAGCCTGCCGCGTACGTCCCGTCGATCCGTGCCGCCACCGCCGCCGACACGCCGAAGCCGCGATCGCGCGCGTAGGTGCGGGCCGCCCCGGCGGTCGGCTGGTACGCGAGCGTCCGCGGATACGTCGTGGCGCCGCGCTGGCCCCACCGCTCGGTCTCCTCCGCCTTCGGCCCGAAGAGGCATCCCACGGGCTCGCCCTCGGGCGGAAGGATGCGTGGCGCGCTCGCGGCTTCGAGCGAGTCGAGCCAGGCGTCGCTCGCCCAGTCGAGCGCCGCGCCCGGCCGGACCGGCACGAGCCAGAGAACCGTGAACGGTCCTCCGACGGTGAGACGGGACCACCGTGTGCTGCCCTCGGTGCTCGCCGCGACGGCCACCTCGAGGTCGAGGGTGGTCGCCTCGGACATGCCGGCCGGCGGGAGCGCGCCGCCCGTCGCGCGGGCGGCGTGCGACGAGAAGAGGAGCGCCGCGGTGAGCAGCGTGGCGGCAGCGACGGGGAAGCGAGCCGGGTTCTTCAAGCCACTCGCCCGCAACGCAACGGGCATACCGGCCCGGTCGGGGCTTCACGCCGTGGCTTTGTCGGATCGCGGACCGGGACACGTCCACGCGGGTCACGACACGTGCGCGAACCGCCGGTCACAGGTGGCGCGGCCACCGCCCGGGCCGGCCGGGTCACCCCCGAGACGACAAAAGACGCGCAGATCTGCGAGGGCGAGGGCGGCACGACGCTCGCTCCACGGCGCGCCAGCGAGGCTCGGCCGCGCGGGCGATCACGCTCGCGCGCCGCGCCCCCACGGAGGTTCTCATGCGTGTCATCGCCAGGGCTGGCTCTCTCGTGTTCCTCGCGCTTCCGGCACTCGCCGCGTGCGCGGCCACTGCCGAACGTACCGATCTCCGCGAGGCTGCCGAGCAGGCGGCCGCCGACGGAGGCGCGGCCGACGAGGCGGCGCACTCCGCCGACCAGGTCGAGATCGTGAAAGGCGTCCCCGACAAGAACCGCGATCCCGCGGTGGTCGCCCTCTTCATCGGCGACACCGGGCTCTGCACCGGAACCCTGATCTCGCCGCGCCTCGTGCTGACCGCGCGTCACTGCACGAGCCGCACCGTGGAGGCAGTGGGCTGCCCTGCCTCGGGCGTGCAGGTGCTCGGCGACCGGGACCCGACGACGCTCTCCATCGGCATCGGCGACGACACCGCCTCGGCGCACCGGGTCGCGCACGGCGTCGCGGTCGTTGCGCCGGCGGGGGTGACCCTGTGCGATGCCGACGTCGCCATCCTCGTCCTCGACCAGGACGTGAAGCTCGCGAAGCCGCTGCCCGTCCGCACCCAGGGCGTGAACGTGGGCGACCGCGTACGCGCGGTCGGCTTCGGCCGCAGCGGCGACGGCGAGAACGCAGGAACCAAGCTCGTACGCGAGCACGTGAAGGTGCTGTCGGTGAGCACCGCCGAGCTGACGGTCGGCGAGGCCACGTGCCAGGGCGACTCCGGCGGCCCGGCGCTCGACGAGAGCACGGGTGAGGTCGTCGGCGTCGTTTCCCGCGGCGGGCCCTCGTGCGAGGGCACGAACGTTCACAACATCTACACCCGGATCGATGCGTTCACGTGGCTCGTGGACGAGGCGTTCGCGAAGGTGGCGGGCCTCTCGCACGACGGTGACGAGGACGCCGGCTCCCCGGGCACTCCGCCTGCCAAGGGGAGCAAGCAGAAGCCGCCGAGCGACGTGGGTAGCCCGTGCGAGCGGGCGAGCGATTGCGCCGCGGGCATCTGCATCACGACCGCGGAGAAGAAGTACTGCTCGCGCGCGTGCGGCACGGGCGACCGCTGCCCCGCGAACTATCACTGCGAGGAGGTCGGCAGCGGAAAGGCCTGCATCGACATCCGTTGACGGCGCGGCGGCGCGCCCCCTAAATGACGGGCAGGCCCATGGACTTCGAGCTTTCCGAGCACCACGACCTCCTCCGCAAGAGCGTCCGCGATTTCGCGCGTGGTGAGATCTTCCCGCGCGCCAAGAAGTGGGACGAGGAAGAGAAGTTCCCCGCCGAGATCGTCCCGCAGCTCGCGGCCATGGGCCTCCTCGGGATCCGCATCCCCGAGGAGTACGGCGGCTCGGGGATGGACGTGACGAGCTACGCGATCTGCGTCGAGGAGATCGCGCGCGCCGACGGCTCGCTCGCCCTCACCGTCGCGTCGCACAACGGCCTGGGCACGGGCCACATCCTCGCCTTCGGGTCCGAAGCACAGAAGCAGAAGTACCTCCCCAAGGCGGCGTCGGGCGAATGGCTCGGGGCGTGGGCACTGACCGAGCCGGGCAGCGGCAGCGATGCCGCCGCCCTCCGCACGACCGCGCGTCGTGACGGCGGCGACTGGGTCATCGATGGCACGAAGATGTTCATCACGCAGGGGAGCGTCGGGGGCTTCTGCGTGGTGCTCGCGCGCACGAACCCCGAGGCGGCGAAGCAGAAGGGCATCACCGCGTTCATCGTCGAGCACGGGACCAAGGGGTTCCGCCCGTCGAAGCACATCGAGAAGTACGGCTGCCGCTCGAGCGACACCGTGGAGCTCGTGTTCGAGGACGTGCGCGTCCCCGACTCGCAGCGGCTCGGCGAGGTCGATCACGCGTTCCTCGACACCATGCAGATCCTCGACAAGGGCCGCATCTCCATCGCCGCGATGGCGGTGGGGCTCGGGTTCGGGGCGCTCGAGATGGCGACCTCGTACGCGAAGGACCGGAAGCAGTTCAACCGGCCCATCGCGGACTTCCAGGCCATCCAGTGGATGCTCGCCGACTCGAAGACCGAGCTCGATGCTGCGCAGCTCCTCACGTACCGCGCGGCGTGGCTGGCCGACCAGGGCAAGGACGTCCGCAAGGAGGCGGCGATGGCGAAGCTCTTCGCGAGCGAGGCCGCGACCCGCGCGACCAACCGCGCCCTCCAGATCCACGGCGGCTACGGCTACACGCGCGAGTTCGCGGTCGAGCGGCACCTCCGCGACGCGAAGCTCTGCGAGATCGGCGAGGGCACGAGCGAGGTGCAGCGCATGGTCATCGCCAAGCAGGTCCTCGCCTCGGGCTGAGCGGGCTCGGCCCCACCGTGCTTCACGGCGTCATCACGCAGCGGAAGCCGATGCCGTGACTGCGCGTCGTCTCCTCGGCGTGGAAGCGGAACGACGGACGGATCCAGTCGGCATGCGCGCCGTTCCACGCGCCGCCGCGTAGCACCCGGCCGTCGCCCTGCTCGGGGCCGTGCGGATCGACGGCGTCGCCCGCCTCGTAGGCGGCGTGGTGATCGGCAGTCCACTCCCAGACGTTGCCGACGAGATCCTCGATACCCGCGCGCGACGCGCCTTCCGGGAACGACCCGACCGGCGCGGTCGTCGGGTACGGATCACTTCCGGTGAAGAGCGCCTCGAGCGTGGTCCCGTGCTTCTTGCCCCACAGCGCGCATTCGGCGCCGCACGCGTTCAGGCGGCGAGGGGAGGGCGGTTCGTCACCCCACGGGTACTTGCGGCCGTCCGACCCGCGGGCGGCGAGCTCCCACTCGGCCTCGCTGGGCAGGCGCTTGCCACCGGCCTTGCAGAAGCGGTCGGCGGCGGGCCAGTCGACGCAGTTGATGGGGTGCTCGCTGCGGTCGTCCGCGGGACCGTTGCACAGCGGGTCGTAGAGCTTCTCGTCCCTCGCGGTGATGCCCGGCCACCGATTGGTGGTCCCGGCGCGCTTGCAGTCGCCGCGATCGCTGCACGCGCGGTACGCAGCGACGGTCACCTCGTGGACGTCCATGCAGTAGCCGCGGAGCGTGACCTTGTGCGCGGGTCGTTCGTCCGGGAGGTCATCGTCGGATCCCATGAAGAACGGGCCGCCCGGTACGAGGGCCATGCCGGCCGGGCAGCGCTGCGGCGCCGCGAGCGACGCTGCGGACGTCATCGTGACCGCCTGGGTGAGGGGGGCGTCGGCGCTCGCCGGACCTTCCCTCGCGCCGGGCCGCACGAAACGGACGTACGCGACGAGGCCGAGCGCCAGGGCGACGACGGCAACGAGCGATGGCGCGCTGGCGAGGGTCGCGCGGCGCGGGGATGGCGCGGGGGCTGGGGCCCGCTCCGCCGCGAGAGCACGCAGGTCCACCGCGGCATCGCCCATGCTGGAGGAGGTCCGGAGCTCGAGCTCCGTGATGAGAAGGCGCTTCTTCTCGAGGGACGCGTGGCACGACGCGCTCACGAGATCGGCGATCGCCGCCGCCGTGGCAAGCGGCGTTGCCGCCTCGAGCGCCTCGGCCATCTCGCGCGCCGTGCTGAATCGTTCGGCGGGATCGCGGGCGAGGCCGCGCAGAACCACGGCGTCGAGCGCGGGCGTCACCGCCGGATTCTTCAGGCTCGGCGGGGCGGGCGTCTCGCGCAGGATCCGGTGGAGCACGGCGCCCTCGGTCGCGGCCTGGTGCAGCCGCGCGCCCGTCAGGGCCTCCCACAGGCACACCGCCGCCGCGTAGACGTCAGTCCGCCGGTCGACCGGCTGGTTCGTGATCTGCTCCGGCGCCATGTACGACAGCTTTCCCTTGAGCTGCCCGGCGAGCGTCGACTGCATGCGCTGGCTCGCCTTGGCGACCCCGAAGTCGAGCACGCGGGAGGTGCCGTCTGCACCGACCAGCACATTGTGCGGAGAGACGTCCCGGTGCACAATCCCGAGGGGTAGGCCCGTCTCGGTGCGCGCCTCGTGCGCCTCGTGCAGCCCGCGCAGCACGCCCGCGAGGATCGCGGCGCTCACCGGCACCGGCAGGAATCCGAGGGCCGTCTTCCGCGCATGATGCGCGACGCGGAGCAGCGACTCGCCGTGGATGTACTCCATGACGAGGAACAGCTCGCCGCCCTCCCCCACGACGTCGATGGTCTGGACGACGTTCGGGTGGTGGACGCGCGCGACGAGCCGCGCCTCGTCCAGGAACATCGCGACGAACTCGGGATCGCGCGCGTAGCGCTCGTGCAGCCGCTTCACCGCGACGATCCGCGCGAACCCCGCGGCCCCGATCTGCCGCGCCAGGTGCACGGTTGCCATGCCGCCGGATGCGATCTCCCCCGCGAGCGCGTAGCGCCCCCCGATCGTCACCGACGATTGCATCACGCTCGACAACGCGTCGAGCACCGCCGCGGTTTCCTCGGATTCGACACGTCAGGAAGTGGTCCATCCCGGCGACCTGTGGAAAACCTGTGACGTCACGCGCGACAACGCTTCCGATGTTCAGTGACGCACGGCGCTACCACCTCGAAATAATTGACACTCAATCAGCGCCCAAATAGGTTGCGGCTGTTACGTGGGACGAAGTGGCGGAAAGTGCCAAGCCTGGGCATGACCGCCCGTCGCGACACCCACGCAGCTGAGGGCGCTCCCGGATGTTTCGCGGCCGCTACGAGCACACGATCGACGCGAAGGGCAGGACCAGCCTGCCTGCGCGCTATCGAGACGTGCTGTCGTCGATCGGCGAGCGACGCGTGATCCTGACGAGCGCGCTCGACCCGTGCCTCGTCGCCTACACGGCTCCGGAGTGGGCGGCCTTCGAGGAGCGCCTCGCCAAGCTCCCGCAGTTCGACCGCGCGGTGCAGAAGCTGAAGAGGATCTACGTCTCGGGCGCCGTCGAGTGCGACGTCGACGACTCGGGCCGCATCCTCATCCCGCCGACCCTGCGCGACCACGCGAACCTGGTGAAGGACGTGCTCTGGGCGGGCAGCGGCAAGTACGCCGAGCTCTGGGACGCGAAGGCCTGGAAGCAGCACTTCGAGACGACCGACGCGGAGCGCGAGGAGATCGGCTCCCGGCTGGCGGAGCTCGGACTATGAACCACACCCAGGGGCAGCTCGCGCTTCCGGGCGTGGTGACCGAGGACCAGCAGGCCGAATGGGTCTGGTCCGACGAGACGGGAGAGGAGATCGAGATGCCCGACTTCATCCACGAGACCGTGATGAAGGCGGAGGTGACGGCGGCGCTGGCCCCCGCGGCTGGACTCTATGTCGATGCGACGGTGGGCGGCGGCGGACACACGGAGGCCATCCTCCTCGCGAGCCCCGACTCACGCGTCATCGCCCTCGATCGCGATCAGCTCGCGCTCGACGCCGCTCGCGCCCGCCTCGCCCCCTTCGGTGACCGCGTCACCTTCGTGAAGACCCCGTTCGGCCGCATCGCCGAGGCGCTCGACGAGCTCGGGATCGAGCAGGTCCAGGGCGTCTGCGCCGACCTCGGCGTCAGCTCTCCGCAGCTCGACGAGGCGGGCCGCGGCATGAGCTTCCGCCGCGAAGGCCCCATCGACATGCGGATGGACCCGAGCGAGGGCGAGGAGACGGCCCTCGAGCTCATCGCCCGCCTCGACGACGACGACCTCGCCAACATCATCTTCGAGTACGGCGACGAGCGGCGCTCGCGTCGCATCGCCCGCAGCGTCAAGCGCGCGCTCGCCGACAACCAGCTCCTCACGACGCTCGATCTTCGCCGCGCCATCGTGCGCGCGGTCGGTCCGGTCCGCGTCGGCGGCGTCGACCCTGCCACGCGCACGTTCCAGGCGCTGCGCATCGCCGTGAACCGTGAGCTCGAGGAGCTCGAGTCGCTCATCGCGGCGCTTCCGCGCCTCGTCGTCCCGGGCGGCGTCGCGGCGATCCTGAGCTTCCACTCGCTCGAGGACCGGCTCGTGAAGCGCGCCTTCCACGCGAAGGAGGTGTGGGGACCCCTCTTCAAGAAGCCCGCCGTCGCCACCGACGAGGAGTCGGCCGCCAACTCTCGCTCGCGCAGCGCCAAGCTCCGCGCCGCGCGTCGGCTCACCGCGGAGGACGTCGCCGCCGGCGGCAGGAAGTACTCGCGATGACGTCGCACCGGGCGCGCATCTTCCTCCTCAACTGGACGCTCGCCGTGCTCGCCACGGTGTGCGCGTTCGTCGTGCACCTCGCGATGCGCGGCCGGACCGTCTCGCTCGGCTACGAGCTCGGCAAGGCGCGCACCGAGCAGGCGCGGCTCCGCGAGGTGAAGCGGGTCCTCGAGCTCGAGTCGGCCAGCTACAAGACGCCGGAGCGCGTGGAGATGGTCTCGCGCTCGCTCCTCGGCATGGAGCCGCCCGCCCCGGATCGCATCGTCACCATCGGCAAGCTGCCGGCGCGCGATGACGACGAGCCGGGCGCACAGGCGAAGTCGGGGCCGTAGATGCGTAACCTCGATCCGGCGCGGGCGCGGTGGATCCGCTTCCGCATGGGGCTTCTCTGCGGGGTCATGGCGGTCGGCCTCGGGGGCTTCGTCTCGAGCGCCTATCGCGTGCAGGTCGAGGACGGGCCCACCTGGAAGGAGACCGCCGAGAACCAGCGCCAGCGCCGCCTCCACGTCGAGCCGAAGCGCGGCGCCATCTACGACCGCAACGGCGCCGCGCTGGCCGCCAGCGTCGAGGTGCCGAGCATCAGCGGCGACGTCGTCGAGATGCTGCGCGGCGTCGAGGGCGCGCCAGCCCAGGCGGTCGCCATCCAGGACCTCTCGGTCCGCATCGGTCAGGCGCTCGGCCTCGACCCCGCGGACGTGCAGGCGAAGCTCACGTCGAAGCGCCGGTTCGTGTGGCTGAAGCGCCGCGTCACCGGCGACGAGGCGCAGGCCGTCCGCGATCTCGGCGACCCCAAGAAGTCGATGAAGCCCGTGAAGGGCCTCGCGGTCGAGGGCGAGGGACGCCGGTATTATCCGGGACGCGAGCTCGCGGGTCCGGTGCTCGGCTTCGTTGCGCCGGACGGCTTCGGCAAGGACGGCATCGAGCTCGCGCTCGACGAGGAGCTGCGCGGCCGCAGCGAGGAGGTCCGTGGCCTCCGCGACCGCTCGGGCCGGCTCATCTTCTCCGAGGGCACGACCGACGAGGGCGCGTTCGCCGGCCATGACGTGACGCTCTCGCTCGACGAGGGAATCCAGCACGTGGCCGAGCGCGAGCTCGCCGCGGCCCAGGGCACCTACGAGACGAAGGGCGCATCGATCGTGGTGATGGAGCCGAGCACCGGGGAGATCCTCGCGATCGCCTCGACGCCTGGTTACAACCCGAACGACTACGGCGACAGCGAGGTCGAGGCGCGGCGCGATCGTCCGGTCACCGACCGCTTCGAGCCCGGCTCGGTCATGAAGGTCTTCACGGTCGCCGCGGCGCTGTCCGCGGGCTCGCTGAAGCCCACCGAGACGATCTTCTGCGAGCACGGCACCTACCAGATCGCGAGCGGCGTCACGATCCACGACACGCACGAGAACGACTGGCTCACGCCGACGCAGATCCTCGCGAAGAGCTCGAACATCGGAGCGCTCAAGATCGGCCTCGCGCTCGGCGAGCCGGCGCTCTACGCCGCCTACCGGCGCTTCGGGTTCGGCGAGACCACGGGCCTTCCGCTTCCCGGCGAGGCGACCGGCGTGCTCCGCCCCAAGGGCCGCGCCTGGTACGACGTCGAGACCGCCAACGCTTCCTTCGGCCAGGGCATCAGCGTCACGTCGGTGCAGCTCGCGACGGCGATGTCGGCGATCGCGAACGGCGGCAAGCTGATGGACCCAATCCTGGTGCGGCGCATCAGCGACTCGCGCGGGACGGTCGTGAAGGAGTGGACGCCCCACGTCCGCCGCGAGGCAGTGCCGACCGGCATCGCGCACCAGGTCGCGGAGATGCTCACGGCGGTCGTCGAGGAAGGTGGCACCGCCACAGAGGCCGCGATGCCCGGCTTCCGGGTCGCCGGCAAGACCGGCACCGCGCAGAAGGTCGACCCGGCGACGGGCAAGTACTCGCAGGACAAGTACACCGCGTCGTTCGTGGGCTTCGTGCCCGCGGAGAAGCCGCGGCTCGTCATCGCCGTCGTGCTCGACGAGCCCACGATCGGCCGGTACGGCGGCGATCTCGGCGGTCCGGTGTTCCGGCGCGTCGCCGAGGCGAGCCTCCGTTACCTCGGCGTCCCCGCGGCCCATGCCGTGCCCAGGCTGAAGGCCATCTCGAAGAACGGCGATCCCGCAGAGGCGACGGTGGCGGCCCTGAAGCCCGTGTCGCTCCCCGCGGAGGTGGCCGACACGCTCGTCCCGATCGGTCCTGGCGCGGGCGCGTTCGGTCCGCCGCCGCCGAGCTCGGTCGTCGTACCCAACGCGGTCGGTCTCGGCGCCCGCGACGCGGTCCGCGCCGTCGGCAACGCCGGCCTCGTGCCCCTCGTCGAGGGCACGGGACGTCTCGTGAAGCAGGTCCCGTCGCCGGGCTCGCCCGCGCCCAAGGGCTCGAGCGTGCGACTGGTGTTCGAGCCGGCGTCATGACCGCGGGCGACTCGCCGCGGCTCGCGGACGAGGCGCGCTCCCACGACGGGATGACGCTCGCCGACATCGCCCGCGAGATCCCGGACGAGGCGCACGTCGCGGTCGAGGGCGACGGCAACGTGCGCTGCTTCGGTGTCCATCACGATTCGCGGCTCGTCGATCCCGGCGACCTCTTCGTGGTGCGGCGCGGCGAGAAGCACGACGGCAGCGCGTTCGTGGAGGCCGCCGTGGCGCGCGGCGCCTCGGCGATCCTCGCCGACCGCAGCTTCGTCGGCTCGCCCGGCGTACCGATCCTGCGCGTCGACGACGTGCCCACCGGCCTGGCGCTCGCGTCGGCCGCCGTGTACGGCCATCCGGGGTTCGCGCTCGACATCGTCGGCATCACCGGCACGAACGGGAAGACCACCACGACGCATCTCGTCCGCGCGGCGATCGACGGCGCGCTCGGCCTGGCCAAGTGCGGGATCATCGGCACGATCGGCCATTCCTACGCGGGCCGGAAGATCGAGGCCGCCCACACGACGCCCGAGGCCGACGAGCTCGCCCGCGTGATGGCGGTCATGCGGAAGCGCGGCGCCACGCACGTCGCCATGGAGGTCTCGTCGATCGCGCTGATGCTGGGGCGCGTGCGCGCGGTCCGCTTCCGGGTCGCGGCCTTCACGAACCTCACGCAGGACCACCTCGACTTCCACGGCTCGATGGCTGCGTACGCGGACGCCAAGCGGCGTCTCTTCACCACGACGGAGCCAGGCCTTGCGGTCGTCAACGTCGACGACCCGTTCGGGGCCGAGCTCGCGAAGGCCGCCCGGTGCAAGGTCCTCCGGGTCCGTACGCGCCCCGGGAGCACGGAAGGTGACGTGGTGCCGCTCGCGGTCGAGGCGCGCGCCTCGGGCATGCGCATCCGCGCGCGGCTGCCGGAGGGCGAGGTCGAGATCGTCTCGCCGCTGGTCGGCCTCCACAACCTCGAGAACCTGCTCGTCGCGATGGGCATCGCGAGCGCGCTGGAGCTCGATGTCGTACGTGCCGCCCGCGCACTCGAGGGCGAGATCGGTGCGCCGGGCCGGCTCGAGCGGTGCGACGGCCCGGGCGACGACGTGGTGGTGCTCGTCGACTACGCGCACACCCCGGACGCGCTGGGCCGCGTGCTCGAGGCCGTTCGCAACGTGGCGCGGCCGCTCGAGGACGGCACGACGCCGCGCATCCTGTGCGTCTTCGGGTGCGGCGGCGACCGCGACCCCACGAAGCGCGGTCCCATGGGCGAAGCCGCCGCGGGGCAGGCCGACGTCTGCATCGTCACGAGCGACAATCCGCGGACCGAGGCGCCCGAGGCGATCGCCGAGCCCATCGTCGCAGCGGTGGAGGCGTCGGGCCTCCCCGTGCTCGTCGCGGACGACCTGCGGGGCGCGAGCCGCGGCTACGTCGTCGAGCTCGACCGCCATCGCGCCATCGCCCTCGCGATCGCGAACGCGCGGCCGCACGACGTCGTGGTGCTCGCCGGGAAGGGCCACGAGGACTACCAGATCGTCGGCACCACGAAGCGCCCCTTCGACGACGCCGCAGAGGCCCGCGCCGCGCTCGCGCTGCGGAGAGCGCAGGGCTAGGACGAGGCTCGTGGCGACGCCGATCCCCGCGAACGACGCTGCGTTCACGCTGACCCAGGTCCTCACGTCGACCGGCGGGAGGCTCGCGCGATCGGTGCCCACGTTGCGCGAGGTCACCGCCTGCGGCGTCTCGACCGACAGCCGCGCCGTGCCCGCCGGCGGGCTCTTCGTCGCGCTCCGCGGCGAGCTGCACGACGGCCACCGCTTCGTGGCAGCGGTCGCGGAGCGGGGCGCCGCCATCGCGCTCGTGGAGACCGGCCGCGCCTCGGCGCTCGAGGCCGAGGATCTCGGCCCGCTCGCCCTCGTCGAGGTGCCCGACACGCTCGCCTCCTTCGGCGATCTGGCCCGCGCTCATCTGGCGCGGTGGCGCGGGGCGCGCACCACGCGCAAGGTCGTCGCCATCACCGGCAGCGCGGGCAAGACCACGACCAAGGAGCTCACGGCCGCGCTCCTCGGAGCCGTCGGCCCGACGCATCGCACCGCCGGGAACCTGAACAACCGCGTGGGCGTTCCCTCGGTGGTGCTGGGACTTCGTGAGGAGCACGCGTTCGCGGTCGTCGAGATGGGCATGAGCCTGCCCGGCGAGCTCGACGCGATCACCTCGTTCGCGCGCCCGGACGTCGCCATCGTCACCAACGTCGGCCTGGCGCATGCCGAGGGCGTCGGCGGGCCGGACGGCGTCATGCACGAGAAGGGCGCGGTCTATCGCGCGCTCGACGAGACCGGCGTGGCCATCGTCAATGCCGACGACCCTCGCGTGGTCCGTGCCGCCGCGGAGACCCGTGCGGGACGCGTGCTCACGTTCGGTACCGGCGAGGGCGCCGACTATCGCCTCGCCGCGCGCGAGCCCGAGGAGGGCGGGGGAGCCCGCGTCACCCTCGAGGTCGGACCGCAGGGCCTCTTTCCGCGGCGGCTCACGCTGCGGTTCCCGCTGTCGGGCGAGGCCGCAGCCATCGACCTCGCTGCGGCGCTCGCGGCACAGGAAGCGGCGAGCGGGGTCGCCCTCGACGCCGGGCAGCTCGAGGCGGCGCTCGGCACCGTCGAGCTCGCGGGACGCGCCACCCTGAGGCGCCTCGGCGGCGGCATCGTCGTCATCGACGACACCTACAACGCGAACCCGGCCAGCATGCGGGCGGCCCTCGCCACCCTGGCCGAGGTCGCCGGGCCGCGTCGCAGGGTCGCGGTCATCGGCGAGATGAAGGAGCTCGGCCAGCATGCGGACGCCGCCCACGACGAGCTCGGCGACGACCTCGCCGGCGCGGGCCTCGCCCTCGTGATCGGCTGCGGCGGCCTCGTCGGCCGGTCCCTCGCGCGCCTCGTGAATTCAGCCTCGATCACGATCGTCGACGCGCCCTCGACCGTGGCGGCGGCCGAGGCGGCAGCGGCCCGCGTGCAGCCCGGCGACGTCGTCCTCGTCAAGGGCTCGCGGTCGGTCGGCGCCGAGCGCGTCGTCGCCGCATTGTCGGAGAGTTGGCCCGCCGGCCCGTTTTCTGATGCTTCAGGACCGCGATGATCTACGAGCTGCTCTACCCGTTGCGGCATTCCGCGAGCTGGCTGGGGTGGCTCAACGTCCTCCGCTACGTGCCCTTCCGCGTGATCGCGTCGACGGTCACCGCGATGCTCATCTGCTTCGCGCTCTCTCCGTGGTTCATCCGCGAGCTGCAGCGCAAGCAGATCGGCGAGGTCGGCCGCGAGGCCGGCATGATCCCCGACGGCCACGTGAAGAAGCGCGGCACCCCGACGATGGGCGGCGCGCTCCTGCTCCTCGCGGTCCTCGGCTCGACGATCCTCTGGTGTGATCTCCGGAACGTCTTCGTCCTCGCGGCGACCGCGGTGACCGCCGGCTACGGCGTCATCGGGTACCTGGACGACTACCTGAAGATCCGGATGAAGAACTCGAAGGGCCTTCCCGGGCGCTACAAGCTGCTCGGGCAGTTCCTCGTCGCCACCGCGGTGCTCACGTGGCTCTTCACAGCCGAGGAGCATCTGCCGCCCGACTGGTGGGCGATTCGCGACCGCGTCTCGGTGCCGTTCCTCGCGTTCGACAAGCACCCGATCCACCTGCCGATCTGGCTCTACATCGCCTTTGCCGTGCTCACGGTCGTCGCGATGTCGAACGCCGTGAACCTGACCGACGGTCTCGACGGTCTCGCAATCGGTCCGGTCATCTTCAACTCCGGCACGTACCTCGTCTGGGCGTACCTCTCGGGCGCCACGTTCGGCATCGCCAACGTCGCGCAGCGCTTCGTGGTCGCGAAGTACCTCGACATCCCGTTCATCGCCAGCTCGGGGGAGCTCGCCGTCTTCTGCGGGGCGCTGGTCGGCGCCGGCATAGGGTTCCTCTGGTACAACACCTACCCCGCGCAGGTGTTCATGGGCGACGTGGGCGCGCTCGCCCTCGGCGGCGGCCTCGGCACCTGCGCCGTCTTCACGAAGAACGAGCTGCTCTCGATCATCCTGGGCGGCATCTTCTTCCTCGAAGGCCTCAGCGTGGTCACGCAGGTCGCCTCGTTCAAGCTGACGGGCAAGCGCATCTTCCTGATGGCGCCGATCCATCACCACTACGAGAAGAAGGGCTGGCCGGAGCCCAAGATCATCGTGCGCTTCTGGATCATCTCGATCCTGCTGGCGCTCCTCAGCCTCGCGAGCCTGAAGCTGCGATGAAGGACCTCTCGCTCACCGGCAAGCGCGTCGTCGTGGTTGGGCTCGGCCTCTCCGGCGTCGCCGCGTGTCGTTTGCTGCTCGCGCTCGGCGCGGTCGTGATCGCCACCGACGCGAAGCCCGCCGCCCACGCCTCGCCCGAGGTGAAGGCGCTCGCCGACGCGGGGGCAACGCTCGTCCTCGGCGGTCATGAAGGTGCTCGCCTGGCCGAGGCCGACCTCGTGGTCGTGTCCCCGGGCGTCCCCGCATTCGCGGAGCTCGCCGCGGCCGAGCAGGCCGGCGTCCGGATCTGGGGCGAGGTCGAGCTCGCGGTGCGCGCCGTCAACGACGCGGCCGACCGCGCGGGGCGACGCCGTCCGCGCCTCGTCGCGATCGGCGGCACGAACGGCAAGAGCACCGTGACGTCGCTGGTCGGGGCGCTGCTGGAGCGCGCCGGGCTTCGCACCTTCATCGGCGGCAACCTCGGTGAGCCCCTCGCCGCCCACGCCGACGAGCCGTTCGACGCCCTGGTCCTCGAGGTGTCGAGCTTCCAGATGGAACGCGTCGATGCCTTCCATCCCGAGGTCGCGGTCCTCCTCAACATCACCGCCGATCACCTCGACCGCTACCCCGACGAGGCCGCCTACGCGCGCGCCAAGGGCAACGCGTTCCTCCGCCAGACCACCGCCGACGTCGCGGTGATCCCGGTCGCCGACGAAGCGTGCATCGTGCAGGCAGAGCGCGGTCAGGGACGCGTCGTGACGTTCGGCGCGGGCGGCGACGTCGACGTCCGCAAGGACGCCATCGTCGTCACGAGCCCGCCGGCCAGCTTCGCGCGCTCGCGCATCGGCCTCTCCGGCGGCCACAACGCGCTCAACGTCGCCGCCGCGCTCGCTGCCGTCGCTCCCTTCGAGCTCCACGCCGGGGTCATCGAGGAGGTGCTCGAGCGCTTTCGCGGCCTTCCCCACCGCATGGCACTCGTCCGCGCGCACCGCGGCGTGCGCTGGTACGACGACTCGAAGGGCACCAACGTCGGCGCCTCGGTCACCGCGGTCCGCGGCATCGCCGAGGAGCGCGTCGTGCTGATCGCCGGCGGCAAGGACAAGGGCGGCAGCTACGAGCCGCTCGCCGACGCTCTCCGCGAGAAGGGCCGCGCCGCGGTGCTGATCGGGGAGGCGATCCCGCTCCTCGCGCGCGCGCTCGCCGGCGTGGTGCCGCTCGAGGAGGCCTCGTCGATGGCAGACGCGGTCGCCCGTGCCGCGCGCCTCGCCCAGCCGGGAGACGCGGTGCTGCTCTCGCCCGCGTGCTCGAGCTTCGACATGTTCCGTGACTACAAGGAGCGGGGCGACGTGTTCGTCGCCGCCGTGCACGCGCTCACCGATGGCGCGGAGGCCGCGTCATGATCCGCAACGTCCGCCGTGTCCCCCTCCAGGAGCGTCTGCCCCTCCAGCTCGCCGTGCCGCTCGACGCCAAGCCGCTGGAGAGCCAGAAGGGCAAGCCGGTCGACGTCGTGCTCGCCGCGCTGGTCGTGGCGCTCATCGGCTTCGGCGTGGTCATGGTCTACAGCGCCTCCGCGGTGCAGGCGACGCTGCACTACCACGATCCGCAGTTCTTCCTGAAGCGCCAGGCCGCCTACGCGGCGGGCGGGCTCGTGCTGTTCTTCCTGCTCGGCCTCGTCGACTACCACCGGCTCTACAAGCTCACGTACCCGGTCCTCGGGGCGGTCGGCGGCCTGCTCCTGATGTGCGTCGTCGGTCTCGGCCACAGCGGCGGCGGCGCCACGCGCTGGCTCGCGATCGGCCCCGTCCACGTGCAGCCCGCCGAGATGGCGAAGCTCGCCCTCGTGACGTGGCTCGCGTACTCGCTGGCGAAGAAGGCCGACAAGGTGAAGACCTTCACGGTCGGCTTCCTCCCGCACCTCATCGTCGCCGGCATCTTCATGTTCCTCTGCATGAAGCAGCCCGACTTCGGCAGCTCGGTCGTGCTGCTCCTCCTGACGTTCACGATGCTCTTCGTGGCAGGCGCGAAGGTCGGCTACATCCTCGGCGCGTCCATCCTGGGCGGCGCGTTCGGCGCGATCTCGATCATGTCGAAGCAGTACCGCTACGAGCGGTACCTCGCCTGGATGAACATGGACCAGCACCGCGCCGACCTCGCGTACCAGCCCTTCCAGAGCGTCATGGCGTTCGGGTCCGGCGGCACGTGGGGCTCGGGCATCGGCAAGGGCCTGCAGACGCTCTACCTGCCGGAGGCCCACAATGACTTCATCGCGGCGATCATCGGCGAGGAGCTCGGGTTCGTCGGCATCCTCGCGCTGTGCCTCGTCTACCTGGCGCTCACCGCGCGGGGCGTCCGTGCCGCGTTCCGCGCGCCCGACGACTACGGCTCGTACCTGGCCTTCGGCATCGCCACGATGTTCGGCGCGCAGGCGCTCGTGAACCTGTCCGTCGCCCTCGCCATCCTCCCCACCAAGGGCCTCACGCTGCCGTTCCTCAGCTTCGGCGGATCGTCGCTCCTCGTGAACGCGGTCGCGGCGGGCATCCTCCTCAACATCTCGCGCCAGGGCGCGCCGAAGCCCGTCCCGGAGAGCGAGGTCGAGACGCCGCCCGCGCCCGAGGCCGAGGACACGGTCATCGCCGACGCGCTCGCCGCCGAGGGCCAGGCCGGATGACGGCCTCCGCCAAGAAGACCATCCTCGTCGCCGGTGGCGGCACGGGCGGTCACGTGTTCCCCGGCCTTGCCGTGGCGCACGCGCTCGAGGCGCTCGCCGACGTGAACGTCGCGTTCGTCGGCTCCCCGCGCGGCCTCGAGAAGGTGCACGTCCCGAAGCACGGGTATCCGCTCGATCTCCTCGACGTCGAGCCCATGAAGGGCGGCGGTCCGGCGCGCGCGCTTCGCGGCGCCCTCGTCGCGGCGAAGGCGATGCGCAAGGCGAGCGCGCTCGTCGCCCGGATCCAGCCGAGCGCGGTGCTGAGCGTCGGCGGTTACGCGGCGGGGCCTGCAGCGCTCGCCTGCGTTCGCGCGCGCCTGCCGCTCGCGATCCTCGAGCCGAACAGCGTGCTCGGCCTCACGAACCGTCTGCTCGCCCCCTTCGCGACGCGCGCCTACGTGGCCTGGGCCGAGACCGCGCGCATCTTCCGGCCCGACAAGTCGCGCCTCTACGGCGTGCCGCTCCGACCCGGGTTCGAGCCGCAGCCCTACGCCGCGCCGCCCGGTCGACGACGCCTCCTGATCCTCGGCGGCAGCCAGGGCGCGACCGCGCTGAACGAGCGCATGCCGCTCGCGGTGGCGCGCGCCGCGGCAAAGGTCGGCGACATCGACGTCGTGCACCAGACCGGCGAAGGCCGCGACGCCGCGGTGCGCGCCGCCTACGAGGCGGCCGGCGTGAAGAACGCGATGGTCGCGCCATTCGTCACCGACGTCGCCGACCAGATGACCGCCGCCGACATCATCGTGGCGCGTGGCGGCGCGGTCACGGTCGCCGAGATCTCCGCGGTCGGCCGCGCGTCGCTCATCGTCCCGTTCCCCCACGCCGCCGACGATCACCAGGCGAAGAACGCCCTCGCCCTGGCGGAGCTCGGCGGCGCGATCTGCGTCCGCCAGGAGGCCGCCGACGAGGTGCGCCTCGCCACCGAGCTCGCGCTCCTCTTCGCCGACGCCGACCTCCGGACGCGCATGGCGCGCATCGCCTCCGAGCACGGTCACCCCTACGCGGCGGAGGACATCGCTCGCGACCTCCTCGCGCTCGCCGGTATCCGTGAACGGGCCCGCGCCCGGCCGGCCGCGCCCGTCAGCGGCGTGAACGGTCACTCCTCCATGAACGTGTCGCTTCCCAAGGTGGTGTCCTGATGTTCCGCGGCCGCGTTCGCCACGCCCACTTCGTCGGCATCGGAGGCATCGGGATGAGCGGCCTCGCCGAGATCCTGCGCACGATGGAGTTCGACGTCTCCGGCTCCGATCTGAAGCCCAACGACATCACCCGGCGCCTCGAGACGATGGGCGTCCGCGTCCACGTCGGCCACGAGGCAGCCAACGTCGAGGGCGCCGACGTCGTCGTCTACTCGAGCGCCATCGACGAGAAGAACCCGGAGATCCAGCGCGCCCGCGAGCTCGAGATCCCGATCATCCCGCGCGCCGAGATGCTCGCCGAGCTGATGCGCGTGAAGTACTGCGTGCTGATGGCCGGCTCGCACGGCAAGACGACCACGACGTCGCTCGTCGCGACGGTGCTCCGCCAGGCCGGCCTCGATCCGACGGTGGTGGTCGGCGGCAAGGTCAATGCGCTCGGCTCGAACGCACGCCTCGGCGAGGGCGACCTCTTCGTCGCGGAGGCCGACGAGAGCGACGGCAGCTTCCTCAAGCTCACGCCCACCATCGGTGTCATCACCAACATCGATGCCGAGCACCTCGATCACTACGGCACGCACGAGAAGGTGAAGGAGGCGTTCGTCCAGTTCGCCAACAAGATCCCCTTCTACGGTCTCGCGGTGCTGTGCCTCGATCATCCGCACGTGCAGGCGATCGTTCCGCAGATCGAGCGGCGCTACGTCACGTACGGCGTGTCGCGGCAGGCCGACTACCGCGCGAAGAACATCACCTACAACGGCCTCTCGACGCACTTCGAGGCGTACCGCCGGGGCGAGTCGCTCGGCTCCTTCTCGGTGCGCATGCCGGGGCACCACAACGTCCTCAACGCGCTGTCCGTCATCGCGGTCGCCGACGAGCTCGAGGTGCCGTTCGACGTGGTGCGCGAGGCGATCAAGAGCTTCCACGGCGTGCAGCGCCGCTTCACGGTGGTCGGGCAGCCGACGCTCACGCGCGACGGCAAGACGGGCGACGTCATGATCATCGACGACTACGGTCACCACCCGGCGGAGGTCGAGGCGACCCTCGACGCCGCGCAGAACGGCTTCGATCGCCGGGTGGTCGTCGCCTTCCAGCCGCACCGCTACACGCGCACGCAGTCGCTGTTCGACGACTTCACGCGCGCGTTCAACAAGGCCGACGTGCTCATCGTCACCGACGTCTACGCGGCCGGCGAGAAGCCGATCGCAGGCGCCACCGGCGAGGCGCTCGCCGAGGCGATCCGCGCGCACGGGCACCACAACGTGCGTTACGTCGGGGACAAGAAGAAGATCGCCGAGGCGCTGCTCGCCGAGGTGCGCCCGAACGATCTCGTCATCGCGCTCGGCGCCGGTGACATCAACGCGAGCGTCCGCGAGCTCAACGCGGCGCTCGAGAAGGGAAGCGCCCCGTGAGCCTCGCCCCCCCGCCCAGCGGAAACCAGCGCACGCGGAAGAGCAGGGCGCCCGAGCCCCCGCGCGGCGACGGCCGCGCCGCCCCCTCGGACCGGCCCACCGCGCGATCCCTGCCGCCCGTCGCCACGCGCCCCGCCGGCAAGCCACGCGGGGAATCGCGAGCCATGGCGGTGGCGCGCGGGGTCGTCGGGTTCGTCATGGTGGTGGCGATCGGCGGAACGGTCGCGTGGGGAGCACGTCGCTACGTCAAGACGAGCCCGCGCTTCGCGGTCGCCGAGATCGTGACGACCGGCGCCAAGCATCGCAGTGCCGAGGAGCTCGCCGCGACCGCCGGCATCGCCAAGGGCCAGAACGTCTTCACCACCGACCTCGACAAGGCGCGCGCCCGTCTGCTCGCGGACCCCTGGGTGAGCGATGCGTCCCTTGCGCGGCAGCTCCCGGGCACGGTCTTCCTCCGGGTCGTGGAGCGCGAGGCGGGCGGCATCGTGGCGACGAGTGACGGCACCGCCAAGGGCGGCGGCGAGACGTACCTCGTGACGCGCGAAGGCGCGCTCATCAAGCGCGTCGAGACGGGTGACCCCACCGACCTCACGATCGTCACCGGCGTGCCGCTCCAGCAGCTCCTCGACGACCGGGAGGGCGCCACACGCACCATCCGACGCGGCCTCGATCTCGCGTCCGACTTCGAGCGGAGCCCGCTGGCGCAGCGCAGCCCGCTCCAGGAGGTGCACGTGGAGGCGAACGGCGAGATGACCCTCGTGATCGGCAAGACGAGCGTGGCCGTCCACATGGGCGCGCCGCCGTACCGCCGGAAGCTCGATCAGGCGGTGCGCGTCGTCGCCGAGCTCGATCGACGCGGCGCGAAGCCGGAGGCCATCATGCTCGACAACGAGGCGCGCCCCGACCGCGTCGTCGTGCGCATGCGCTGACCCGCCCGACGGTCGCGTCAGACGACGAAAGAGCCCGGGGATCGAACGATCCTCGGGCTCTTCTGCTTTCCGTGCCGCTCCTCGCTCAGGTGCGAGCGCGGTCGTAGCCGTGGCGAACCACGGTCTTCACGTCGTCCCACGCGCGCCGGGCCTTGCCGCCCGCGGTGTCGTGGTCGGTCTCCCAATCCGTGCGGAGCCGGGACTCGAGCTTGTCGTCCCACTGGTTGTACTCGGTGCCGTACTGCTTGCGCGCGCCGTAGCCGTACATGAGCGGCTGCTCGGCCTCGTCCCACGAGAGCCCCGGACGGGTGCCGGCGGTCGCGCCGTGCGTGGCGTTGGGCGTGCTCGGGCCCGGAATGGCCTCCTTGCCGCTCGCCTGCTTCACGGTGTCGGTCACGTTCTGGTCGAGGTCCTTCCCGCCCATGTGGAGATCCGCCTTGGTCTGCTCCCAGTCGCGCTTGAGCGCTTCCTTGACGGTGCCCCACGTGGACGTGTGCTCCTCGCTCCACCACTTCGGCTGCCAGCTCGCAGTACCCATGTTCGGTCTCCTGGTTGGGGTTCGCCGGCCTAGGAGCAATCACCGAGCCACCATGAAATCCGGGAAAAACCGCTGAACACCCACGGTCGGCCTCGTGCCCGATGGTGCACTCCGCCACGCCGGCGTGCAGCGGTGCCCGCCCGCCGCCCGAAATCCGCTTGCCACTTATTTGGCCGCTTCGGGAGGGATATGCGAACCCTCGGGTGAGATGAGCACGATGCCTTCGCAAGGGGAGATCGTCGTCGGCCTCGACATCGGCACCACCAAGGTGTGTGCCGTCGTCGGAGAGATCGACGAAGACGGGATCACGATCCTCGGGGTCGGGGTGGTTCCCTGCCGCGGTCTCCGCAAGGGAATCGTGAGCAACATCGACTGGACCGTCCGCTCGATCAAGGACGCGATCGAGGCCGCCCAGACCATGGCCGGCGTCGAGATCCGGACCGTCTACGCCGGCGTCGCCGGGAGCCACATCCGCTCGCAGAGCTCGGACGGCGTCGCCGCCATCGCGGGCGGCGAGGTCACCCGCGCCGACGTCGAGCGCGTGCTCGAGGGCGCCCGCGCCATCCCGGTCGACGCCGACCGCCAGATCCTCCACGCGCTCCCCCGCGAGTACGTCGTCGACATCCAGGACGGCATCCGCGACCCCATCGGGATGAGCGGCGTGCGCCTCGGCGCGAAGGTGAACCTCGTCACCGCCGCCACGAGCTGCGTCCAGAACGTCATCCGCTGCGCCGAGCGCTGCGGCCTCGTGGTCGCCGACGTGGTCCTCGAGCCGCTCGCCAGCGCCGAGGCCGTCCTCTCCGACGACGAGCGCGAGATCGGCGTCGCGGTCGTCGACATCGGCGGCGGCACGACCGACCTCCTCCTCTACGTCGACGGCGGCATCGCCCACGCGAGCGTCATCCCCGTCGGCGGCAACAACATCACGAACGACATCGCCGCGGGCCTGCGCACGCCGATGGCCGAGGCCGACCGCCTGAAGCGCCTCAACGGCTGCGCGCTCGCCCGCATGGTCTCCGAGGACGAGGACATCGAGGTCCCCGGCGTCGGCGGTCAGAAGCCGCGCCGCACCCCGCGCCGCGTGCTCTCCGACATCATCGAGCCGCGCGTCGAGGAGATCTTCGCGGTCGTCCGCAAGCGCATCGAGGACACGGGTCTGCTCGAGCAGCTCTCGGCGGGCGTGGTCCTCACGGGCGGCGCCGTCCTCCTCGAGGGCACGCAGGAGATCGCCGAGGAGATCCTGGGAATGCCGGTCCGCATCGGCTTCCCGACCGGCGTGCGGGGAATCACCCAGCTCGTGCACGGCCCGCAGTACGCCACGGGCGTCGGGCTCGTGAAGTACGGCGCGCAGTCGATCGCCGAGGCGCACGCGCGCACGGCGGCGCCGGCGCACTCGATGATGCGCATGACCGCCGCGGCCAGCAAGAAGCTCGCCGAAGAGGAGCGCGCCGAGCCGGCGCCCCGGTCCCAATCCAAGCTCTGGGAGTGGCTGAAGGCCGCTTTCTAATCTGATTCACGACACGCAAAATTCAATTCACATAGACACGCACTGCCGGGGAAGAGGCGCCTCGATCGTGCGTAATCGCCCGCCCACTGCGGGCTCTCCAATTCGATAATTCCCGGGAGAAACAGGATCATGACGTTTTCGATCGAGTTCGCGGACGAGCAGCAGGAATACCAGGCGCGCATCAAGGTGATCGGCTGCGGCGGCTCCGGCGGCAATGCGGTCAACACGATGATCAACTTCGGCCTCGAGGGCGTCGAGTTCATCGTGGTGAACACCGACGCGCAGGCCCTCAACGGCAATGCCGCCCCCACCAAGCTGAACATCGGCGGCGCGGTGACGCGTGGCCTCGGCGCCGGCGCGGACCCGGAGCGTGGTCGCAAGGCGGCCATGGAGGATCACGCCCGCATCAAGGAGCTGATCAGCGGCGCGGACATGGTCTTCGTGTGCGCCGGCATGGGCGGCGGCACCGGCACCGGCGCGGCCCCCGTCATCGCGCAGCTCGCGCGTGAAGAAGGCGCGCTCACCGTCGGCGTCGTCACGAAGCCCTTCCTCTTCGAGGGTCGCCAGCGCTCGCGCCGCGCCGAGACCGGTCTCCAGCAGCTCACCGAGAACGTCGACACCCTCATCACGATCCCGAACCAGAAGCTCCTCATGCTCGGCGAGGAGGACCTCTCCTTCATCGACGCGTTCCGCAAGGCGGACGAGGTCCTGTTCCAGGCGGTCAAGGGCATCAGCGACCTCATCACCCAGAACGGCATCGTCAACGTCGACTTCGCCGACGTGAAGACGGTCATGAGCTGCATGGGCCGCGCGCTCATGGGCACCGGCATCGCCAAGGGCAACAACCGCGCGCGTCTCGCCGCGGAGATGGCCATCAGCTCGCCGCTGCTCGACGACATCTCGGTCGACGGCGCCACCGGCGTCCTCATCAACATCGTCGGCGGCCCCGACCTCAAGATGCGCGAGATCCAGGAGGCGGCGAGCCTCGTCCAGGAGCAGGCGCACGAGGACGCGAACATCATCTTCGGCGCGAGCATCGACGAGGCCCTCGGCGAGAACGTCAAGGTCACCGTCATCGCCACCGGCTTCGAGCACGTCGAGCGCATGGCGCAGATGTCCGAGGGCGCGCGCCTCTCCATGCCGGCCGGCCCGCAGACCGTCCCGTCGATGCAGTCGTCGGGCTACGACTCGCGCCAGTACGCGCCGCAGGCGAGCCAGCACATCGGTCACCCGTCGCACATGACGTCGCAGCGCCCGAGCTTCCAGCAGCAGCCGCAGGCGTACGCGCCGTCGGCCGCCCCGCAGTCGCAGCGCTCCAGCGAGCAGGCGCCCGCGTTCTCGCGCCGGGTTCCGGCTGCGGAGTCGCGCGTCATCCCGGCCGCGAGCTCGCGCGTCGCGACCCGTGAGCGCGCCTCGGCGAACTTCCCGGCGTTCGACACCGACTGGGACGTCCCGGCGTTCCAGCGCAAGGGCGGCGCCTGAGAGCCTGCCGCGGCATGCAGCGACCCGGCGGGACCGGGTCGCTCACGCTGCGACGTCTCGCGTGACTAGAGGATCGTGACCTTGACGCCGAGCGACTCGGCCTCGCGCACGACCGTCGACACGCCCTCGGCGACCGACGCGTGCACGAGCTCGTCGGCGGCGCCGATCCAGGTGAGCGCCTCGCGGCGCGGCGTGTTGCCGAGGAAGCGGACGTCGATGCGCCAGCGGAGCGCGACGCGCTCGAGCCGCGCGCGCTCCGGGCCATCGCCGAGCACGACGAGGATCGGCGACTCGCTGCGGAGCCCGGCGACGTAGTCGATCACGCGATCGACGCGCTTGCTCGGCACGAGCCGTCCTGCGCACACGTAGAGCGGTCGGTCACCGAGCGTGCGGCGGCGGCGCTGCACGTCGGCCTCGACGTCGAGCATCGTGATCGGGCTCGGGGCGACCCGCGCGATGGCGCGGAGACGTACCGCATGCGCCGGCTCGATCGCGGCGAGGAGATGGTCGCGCAGCGACGCCGACACGAACCGCCACGTCGCGGCACGCGAGAGCATTCCGCGCATCATCGTGCCGCGGACGCTCGCGGGCATCCCCACGAGCAGCCGCACGTCGCCGCCGTGCGAGACGATCTCGAGCGGCACGCCTCCGGCGCGCGACATCATCACCGCGGGCCACGCCGAGGGAACGCTCCAGTGAGCGATGATACGGCTCGGCTTCGCCTCGGTGATCTGCGCCGCAGCGCGTAACAGCCAGCCCGCGGCCTCGACGGCGCGGAGCGGGCTCGCGCGGAGGCGGCTCGCGACGCCTGGCCATCCGAACGCGCCGCCCGGTCGCGGCGTCACGACGGTCACCTCGTGTCCGGCACGTTCGAGCTCGAGCACCTCGGCCTTCACGAAATGACCGGACGCGTCGCCGTCGTTCGACGGGTAGCTCGTGGTGACGACGCAGACCGGACCAGGGGATGCCAAGGCGGCCGGTCTTTACCCCGAACGCTCGCGCGGGCGCCACTCTCGCGCGCGGCGAGGCGTGCTAAGCCTCTCCTCAGCATGGCAGCTCCCTCCCGGTCTGTTCGCATCCAGGGCCGAACCCTCTACGTGACGGAGGACGCAGCGCTCCTCGAGCGTCAGCTCGGCGGCGAGGATCTCGCCTTCGATCCGGAGCGGCCGCTCGTGTCGAACATCTCGACGGACGAGCTCACGCCGGGCTGGGTTTGCTACTACTACGACGAGACGCTGGCGCGTTACTGCCTGGTCGGCCTCCGCGGCGGCAAGATCGGCAAGGACGCGATCAAGAACGGCGGCTTCGGGGTCATCGTGAGCGGCGCCTCGAAGGGCTGCGGCTCGAGCCGCGAGACCGCGCCCTACAGCGAGCTCAAGTCGGGCGTGCAGCTCGTCATCGCGAAGAGCATCGAGAAGATCTACCGCCAGAACGCGCAGAACATCGGCCTGCTCACGTCGACCGATTTCGGCCTCGTCGGGCGCATCGAGCGCGGCGAGGAGATCCCGATGACCGAGTTCACGAAGGGCCTCGACCCCATCAGCGCGGCGATCGTCGAGCACGGGGGCCTCTTCGCGTACAACCGCGCGCGTCTCGCCGGCGAGACGACGCCCCCTGCCATCACCACCGCGCCGCGCCCGATGACGCTGTGCGAGAAGATCCTCGCCGCCCACGTCATCACCGACGCGCGCTCCGGCAAGACCGGCGTGCCCGCCGTGAAGCCGGGCGATGCGTTCTTCGCGCGCACCGACGTCCGCTTCTCGCACGAGTACGTCACGCCGATGGCCGAGTCGCTCTTCACGGCCGAGATGGGCAAGGACGCGAAGGTCACCGAGCCCGGCTCCGTGTGGGCCTTCCGCGACCACCTCACGTTCCTCGACCTCGTCATGCCGAAGGCGCATCGCGACATGGGTCTCAAGGAGCAGGCGGCGAGCCTCGCCACCGTCCAGGAGGACTTCACGAAGCGCCAGGGCGTGAAGCTCTACGGCGAGGTCCACCGCGACGGGAAGCTCGTGGGCTCGGAAGCCATCTGCCACAACAAGGTCATCGAGGAGATCGCGCTCCCCGGTCAGCTCGTCGCCGGGACCGACTCGCACACGTGCATGGCCGGCGCCCTCGGGTGCTTCGCCTTCGGCGTCGGGTCCACCGACATGGCGAACGCCTGGTACACGAAGGACGTCCGCGTCACCGTCCCCGAGACGGCGCGCTTCGAGCTCACCGGCACGCTCCGTCCCGGCGTCTGCGCCAAGGACGTGATGCTCCACATCCTGAGCTCCGACTTCTTCAAGACCGGCAAGGGCATCGGCAAGGTGCTCGAGTTCGGGGGCGACGGCATCACCGGGCTCTCGCTCGACGAGCGCGCGACACTCACCAACATGGCGGTCGAGGCGGGCGGCTTCACCGGCATCATCGAGGCGGACGAGGTGGTGGTCGAGTACCTCGCGAACCAGCGCGGCCTCGACCCCGACGACGTGCGCTGGCGCATCGTCAAGGCCGACGCGGGCGCCGAGTACCTCGCGACGTTCACGATCGATCTCGCGGCCGTCGAGCCGATGGTCGCGACCCCCGGCGACCCGCGCAACGGCATCCCGCTGAAGGACCTCGACGCGAACGTGAAGATCGACATCGCGTACGGCGGCTCGTGCACGGGCGGCAAGAAGGCCGACATGGACATGTACGCGCAGGTCCTCGCCGACGCCGTGAAGAAGGGCAAACGCGTCGCCGACGGCGTGCACCTCTACATCCAGTTCGGCTCGCAGGACATCCGCCGCTACGCCGAGAAGAAGGGCTATCTCGAGGTCTTCGCCGCCGCGGGCGCCGAGCTCGTCGACCCCTCGTGCGGCGCCTGCATCAAGGCCGGCCCGGGCGTGAGCGACTCGCCCGAGCAGGTCACCGTGAGCGCCATCAACCGCAATTTTCCGGGGCGCAGCGGTCCCGGCAAGGTCTACCTGGCGAGCCCGCTCGTCATCGCCGCGAGCGCCATCGCCGGACGTATCGCGGGACCGGACGCCCTGTAGTAGAGAGCAGCGATGAACACGATTCAGTCGAACGCGCGGGTGGTGCTCGAGTACACGCTCCGTGACGACAAGGGCGAGGTGCTCGACTCCAGCGACGGCGACGACGGCGAGCCCATCCTCTACGTGCACGGCTACGGCATGCTCGTGCCGGGCCTCGAGGCGGCGCTCGACGGACTGGAAGTCGGCGCGTCGAAGGAGATCCGCGTCACCCCCGAAGAAGGCTTCGGCGAGCGTGACGAGGAGCTCGTCATGGAGATCGAGAAGAGCGACTTCCCCGATCCCGCGAACGTCACCGTGGGCGACGAGGTCGTGGCCGAGTCGCCCGACGGCGAAGAGGTCCCGATGCGCGTGATGGAGGTGAAGGAGGAGTCGGTCGTCGTCGACGCCAACCACCCGCTCGCGGGCGTCACCCTCTGCTACTCCGTCAAGGTGAAGGAGGTCGCCGCGGCGTCCGAGGAAGAGATCGCGGAGGCCGCCGCCGGCTTCGACGACGCGGGCTACCACACCCACGAGTGCGACGATCCGACCCACGACCACTCGCACGACCACGCGGATGGCCACGCGCACGGCCACTCCCACGACCACCCCCCGGCCGGCGAGAACCTCGTCCAGCTCGGCTCCAAGAAGCCTTCCTGAACCCACACTTGCAGCCCGTCGGGCGCGGAGCTAAACGGGCGGCATGACGCAGAAGACGAATCCCTGGACGTTCGACGTCCGAGTGCGCGACCGTAACCTCAAGGCCGGCTCGGTGACCGAGAAGGACGTCGAGAAGTACCTGGCCGCGCTCCCGGATCTCGGCGGTCAGACGGCGTCGTTCGCCACGTCGCAGCCCGCGCTCCTCCAGCCGATCGTCGAGCCCGCCGTCGAGGACTTCTCCGACGAGGAGGACGAGGAGGACGACGACGACGACGTGGAGGAGGTCGCCGCCGCGCCCGCCGCTGCCGCTGCCCCCCCGCCGCCGCCGGCGTTCGCCTCGAACGAGCCCGCGGCGATCACCTCGCCCGACGAGCCCGAGCCGGCCGCCGACCCCGAGGCTTCCGCTTCGGACGACGACGCGGACGACGCGTCCGAACGCGCGCCGGAGTGATCGCGGCATGAGCGACCACGACGCGCTCCCGCACCTCGACTTCGCGACCTTCATCCTGTCGCTCAGCCATTCCGCGCTGATGCACCTGGGCGAGGTCCCCGACCCGGACACCAACGAGACCCAGGTGGACCTGGGCCTCGCCAAGCAGAACGTCGACATCCTCAGCCTTCTCGAGGAGAAGACGAAGGGCAACCTCACGGGCGACGAAGAGCGTCTCCTCGCCCAGGTGCTGTTCGACCTCCGCATGCGATACGTGGAGCACGCGAAGAAATAATCGACGAGGGACGCGCGTCAGTCCCAGGCAAGGAGCCCATGCCGTCCCTTCGTTCGACCTCTGCCTCTCGAACCGTCCGATCCGCCCGCCTCGTCCTCGTTCTTCCGCTCGCCCTCGCGCTCGGCGCCGGGGTGACCGCCTGCAAGGGCAAGGGAAAGGACGCGGGCGCCGCCGCCGCACCAGGAACGACCACGCTGACCTCGGGTACGCCCGCGGCCGGTGCGGTCGGCGTCACCGCGCCGCCCGCCGCAGTGCCGCAGGACCTGAAGATGGCGCCCCTCAGCTTCGCGCCCATCGCGCGGCTCGCCGACCCGAGCGTCGTGACCATCTACACCTCCGGAGAAGAGGAGGGAGGCGCCGCGCTCTTCGGCCGCCGCCACGGTGGCCATCAGCAGAAGGGCCTCGGCACCGGGTTCATCGTCGACAAGGAAGGCGTCATCATCACGAACAACCACGTGATCGAGGGCGCCGAGGAGATCACGGTCCTCCTGTCGGACGAGAAGCGTTACAAGGCGAAGGTCACCGGCCGGGACCCGCGCACCGACATCGCGGTCGTGAAGATCGAGGGCGCGAAGGACCTGAAGGCGATCCCCCTCGGCGACTCCGACGCGCTCGAGGTCGGCGACTGGGTCGTCGCGATCGGCAATCCTTTCGGCCTCTCGCACACCGTGAGCGCCGGCATCGTCAGCGCCAAGGGGCGCGGCGGGAACGACGTCCGCCTGGACGCGACCGGCTACTACAACTTCCTCCAGACGGACGCGTCGATCAACCCGGGCAACTCGGGCGGTCCGCTCCTCAACCTCCGCGGCGAGGTGGTGGGAATGAACACCGCCATCCGCGGGGACGGCGCGCAGGGCATCGGCTTCGCGATCCCCATCAACATGGTGAAGCAGCTCATGCCGACCCTCCTCAAGGAGGGGAAGATCACGCGCAGCGCGCTCGGCGTCGTCATCCGGGATGCGCGCGACCTCAGCCCCGAGGAGCACGAGCAGCTCAAGATCACCGGCGAAAAGGGTGCGGTCATCCAGCAGGTCGAGCCCGGCGGCCCCGCCGACAAGGCGAAGCTCCAGGCGGGCGACCTCATCGTCGGGTTCGAGGGTCAGACGGTCGACCGAGGGAGCCTCCTGCAGTGGCTCGCCAGCACGAAGGGCGTCGGTCAGACGGCGGCGGTCCGCGTGCTGCGCGCGGGCAAGCCGCTCGACCTGAAGGTGACGCTCGGCGAGCTGAAGGAGCCGAAGGCGCGGCCCGCGCAGCTCCGGCCCCACCCGGCGCAGCCAAGCCCCGACGACGACAACTGAAGCCTCAGGGCTTCTGGCGGACGACCATGACCGAGCGGTCGCAGTGGTTGACGACCTTTCCCGCGGTGGTGCCGAGGATCTTGTCGATCCCGGTGTAGCCGTGGGACCCGAGCACGACGAGGTCGCAGTCGAGCTCGGTCGCCGCATGGCAGATGGCATCCCACGGCACGCCGAGCCGCACGTGCTGCCCCTCGACGAGATCGCCGAGGTGCGCGGAGGCCGCCGAGAGCTCCGCCCGGGCCGCGGCCTCGGCGGCTGCGGTGACCGACTCACCGTGCGCGACGGCCTCCTGATCGATCGACGTCGGAAGGCCGATCGCGTGGAGAAGGGACAGCTTCGCGCCGATGCTCTTCGCGACGTTCGCCGCCGTCTCCAGCACGAAGGGGGCGCGCGGCGAGCCATCGAGGCACACGAGAATTCGCTTCATGATCCCAGGCTACCGTCCCCGGTCCCCATGGACTACCCTGGACCAGCTGATGTCGGTCGCCCGCCCACAGGAGGACGAGCTCGAGGGCTCTCCCGTCTCGTCCGGCGAGGAGGGGGAGGGCCTCGACGTGCCCCCGCCCGCGTCCGAGCCGGAGCGCGATCCCAAGAAGACGCCGTCGCATGCGCCGCCGCCTGCGCCGAGCGTGAATATGCGCGTTTCGGACGCGTCCAACGCAAAGCAAGCAAGAGTCCGGGAGGCGGAGGAGGACCGTGGGCTCATCGCGAAGGCGCAAGCAGGTGACAAGGCGGCGTTCAAGGCGCTCGTCGAGCGTCATCAGCGTCGGGCTTTCGCCATCGCCCTCCAGCTCGTTCGCGACGAGAACGACGCTCGCGAGCTCGTCCAGGATGCCTTCCTTCGCGTCTTCAAGGGCCTCAACAACTTCCAGGGTGGCTCCAGCTTCTTCACGTGGCTCTACCGGATCATCACGAACCTCAGCATCGATCTCATCCGGAAGCCGGGCCGCCAGCTCGTCGACATCGACGAGTCGAGGTTCGAGAGTGACGAGGCCCTCGAGGCCGACTTCCCCCTGCTCAGCCGCGTCGACGGGTCCGATCCCGCCGACGTCGTCCGTCGGCGCGAGATCGCCGCACGTCTCCAGGTGGCGCTCGACGCGCTACCGCCCTACCACCGCGGCGTCATCGTGATGCGAGAGATAGAAGGCCTGAGTTACGAGGAGATGGCCCAGGCCATGAACGTGTCGAAAGGGACCATCATGAGCCGCCTCTTCCACGCGCGTCAGAAGCTGCAGAAGGCGCTCGCCGATTGCTATGTCGAACAGATCGGCGCCATCCCCCGGGACAGCGTCGAAGAAGGCGGGGAAGAGTCGTGAGTCTGTCGTCCGAGAACATGATGACGCTGATGGCGTACGCGGACGGCGAGCTCGAGGGCGAAGGCCGTCGTGACGCCGAGCTGCTCCTCGCCATGAACCCCGACGCAGTGCGGTTCGTCGAGCAGGTCGCGGGCCTCGGCGACCTCGTCAGCGAGGGCCACGACGACCGGCACGGGAAGACCGTCGCCGCGTTCGACGTGGCGGATGCGGTCATGGGGAAGATCGCCGAAGATGCGGCGCCCAAGGTCTCCAGCATCGCCAGCATCGCCAGCGCCCGCCAGGCGCGCAGCGCCCGGAGCGGCACGGGCCTGAAGCTAGGCGCCGGCGTGGTCGCGGCGCTCGCGCTGGCCGCCTCGATCTTCGTCTTCGCCAAGCACAAGAACGAGGAGGTGCCGATGGCGGCGCGCCCCGTCTCCACCACGCAGCAGGTCGCCGCCAACGGCGCCGCGCAGCAGGCCGACGAGTCCGGTCCGGGCGTCGCGATCGACTCCACGTCGGAGTCGGTCCGCGTCTTCTACCTTCCGACGGCCAACGAGCTGTCCACGAGCGCCGTGATCTGGGTCGACGAACAGGGAGAAAAGTGATGCGCGCAATTCCGGATCAGCGTCAGAGCCGTCGAACCACGCTGGGCCTCGTGCTCGCGGGCGCGGTTGCCGGATGCGCGCTCCTCGTCGGCGCGCCCAGCACCGCGGAGGCGCAGCCCAGCACCCCCAAGGCGGAGGTGCTCGTCATCCACGGCACCCAGTGCGCCACGCCGAGCGTCGATCCGGCGATCGGTGAGGTGCCCCCGCTCAAGTACAATTGCTACAAGCTGCTCGACCGCAAGGTGATGCCGCTCGCGCAGGGCACGCCGAGCACGATGCAGCTCGCGAACGGCCGCACGTTCCAGGTCGCGTACAACGGCGTCGCCGGCAATCCGCCGCGCTACCGCGTCGCGACGTCGATCAGCGCGCCGAGCGGGGCGGGGTTCCAGCCGCTCGCCGAGCTCACCGCGGAGCCTGGTCGCAAGTTCCACGTGGGCGGCTTCGCCTACCAGAACGGGTCGCTCCTCCTCGCCATCCGCATCCTGCCCTGAAGAGGACCCTCTGAAGAGGGGGCACGCGTTCAGCGTTCTGCAGTGACAACCGAGCAAAGCTCACTGGGTATTTCACTCGCCCAGCGGCTTCTTGCTAGAACGGTCGTCTCAAGATGCGCAAAGACGCGCCCCTCGCGGTGGAAGTTCCGGCTCCGGGTCATGATGGGCCCGCCTGGGTGAAGGTCGGCGTCATCGCGGCGGTCGGCTTCGTCATCGGCGTCGCCTGGCCTCGCGTGATGGGCGTGAAGCTCGGTCCGAACGCGCCCGGTGAGGCCGCGGCAGCTGCTGCTGCCTCCGCCTCCGCCGCTGCCGCTTCCGGCAAGCACGAAGGCGCGCCGCCGGCGAGCGTCACGGCCCGGAGCAGCGCCTCCGCGATCGCGTCGACGGCGCCCGCGGCCGCTCCGCCGGGCGGCGCCCCGCAGGTGAGCGTGTTGCGCGGCAACGTCATCTCGTGCAAGACGTCCGACGGCGAGAGCAAGAAGGGCCGCGAGTGCGGGACCGTCACCGGGCTCGACAACGTCGTCGCTCCGCACCTCCGCAAGCTCGCGACGTGCTCGGCCGCCGAAGGTCAGACCGGCAAGCTCTCGTTCCTCGCCTCCGTCGAGTTCCCATCCGGTCGCCTGACCTGGGACATCGGCAGGTCGTCGACGGTCGGCAATCTCGAGGGCATCACGGGGTGCCTCAAGACGCACTTCTCGGGCGTCACCGCGAACAACGTCGCCCACGAGCACGCGCGGTACACGGTCGGCTACAACGTGACGCTCGCGCCCGGCGCCGATGCCGTGCCGGCGAAGGTCGCCGACAAGGACGACGTGGTGAAGGGCGACATGCCCGCGCCCGAGAAGAACGCGAAGGACGAGCGCGAAGGCAAACCGGATCTCGCCAGCGGCGAGGCGAGCGTCGGGTGGGAGGTCGCGCTGGTGCGCGACGTGCCGAAGACCGGCGCCGTCGTCGCTCGCCTTCCGCGCGGTACGAAGGTGAAGGTCGGCGCGAGCAAGGACGGCTGGTACGCGATCAAGTACGGCGACGCGTTCGCGAGCGATGGATTCGTGTATCGCGGCGCGCTGAACCGCTAGCCCGCGCGCGCGAAGCCGCTGCGGTTCGCGCCGGACCCTGAAAAGGTGAGGATCGGCGCGGCCCTGTCGTTCTCCGGTGCGCCGAACCCCAGCGCCAGGGCGCTGCGCCTCACCGGCTGAAATCCGAGGGTGATCGACTCGATCGTCTGGATCCGCCTTGCACACCCCCGCGCACGGTGTCATACACCGTGCATCCGATGACCCCGCCCGATGGCGGAGGTTCAACGAGGGGAAATCATTATGAATTTCAGGCTTGCTCTGTCCGCTCTCTCGCTTGGTTTTGCGTTCCTTGCCATCAACGGCTGCACGGCGGACGCCGGCTCCGGCGACGACGGCGACGCGGAGGAGGCCTCCGCCTCCCAGGACGAGATCACCGCGGCCACGAAGAAGCTGACCGGCGCCTTCCACCTTGGCGACGGCTCGAACGCGGCGACCTCCTTCACGGGTCTCGTGCTCCAGTCGGACGGCACCTTCTTCGCCGATGCCGACACGGGCATCCGCTGCGTCCGCGCTCCGTGCCCGTCGAGCGTCCGCCTCGAGGGTACGTTCACGGCGACGCGCAGCTACGTGCGCCTCACGGCGAAGGCCGGCGCGGCCACCGACCACGCGGCCGACTTCTACGGCCGTTACAAGTACAGCGCGGACGGCGAGGCGCTCGTCCTCTCGCGTACGAAGAGCGGCTCCACGTGGAGCCAGAGCCTCGCGAAGGAGACCTCCTACTGTGCGCAGCCGACCGACTGCGGCGCGCAGGGGCTCATGCACCCGATGTGCGCGCCCGGCGGCTGGACGTGCGGCGGCGGCGCCAAGGCGAACACCTGCGGCTTCAGCTGCGGAACGCCCGCCTCTGCCAGCATCTGGCCGGCCGAGGCCACGAAGCTCGTTGCCGAGAGCAAGGGCGGCGGCTTCGCCCCGACCCCGCCGGCCGGGTCGACGTGCAGCTTCGGTCAGCAGAAGCTCTCGTTCGACCGCGCCACCCGCGTCCTCACCGCGGAGGTCTGCACCCCCGCCGGCGCCGGCAAGCCGCTCGCGCTGAAGGCGTCGACGACCACGCTCACCGCGTCCGAGGTCGCGAAGGTCGAGACCGCGCTCACGGCCGCCACCGTCTCGCACGCGAACCGCTGCGGCGCCGACAAGGCGATCCTCGAGGTCGTCGTCTCCCTGCCGTCCGGCGACAAGACGTACACCGACAGCTTCTATGGCTGCCAGGGCGGCAACCACACGTACCTCGACGGCATCGACGCGATCTTCTCGGCCCTTCACGACGCGCAGTGACTTCGGGTCGCGGACGCGCGTGACCGACGCTTCCTTCAGGCCCTGCTCGTCGCTCGACGAGCAGGGTCTTTCTTCATTTTGTGTTACGGATTCGCCGCGTGATCCCCAGCCAGCTCAGGTCGAGCCTCGTGGGCCTGCTCCCGTTCGCGGCCACGCTGCTCGTCTCGACGACGGCGGCGGCGCAGTCGAACTACCGCCTCGCGCCGGTAGGAGGACGGAGCACGCTCGTCGGCGGCACCGGGATCGTGTTCGGAAACGACAGCTCCTCGGCATTCCTGAACCCGGCGACGGTCGTGCGGCTCGACCCGGGCCACCTGTCGTTCTCGGCGAACTTCTACCAGCTCTCGTACTTCTCCTCGCGCGAGTGGTACCAGCCGGGCGCGATCGACCAGGCGAAGTTCGGGAACATCAAGGACACTGGCTCGGGCGCGCAGGTCAGCACCGCAGGCTTCGACTCGCTGCCGGGAAGCCTCTGCATCTTCCTGCGCGTCGGAGAGCTGCGGTTCCTGAGCAAGGTCGATCGCAAGCAGTTCGCGGAGAGCCAGGCCCGGCTCGGCATCTGCCTCGCCACCGTCCAGAACAACGACTTTTCCCTCAACAACGAGGACTACTCCAACAACGGCGCGCGCCAATCGCAGACGGTGCGCCAGTCGTTCCGGCGCATCGCGGTCGGCCCCACGTACGGCATGTACGTGACCAACGCGCTCGCGGTCGGCGCGTCGGTCCATCTGAGCCGCGCCGGCTACCGCAGCATCTTCGAGTCGACGTCCACGGGTAGCGGCGCGGGCGGCGTGCCCGTCAGCCAGGCCTTCTACAACGCGGGCCACGGTGACTCCTACGACGTGACTGCCACCGTCGGCGCGACGTACCGCATCGGCCGTTACCAGACGGTCGGCCTCACCGTCGAGGCGCCCTCGCTGCACATCTTCGGGTCGGGCGGCCTCAACCACTACACGCACGATGATGGCCTCGGCGGGCAGACGCACTCGGTCACGGCCGACGGCGCCTTCGCGGCGTACAGCCCGCTCCGCGTCGCCCTGGGCACCGGCGTGCGGTACTCGTGGGGAACCGCCGAGCTGAACGCGAGCTATCACCTCCCGCTCGCCTCCGCGTACCGGGCGCAGCTCACGGGACGCGCCGTCGACGTCGGCAACGGGAACTTCGGCGATCGCGCGACGAGCCTCGATCTGTCGAACCGCGCGAAGGGCGCCGTGAACTTCGGCGTCGGCCTCGAGAACTACGTCGCCCCGTTCCTCAGCGTTCTCTCGGGCATCAGCACGGACCTCAGCACGGTGCCGGCAGGTCGGCTGGTCAATGATCCGATGGCTTTCTTCCCGGCGAGCACGAACCGGGTCGCCGGCTCGCTGGGCGTCGGTTCGCACGGGACGGGCGGGTCGCTCCTGCTCGGCGCCGAGCTGTCGTACGAGTGGGGAAACCGCCTCGCGGTCAACTCGTACCAGGAGCCCGCGCGCTTCGAGGCGGTGAGCTCGACCCAGATCGGACTCCTGTTCGTCATCGCGGGCACGACCAGCTTCAGCGCCATCAAGCGTGCCGTGAACGACATCACGAATGCCGTCGACCTGCCCGCGGTCCTCACGCCCAAGGAGGAGCCCGCGAACCGGCGCGAGACGCCTTCGACCCCCGAGTCGGAGCGCGCGCGGCCCGGCAAGACTCCCGTCGACGATCACAGCAACCTGCGCCGCGTTCCGACCAAGGGCGACCCCGTCGTGCCCGGCCCCAAGAAGGCGCCCTGAGGCGTCAGTCCTCGCGCGGATCGCTCGAACGGTCGCCGCGGACCTCGAAGTCCTTCGTGCGCGCCTTGCCGTCTCGCTCGAAGCCGAGAAGCTCCTCGACGCGCTTCTGGGCCGAGTCGAGCCGCTCCTGAGAGGCGCGCGAGAGGCCGACGCCCTCCTCGAAGAGGCGCAGCGACTCCTCGAGCGGCAGGTCGCCCTTCTCGAGGGTCTGGACGATCTCGGAGAGGCGCTTGATGCCGTCCTCGAAGGACGGAGGGGCCTTCGGCTCGCTCATGGCGAAGGAGCTTTGCCCTGCGGCAGCCGCGGCGCAAGCGCGAGCCGCGTCTCGCCGGCCGGGAGCCCGGGTACGAGCGCGAAGCCGTCCTCGTCGAACGCGATGGGCACCGCGAGACCGTCGGACCGGACGAGCGACCCGACGTGGACGCTGCCCGGCGCGCCGCCGTCCGCGGTCAGCACCCTGAGCCACGCCGTCTCGAGCAGCGGGGAAGCGCCGAGGGGGGTCGTGGCTCCGGCGGTCGCGAGGCGTGCGGCCTGCCGGGTGGGACCGTCGGGATCGAGGTCGCTCGCGAACGAGAGCGTCGTCCGCCGAGCCGGCGCATCCGCGTCGAGGGGACGCTCCGCGAGCGCCGCGACGATCGCCCGGCGAACGACGGCTTCGGTCTCGTACGCATAGGCGTCGGCGAGCCGCCCCGACGCGTCCGGCAGCGAGGAGGCGCCGAGCCCGCGCGCGGCATGGGCGCGGAGGACGACGTCACGCGCGCCCAGCAGCTGCGTCACCTTGCGCTCGCTGCTCTCGTCGGCGCGGCGCGCGAGGGCGAGCGTCGCGAGCGCCGCGTCGGGACCGCCCGCGTCGGCACGGTCGACGAGCGTGGTCGTCTTGACGAGCCCCTCGTCGTCACCGTCGAGCAGCCCGATCGCGAGGACCTGCCGGGTGACGTCGTCCTTCTCGCGCCCGTGCTGCTCGCGGAGGGCGCGCAGGTTCCGGTGCGTGGGCACCGCGAGCGCCGCCATGGCCGCCGCCCGCCGGACCCGAGCGTCGGGATCGGCGAGGCCATCCGCCACGTCACGCCGGCCGAGGGCGACCAGACCGAACGTGCCGAGCGCACGGTCGCGAGCGTTGCGCGACGCGTGCAGCCGCACGAGCAGCTCGTCGCCCGCGTCGCTCGTCTCGTGCCGCACGAGGGCCCGCACCACGTACGCGCGGATGCCCAGCGGCGCGGTGGTCGGCGCGGCAGCGAGGGCGAGGATTCGCTTCAGCGCGTTCTCGGCCGGCGAGCGGGCGAGCGCCACCGCCGCGAGGTACCCGAGCCTCGCGTCACTGACGAGCGCGGGCGCCGCGAGGGCGTCGGCCGCTCCCGGGTCGACCGAGCGTCCGAGCGCCCGGATCGCCGCGGCACGCAGCTCGACGTCGGGGTGGTCGCTCGCGCGCGGCGCGAGGAGCCGCGTGATATCTGCATGATACACGCGTTCCGCGAGGCGGATCCCGGCCGCCGCGGTGGACTCGTCGGCCACGAGCGCGGCGACCACCTTGAACCGCTCCGGCGCCGAGACGAGGACGAGCGCCTCGCCTCCCGCGGCGCGGACCCGCGCATCCGACTCCGCGACGGCGGCCCGGGCGAGCGGGAGGACCCGCACGTCACCGAGCTCGGCGAGCGACACGAGGGCGGCGGCGCGCGAGGGAACGTCGCTCGCACGAGCCGCCGCGTGCAGCACGTCGAGCGCACGCAGGTCCCCGAGCTGGCCGAGCAGCCGGAGCAGCGGGACCGGCAGACCCGTGCCCGCCCTCGTCGCGGTCCCGTAGATGCCTGCCTCGCGTGGCGGGTAGAGGAGGAGCGCGAGCTGCGCCGCGTTCTGTGCGCTGCCGCCGGTTCGAGCCGCCGCGTAGAGCGCCTCGAGGGCCTTCGCTTCGCCGGTCCGCCCGAGCGCCATCGCCGCGATCTCGCGGGCCAGCTCGGCGCGCGCCGCCGGGTCCCCCTCGTCGAGGGGCGCTCCGTCGGGACCACGCCCCGCGATCACGAGCCGTCCCGCAGCGCCGGGGTTGCCCGTCCCCATGATCGTCACGAGCGCCGCGCGTGCTCGCTCCTGCCCGGCGAAGGGCGCAAGCCCGCGCGCGAGCTCGACGAGGGCGCGGGTGTCGGAACGGACCGCGGGGCCAGCCTCGGTCGCCTGCACGAGGAGCGCGACGGTCTCGGCGCTCCCGATCGCGGCGGCGCGCTGGATCCCGCGGATGCGCTCGTCGGGGTCGCTCGACCGCAGGAGCCGCGCCACGTAGTCGGCGCCGACGTGCGCGCGGATGTTGCCGGGGATCGCCTGCGGGACCGGCGCGGCGGGCGCTCGGATCGTCGCGCTCGGGACCGGGCCCGGCGCGAGCGGGGGACGCCGTGGGCCCGGCTGGGCGCGCGCGCCCGCCA